>NZ_CP060084.1:1631250-1957500 GCF_014211975.1 Teredinibacter haidensis
ACCAAAGCAATGGCGCGGCCTTCCCTTTCGGTGGGAGCGAATTACATGGCATTCTCCCACGATCTAGCCTTGGAATTTGCTGGTGCAGAAGCCAATTTTGCCGAACGGCAAAGTTTCGGCTACCAGGCAGCCGTCACTATGCCGCTTTACACAGGAGGCCAGATCTCCTATGGAATCGATGCCGCTAAAGCAGCGGTAATTGCCGCCACTTTTGATCAACACAGCCAGACACAAAATTTAAAAATGAGTGTAGTTGTGGCTTACGTCGGGGTATCGCGGGCATCACACTGGGTTGACGTTGCCCAAAGCCATGTCGTTAGCCTGCAAGCTCATAAAGATGATGTCGAACGTTTGAATCAACAAGGCCTGGTCGTCAGAAATGATCTATTAAGCGTAACGGTAACGTTACAAGAAGCACGGCAGCGGCTTATCGCCGCACAAAACTCATTAGAAATTGCAAAAGCCAATTATAACCGCCTACTAGGTCGCCCATTAGATAACACCGTCGCGCTCGACAAACTGAAGGAAGTCAACGTTAACCGTAGTTTGGCCGAGTTAACGGAAACCGGCATCCAAAACAGTAGTGAATTGTCATCATTGGATAAAAAAATAGAAGCGTTGCAGCTACAGGCAAAATCCATCAAAGGGGCAAATTTGCCACAGCTGGCAATTACCGGCGGATATGGATATCAGCAAGACAAATACTTAACCAACGATTCACAGTGGATGGCTGGGCTGGTAGTAAAATGGAATTTATTTGATGGTGGCGCAACCTCGTCAAAATCCCGAGCGGTCATTAAGCAAGCATCTGCATTATCAGCGCAAAAGCGCGAGTTACTATCAATGATACAGCTACACGTTAAACAGTCTTGGTTGGCAGTGGATGAGGCTCGTAATCGCCGCAGCGTTGCATTGTCTGCTGTAGATCAGGCTCAGGAAAACTTGCAGGTGGTGCGTGACCGCTATATTAATGGTTTGATTTCCCACACAGAAGTGTTGGACGCTGAAACACTAAGGGCGAACAGTCAAATGAATCTCTACAACTCGCTCTACGATGAGATCATTGACTACTATTCATTGCAAAGGGCCACCAGTGCATTATAACTTTAGCCCGAGCCTGCAAAATTCAGTGTAACTATCCATGAGTTATACGCATACTCTTTCGAGCGGTCTTCGAACTCAAAAAAAGGGGAGCTTTCGTTCCCCTTTTTTACTGTCGATTAGTTCGACTTCTTGTCTTTCTTTTTATCCTTCGCTTTATCCTTCGCTTTATCCTTCACCTTATCTTTAGCTTTAGACTTTTCTTTTTTTGCTTTTTTCTTCACATCGCTAGCTTTAGCATTTTCTTTCTTAGCTTTGGCTTTCTCTTCCCCTGCTGCCAGCTTAGCTTTTGCATCTTTGGATTTTGTATTAGTGGCCTTCTCAGCCTTTTGCTTTTTCTCTTTGGCTACATTTTTCACATTTTCTTCTTTAGACTTCTTATCTTTCGACACCTTACCTGCTGCGGCTTTACCCTTCGACCGGCAATAGCTCTTTACTTTGTTACCGTCACTTTTCTTGTAACCCTCGACCCAGGTGCACGCACTATTTCCAACACAGCTAGATTCCGCCTGCCCTTTACACTCCGCCGCATAGCTGTTTAAAGCCGAAAGTGAAAATAGCACAAGCGCTGAAGTAATGATGTATTTAACCATATTGATATATCTCCCTTTATTTGTATTTAGTTCACAAGCAGCGGAAACTACCTGCCGAAGAGAAAAAAAACAAGAGGAAGCTACCTAAATTGTTAGCTGGCGCAACAAAACAGAAACGTCAGCCCCGCCTACAATCGCGACTACAACTATTCCAGCTGACAATCATTGTTCACACGCATTGAGGCAAGCTTCCTTTCGCCATAACTTCCGTGATTTTCACTATGATTCTCTGCGCCATTATCTCAGACATCGCCAGCAACTTCGTGACCGTATTCCCACGGAAGCCTCCGATTATGCCCAGATATTTCTGCGCGGCCTGCAGAGCAGGGTCTGAAGTATATTGCGCATAGCGCGTACGGATAACCATCCAGTATTAGCTAATCATCCGTCGGTTGCAGTACACGCCCTTGCATTCCATCTGTCCGCGCCATATTCAAAACATAGCAATACCAAACGTGTCAGCTCCCACACTGAAGCTTAAGAGCTAGTCACGGAAGCGGCCTACGTCTGAACCAATTTTTGTGCCGAAATCGCACACAAAGTAGCGCAGACACTTTTCGAAAAAACCACAACGATAAAATTTCGCCTTGCTCTTACCCCCCACCTTTCGTATTGAACGCTATACTGCGTCTAAAAAATATTCGTGGAAAACACTCAATGCTATACCATCGGCTCTGTACAACCGTGAGCATTGCCTCTTTCTTATGCTATACCTGTTACAAAAAGAGCCCATATTGATGCAAAATTCACCCAAGCCTTTAACCGCCCAAATGTAGAAACTAAAGAGCTTTGAGATAATATTATCGAAGAAAAATTAGCCCCCGCTGTTGCCCCATTTAATTTTAAACACTAAAACAGGGAAAAACTTCAGAAACATAACAAGTGATGATTGATTCTCGTCCACGCTTAGAATTTGAAGAAGAACTATAAGCCTCAAAAAAGGCTGCCACTCAACCTCACATGCCGCCCTCACAACAAGTAAAAACCACTGGTGCCACGTTGAACAACCAGCACCACCAATCAAGCACCCTGCCAAACCGAATACAAATTAATCGTATTTATAAATGGATTATTGAGCCGCCAATTTCGATTAAGTGAGTCGTTTCAGCGCGGTGTTCGCATAAATAACATCGCGATCAAGCTTCATTCAGCCACCATCGCTTCACTCAAAAATCGAAATCGAGGATAGATTATCAACCATAACGTCCAACACATTGACATATTAGATTGAGCGCCAAATAATACGTCCGCGTTTCGCCATCAATTAGAAGGCGAAACGTGGTGACGCATGCGGCCAATACTTCGATCCCAAAAATTATTTTTATAACTAAATTGGGATGACCATTTAGGAAACCTAACCCTAAGGACTCACATATGTATTCAGCACTCAAGCTACTATCATGCTTCCTTTTTTTGACCCTTTCTGCCTGCGGCGGTGGAGGAAATACAACAGAAGAACAATTTCCAGCGGATATCGCCACCGAAAATTCAGATCTCCTTCCAGATAATTTTAGTTTCTCAACAGTTTCCATGGCAGAGCCTGGCGAAACAGTAAATTCAGAGCTGAAGAGTATTTCCGGTATTAACTCTCAAGTTCCCATCAATATCATGAATGGAGAATATTCTATTAATGGCGGCGCTTATACAGCGCAAGCCGGCGTGATTGAAAATGGCCAAACTTTAACTGTTCGCGTCCAATCGAACACAACACTAGAAGGCAGCACTGTAACAACGATCACTATGGGTGGCACCGGCGACACGATATCGGTTGATTTTACGGTTAACACTCGCCCTGAAAACATTCTCCCACTTGCAGAAATTATCTACCCCTGGCCGTCGTCCATGATCACGGGCAGCTCCATTCTCGTTCGAGGCACGGCAAAAGATAATTCCGATATCGCCAGCGTAACGGTTGGCAACGTAGCCGCAACGCTAAGCAACCGCCGTGCACTTACAGAAGGTTTTGAAGTAGACTGGCAGCTAGAACTTAGCGACATTTCTCCGAGTTTCATCTACGACGTTATAGTTGTGGATACAAAAGGCAACGAAAATATAAGCGCCGACACTTTCACCCTAAAACGCGGCGCCAACGTACCGTACACCTTCGACCACCTAGACGAAAACGGCTTAATTCTCGGTATGAGCGGTTGGTCTCTTACCATGGTGGATCCTAGGCTTGGAAGCTCTACATCTGTTGTTTTAGATAGCTGGAGCAGCGCTGCCTGTTACCACCCGCCGAGCGATGAATATTTTTATTTTCATCTCGCCGAAAATGCGGCAACAAACAATAACTGGGCAAACGAAAGCGAAGCCGTTCTAGCCATTCACAGCTATAACCTCACCACAAAAACCACGCAAATCTGGGGCTCATTTAACGCCGCATTATCGGCTGGCTCTGAATCTGTTTCTACCCACTATACCGAACTCGAATGTAATACAGGCAACAACACAATATTCGCTGTCGCATCTTTAGACAGGTCTGATGGAAATATTTCCACCACCGTCGCCCGTCTAAACATTGATACTCTTAGCCTGGCACCAGTTATTACCACTGGCGACTCCGGCTATGAGAATTGGTATGTATCGGAATCCACATCAAGCGAGGGCTACCTCACCACACTGCAAAATGTTTCTGAAGGGAAAATTACTGTATTTAACTCAGAGACCGTTGCCGCAGTAAATACGCTGGAAGGCTATAACATTCCCTCTAACTCAAATTTAAATAGAGGTCTCGCCGCCGACATAGCAGGAGGACACATTTACTACTCAACCGATACTGACGTTTACAGTATTGCGCTTACAGACAGTGATGTCGCAGTAGTATCCGAAGCTGACGCCAACGATCCCCTCAGCTTTAGCCAAGTGAACGAGATGCTGTGGAGCGCCGATGGCTTACTTTCAATTTTCGATTATGGGTTAAACCAATATATTCAAATTAACCGCGAAAATGGAATGCGTTCGTTGTTTTTCAGCGACTTTATTGGCGAAGGCGATAAATTTTCCAGCGGTAATTCCATGGTTAAAAATTCTGACGAAAGCTTTATATATGTTCTGGATACAGGAACAAGTGGCCCGCCCAAAGTTATAGCCGTGAACCTCGCGAACGGTAACCGTACCGCTCTTGCAGTCATTCCCGATATTAGCGGCCTGGTATACCATGCCGATATCACTCTCGACAACATAACAGGTAAGCTCTATACCGGCCTAAATGATAAGATTTTTGAAATCGACACTTCTTTCGCTAAAGCGCCAGAATCCAACGCAGAGTTAATTGCCTCTATAAGAGTGGGGACCGGCCAAATACTGCAAGCCGTAGACGGTTTAGATGTGGACGAAGAAACGAAGACTTTATATATAGCCGATCCGCTATACCACGGAATAATAGCGCTAAACCTTGCTACGGGCGAAAGGACTGTGGTTTCTTCGAACGGCGTAAAGGGAACGGGCCAAGCGCTTACCAACACCAATGGCATAGTATTGACGAGTACCGCACTCTACGCAACAGTACCCGAAGACGGGCTCATTCTACGTATCAACCCTGTAACGGGCGATAGAGCCACTATCGACATAAACTCTTGTTTAAGTAGCGACGGCACCACCCGAGACCTAAGCGAGAGCCGAATGTACGGTATTCGGTACAACCCTAAAACGAACGCCTTACTGGTGCCGGGGAACAGCACGCGCAGTATTAACTTAGCCACAGATGAATGCATTTTTGAAACGGGCATTCCCTACCTCGATATGGTTGCGAGTAATAATGGCGGCTTGTTTACGCTAGGTTTTTCCGAGTTACGATATTTGCACACGGACTATAGCCAACCCGTCTTGATATCTAAGTAGACCCACCGTTAAGCAAGGCAAGAATTTACCTCAGTAGGTTTTTGCCTTGTTTTTTCCTATACCGTTTCTTTTCCGCTTCTGTTTCCAATTAAATAAAGGGTGCTGCTCCTCTTTTCGCATCACTGATCGACCATGGTCTGTGAGCTAGCGCTTTCTTATTGTTTTTTTATAGGAACATGTTTGCCCGCGTTCCAACCCATCACAAGCATCTACCGCTAAAGCGTCGGGCTCGTTAACGGAATTATTATAATGTTCTCGGCAATACGAAACCCACTTTTTGCATGATTAGAGATTTGCAGCAGAACAAATAGCGTTCATCGTTTTCAAGTGCTGTTAACGTGCCTGTTTTATTAACGCTTCTGCTACGTATTCTTGTTAGTCGCAAGGCCTTAAAGGATTCTCTTGTTTAGTCGTTAATATTAATCGTTGCCAACTCTCCGGCCGACCAAGGGGAGAGCTGGCAACACATCGATGAATATAAACGAGCCGCTATTGTGCGTTACAGGTACTGACGGAAATGCAACTCTGACTATTTTCCCAGCCCCATCCGCTTTGAGTGGTGTTACATAGCGGGTAACTCGTACCATACCAATTGCACAGGCCGCTATTCCCGCCACTGCTGCTTGATGAACTAGAACTACTTGATGAACTAGAACTGCCGACAACGCCGCCATCACCATACTGTGATTCGCAGGTGTCAATGCCCACACAGCTTAGATTACTTTCGTAGCCCCAGCCACTGCTAGTATCGGCGCAAAGAGGCGTTAGTGTTCCATACCAATTACACTGCATCGCTTCTCCGCCGGAAGAACTAGAAGATGAACTACTAGAAGATGAACTGCTTGAAGATGAACTGCTTGAAGATGAGCTACTGCTAATCGCTGCAACCGAAGAAACTCGCCACCAATTAAGGTTCCAGCCACCCGTGCTAGCATACACCCCAAAATCGTGAGAGCCCGCATCAACGGCAACCGTATGAGAAATAGTTGTCCAGCTTTGCAAGCCTCCGGTAGAAGGAACACTAAGCTGGCCTAATACCGTAGCACCGGCATTAAGATCCAGAGATAACCGCCCACCATTTTGGCTGGCCACACGATACTCTATAAGGTAGTCACCGCTAACCGGTATACTCATGTTGCTATAGGCCAACCAGTCACCATCCTCTATTTGACTAACATTTTGTCCTCCCCCGGTATCGGAGGTATTTTCCGTTGCTATGCCCGACATAGCACTGTAATTTTCGGCTTCAGTTATTACGCTAAAATCGATGGCATTGCTTCCACCGTCATCTTCACCTCCACTATTGTCGCCACTAGAGCTGTCTTCATACACACGCACATAGTCCACCATCATACGCGCGGGTAAGGCACCGTTGTTTATATCAAAGCCAGGCCATTCGCCACCGACTGCAAGATTGAGAAGAATAAAAAATTCCTCATGGAATTCGCTAGTTCCATTTACGCCTCCAGAAATATCGGCTTCGTGATATTGATTACCATCCAAATACCAGCGGATATACGAAGCATCCCATTCAATACTGTATACGTGAAAATTTTCAACATTCACATCGCTAGAGCCGCCATAGTTAGCGTACGCATCGTTATGGTCTTGCCAGTGAATAGTGCCGTGAATTTGAGACTCGGTATTTACGTGCTCCATAATGTCAATCTCGCCACACTGCGGCCAGCCCACAGACGAAATACTATTGCCCAATGTCCAAAAAGCTGGCCATAAACCGCTGCCGGAAGGGGCCGATAAGCGCGCTTCTATTTTCCCATACTTAAAACTTTTTCTACCCTGGGTTTTCATTCTGGCCGAGGTGTAGTCGTAACCGCCGTAGCTTTGTTGGCGTGCAGTAATAACCAGATAGCCATTTTCAACGCTGGCATTTTCCTGCCGGTAATACTGCAGCTCGTTATTACCCCACCCACCAGAACCATTACCAGTTTCGAATACCCAGTCTGAACCAATATTATCAGTAAACTCATCGGACCAAACCAGTTCCCAGTTTTGAGCATTTACACTTGTAGAGAAAAAAACCAATAACAATATAGGAAGTAATGTCGGAGGAAGACGAGAAAAGACATTGGACGACGATAGCAGGTAAGCTTTCTTATTCATTATTGACTATTCCTTTTTATTAGATAAAGCGGGATAACACGCCGCCTAGATAACCCGTGTTTTACGGTAACGTTTATTACGTGATATTTGCTATGTGACATTTCAAAACAGGATATTTGAAGAAATTACAGCAGCGAAATTATGCGCAAAACAGCCGACAAGGTCGCCACATTAGTTCCAATTACAGAGAGAGGGCCGCCACCGTTGGAGGAATTGTGACCGGCTGCAAACTTTTGCTATACCTCTATTTTTTGAATAGCCGACTATCTTCCTGTGGGCTACTTAGAAAAACCTACAGGGTTGGCACCCACAATATAAGGTAGAGCCCCCCGCTCTAGAACGGTTAAAAACAAAACCGCAGCAAACTTAAAGGATGACCTTATCTGAACCTGGGCAGTGTGAAAGATAAAAGGCAAACGAAAACTAGCCAGGCTATGGCTATTAACGAAAAAAAGGGGAGCTTTCGCTCCCCTTTTTTGTTCTCGGTCAATCCGTTTTCTTATCTTTCTTTTGGCCTTTCGCCTTATACCTCACCTTATCGTCCTCCCACCCTTTACACCCTGCCGTTTAAAGCCGAAAGTGAAAATAGCAAATCAGCCCCGCCCACGATCGCGACTACAGCTCTTCCAGCTGATAATCGCTGTTCACCGGCACGCGCATACTGTAACCCCGCGCACTTTGCAGGCCGTAGTTTCGCTCCAGTATTGATGAAACAAAACGCCAATGCGCCGTTGCCTGTTCGTGAGTGAATTCCAAGATCAGCAGTCCGCGATCACCGACATTGACATAGTGTAGATCCTCTACCAGTGAGACGATGCCCTGCTCCACAGCAGCATAGGCCGCAGGCTCAATAGCCAGGTATTGCTCTAAGCCGGGTGAGCTGATGGATGTTGTCGCAAACTCAACGCCAACGACATTATCGCTGCTGTCTCGAAGCCGGTTCGCCCAGGCATTGTGTGTGTCACCGGCGACAACCACCAAATTGGCATTGGCGGCTTTTGCAGCGGCATAAACCAACTCTCGCTCTGCGCCATAGCCATCCCAGGCATCCAGGTTATATGGAATAGCGGGAGCCTGAAGTAACGCGACAACGGTTGGCGTCAATCTCTGCTGATTCGCTTCCAGGTAGCTAAATTGCTCTGCGTTCAGCCCGCTATCGCGCGCCTGTGCACGCTGAGCCAGGATAGCCAATTGCCCAAGCTCTGCATATTCGGTCACACTCAGCTGTTGTGTCGCAATCGCAAACGGCAATAACATACTGCCCATCAGAACCTGTTGACCCAACAGTTGCCACGTTGCCGTCGATGTCAACATGGCATCGGAAAGCCACTCACGCTGTATCGAGCCCAGCATTTTGCGCTGCGGATTATTCACTGCAGTGGACAATCCGACAAAATCGAATGAACCAGTGCTGGCATCAAAAAAGTCTGTTATTGCCAGAGGGGCATCGCGCGACTCATGGCGGGTATCTAACATTAAGAGATTAACCAGATCGCCCCACTCGAACTGGCGATAAATGCTGGAGGGCGACGCCAGGTCCGAATCGACACCGGCAGTAACCGGCCGAATTGGCAGCCACTCAAAATAAGCCCGAATAGCCGCAAGCTTTCTATCGCTATAACTGCCCTGACTTTCACTATGATTTTCTGCGCCGTTTTCCCAGGCATCGTTAGCAACTTCGTGATCATCCCATACCAAAATAAATGGCGCGGCGGCATGCGCAGCCTGCAGATCCGGATCTGAACGATATTGTGCATAGCGCGTGCGATAGTCATCCAGTGTTAGCAGATCACCCGCCGGTTGAGGCACACGCCCCAGCATTTCTGCATTTTCGCTGGCGTACTTGCCAGCACCATATTCATAAATATAGTCGCCCAAGTGCAGCACCAAATCCAAACCTGCGGTATTGGCAACCTCACGATAAACATGAAAGTACCCTGCCGGGTAATTTGAGCAGGAAAGCACCGCAAGTTTGAGCGAGTTACTGCTGCTTTCTGGCAGGGTTCGTGTTTTACCCACCACAGAGTTTTCACTGTCGCTCTTAAAGCGATAGTAATACTGAGTGTCGGCATCTAGCGCCTGCACATCGACTTTTACGGTGAAATCGCTAGCCATGGATGCCGTGCCCGAACCGGACGCAACAAGCTCTTGAAAACCGGCATCACGAGCTATATCCCACGCCAGAGAAGCCTCGGCTTTACTGGAATCAGCTGGGGTCAAACGTGTCCAGAGAATAACGCTATGCGTTAAAGGATCGCCCGAGGCCACACCATAATCAAAGCTGCCCGCATCCAAAGAATTATCATCACTACCGCCACAACCGGGTAGTACAGTTGTAACATAAACTCCGCCCAGCCCCGCAAGGCTGGCGCGCACAAATTTACGTCGCGTTATTACCGGCATAATCACTCTCGCTCTCAGTAAAAAACGCCAGTATTCATGTCGTTAATTACATCTTCGTGACAGTCATTGAAGCGCCGCTTAACGCTTATACTTTTTACTGAGAGAAAATTTCGGCTTGCAGTAACTCCCCCTCCCCCCGCAAAACACATACGGAACAATGCGGTTTCTACCAGAAAAAGATCGGCAGCAACAAGCCCATTCGGCAAAGTACGCGCTACGTCTTCCTCTGCACATAAAGATGAACTTGTCCCTACAATGCACACCCCTCCACTTACCTAAGAGGTGTCAGATGGCACAAAGAAAGCGTTACAAAAAATCAGAGATCCTCTATGAAACTAATGTATATATTACCCATTTTGTTTTTGGCTGGTTGCGCATCAAATTCTGGGGGGTACCAATGGGAAAAGATACCTATATGGTTTCACGTCAAGCTGCTACAGGTTTTTCTGGTATGGGCACCCTAAAAGCTGGTGCAATGCGTGAGGCGTATTCTCAATTTCAGAAAACACGAAAAAGTGTCGAGGTCATAGAAACAGTTGATGCGAAGCCACTTTATATTTTTGGTAACTTCCCTAATTTTAAGTGCGTAGAATAAAGTTTATGCTCAGCAGGAAAAATGCTACAGGCGATCTACCCGAAACCAAAAGCGCCGTGGCTTTGTATCAACTTACAGGGACACACACTCCAATTTGTCAGTAATTATTAATACTGACGTAACGGTAGTAAAATGAGTAGCGAAACAGAAGCGGATATTCCCTATATCTCATTTTCCAGCGCGTCAAATGATTCGTTTAATAACTCTAAGATAGGGCGCTTGTTGCCCTCACGGCTTAAGGTATCAAACGCAAGACGCATTGCACCAACGGCCGCCATTGCAACCATCCTGAGACCAGTCTCCCTTCCTTCCTCCGGCCATTGTTTACGCAGAACCTCAAACAGAATTTTCTCTTGCTGTACATAAGTGGCTTGTTTTCGAGCCTGAACGGCGTCGCTGGAGCGCATTATGCAGTCAATAGCGATCATGTCAGCAGCGGGAAAAGGTGCACAGACCTTTATGATCGCACTACGCACTGCATCTAGAGGCCGTTTACCTTCCAGTTCGCCTTGTAGGGCTGCAACAAGAACCTCACCCATTTCGCTTTGCATGGACAGCAGAATGTCATCTTTGGATTTGAAGTAATAAAAAAACGTTCGCCGGGATATATCTGCTCCAGCGGCGATGTCATCTAGAGTCGTCGCCTCGTAACCCTTTTCGATGAAAAGGCGCATACCTACATCAGCAATACGTTGCGTGGTCTCTCGACGCTTTCGCTCCCTCAACCCCTCACTTGGCAAATCGATATTGGTGATTGTTGTCATGCTTCGCCCCCTTGCAAACTTGCACTGAGTGTAATATTATTTTTGCACTCAGTGTAATTTTAAGAAGGTGTAATTATGGCACAGTGGACAGCATCAGATATACCATCCCAACTTGGTCGTTCAGCTATTATTACGGGCACGGGGGGACTAGGATTTGAAGGTGCCTTGGCGCTCGCGAAGGCAGGTGGTGAGGTTATTATTGCCGGTCGCAATGCTGAGAAAGGCGCAGCGGCGATTGCGAGAATCCACTCCGAGGTGCCGTTTGCGGCAGTCCGATTTGAGCTGCTCGACCTTGCGAGCCTTGCATCGATAAAGAACTTTGGTGAACGACTACGGAGCCAAAGAGGCAGCCTTGACCTACTTATCAACAACGCCGGTGTGATGGTTCCGCCTAAGCGGCAGGAAACCGAAGACGGTTTCGAATTACAGCTTGGAACCAACTACCTTGGCCACTTCGTACTGACGGCAGAACTGATGCCGCTCTTGGTCAAGGGTAAGAGCCCGCGTGTCGTCACACTATCGAGTATTGCTGCGCGTAACGGTGCAATTAGCTTTGACGATCTGAATGCGCAAAAAAGCTATACCCCAATGCAGGTTTACAACCAGTCGAAACTTGCCTGCCTTATGTTTGCATTTGAGTTGCAGCGACATAGCGAGGCCAATGGATGGGGGGTAACCAGCATTGCCGCACATCCGGGCATTTCACGTACCGATCTTTTGCACAATGCTCCCGGCCGCCGGAGTGTCATTGGTATTACACGCTCCCTTTTGTGGTTTATGTTCCAACCTGCATCGCAAGGCACGCTGCCTACCCTTTTCGCAGCAACATCTCCTTTCGCAAAGGGTGGAGCCTACTATGGGCCAGACAAATTGGGCGAAATACGGGGGGCTCCTACTGAAGCGCAAATACCTCCGCAGGCATTGGATGTAGAGGTTTCTGTACGCTTGTGGGAGGTTTCAAAAAAACTAACGGGCGCATCGCTATGACAACTGACTTGTGACTCCACGAATCACACAAATTAACGGGACCTAATTATGCAAAACTACATCATTTACTCGGCCTTTGGCTGGCTAACACTGAGCGGAATATTGCATTTCGCTATAGACGTCGTTTCCCAATATTTACGTGGAACCCGTGCTAACAGCCTAGAGACAACGCTGTATTACGGACTGAATTCTGCGTTCTCTTTAGGACAAGTAGCTTTCGGAATGTTAGGTCTCTATATCGCCTGGCGAGCCATGTATCTCTTAAAGGCAGCACCTGTATTAGTTTTGTGTGCATTTGCGGGTCTTGGGTGGCTCGCACTCACTTTTCTTTTTATGGAATACTCGGAGCCCAAATTAGCAGTAAGTATCTTTTGCATGCTTATCCTTGCCGCTCTCATTGTCAATTGAGATTTTTATAACATGATTTACTCAGTTCTCGGAAGTTAGCTTTCTATTTGGCACAAAGATCTTGCCGTAGCGAGTGCTGTATAAATCGGTAATATTCCTGAGATTGATAAATCCTCGTTAGAGATATCTTGTTTCATCTGCGGATATTTAAGCCATGCAATATCTGATTGAATCCCTATAAATGTTATTCAAATAAGATTCTTCGGTTTTCAATAATTTGGGGGATTATCCCTCATATTTATATCTTTTTCCTGAATACCAGGGGCTTCCAGATATTCAGGCGCAGCCGCTCTAGCAGGTGAGCTGATTATTTTCGAAACCCTAATACCGCACTAGGGGATATCCATTACCTGGTAAACCCGGTAGGTGTTTGGCTACCAACATCGGGCTCGTTCCCACGCTCCCGCGTGGGAATGCATAACTCGCTACCAACATGTACAAACCTCCAACAAACCCGGCAAGCCTGCGTAATCTTTAGCACTGGAGTATCGCCAATGTACTGCCTTATCAACATAGCCACGCTTAATCGGATTTTGGTGAATATATTCAATTTTTTGCCTCATCATATCCTCGCCTTGAATTAACTCAGGGTGCACCCCTTCCTGCCAAAATTGGTAAGCACGATCGTGCTTATAGGCTTTTTTATAGAAAGCTAACTGATCCAGAATCTGCCTCACATTATTTTCAGTAAGATAATGAATCAGTTGTTTGGCCGTCCATGATTTTAATCGGGCAATGTCTTGGTCCAGCGCCTTGCTTTGCAATACAAAATGGCAGTGGTTTTCTAAAACGACCCAAGCATACACGTTGAGGCCTTCTTTGTTTAAAAAGCGCAACGAATCCAGCAGGATGTTGACGGTTTCTTTGCGTGTGAATACGGGTATCCAATGCAACACCGTCAGGGTGACGAAGTGAGGCAGTTGTGGCTCGGTAATTTTGTAGCGGCTTCTACCCATTAGTTATGGCTCCGTATGCGTTCCCACGCGGGAGCGTGGGAACGAGGGAAAACTCTAGAAAATACCTGGCTCGTTCCCATGCTCCTGCGTGGGAACGAGTGAGGCAGTTGTGGCTCGGTAATTTTGTAGCGGCTTCTACCCATTAGTTATGGCTCCGTATGCATTCCCACGCGGGAGCGTGGGAATGAGGGAAAACTCTAGAAAATACCTGGCTCGTTCCCATGCTCCTGCGTGGGAACGAGGGAGGCAGTTGTGGCTCGGTAATTTTGTAGCGGCTTCTACCCATTAGTTATGGCTCCGTATGCGTTCCCACGCGGGAGCGTGGGAACGAGCCCCAGTTACGCATTCCCACGCAAACGTTCTGCTTACCCTAGAGGCTTTAGCGCACGCTGCAAACGTTGGGTTAACCGTTTGGGGTTTGCATTAGTCAAAGAAACCGAATCACATTTTTGAAAAAGACTGAATATTGTAATGGCTTCTACAAACGCCATAAGAACTACATCTTCGTCAAAGCTGTGCGGTTCTAAATGCAGTGATTTGATTTCTAAATGGCTGCTTTTTCGATGAGCCTTACAATCTACCCGCCCAACAAACTCATCGCGGTAAAGTAATGGTAGGCAAAAATAGCCATAGCGGCGCTTGGCGGCGGGAACATAGCATTCTATCTGATAGTCATATTGAAACAGTGTTTTAAGGCGTTCGCGCTGAATAACGCTATTGTCGAATGGCGAAAGAATCAGCATGCGGCTGTTCACCCGGGGAAGACGGCGTTCGAGCGCACCGGTTTCCAATATAAAAACTTCGCCGCTGTCTACTTGCACCTGCTCTAAAGTACGCTGCGCCAACCTTTCGTTTACCAAAGCTTTCACCGTTTTGCGGAGATCAGTACTTCGGCGCAAATACGTCAGCCCTTTAAGCGAAACAATGCCGTGGCAGCGCAACTGCTGCTCTACAATATGCGCCGCAAATTCTTCCATACTGGGCATTTGCAAATTAACCTGAGATGGCAGTACCCGCTCGGTTAGATCATAGGTTTTTTGGAAACCCTCGCGGTCGCTAACCATTAGGTCGCCTTCCATATACATCTGTTCGAGTGCTTTTTTGGCGGGCTTCCAGTCCCACCAACCTGCCCGTTTTGAAGTGTTGGTTTCTACATCTCGGGATCGTATCGGGCCATCTGAACGGATGCGTGCCAATAATTCACCCATAAGCTTTTTATCACGGGTTTTATACCAATGTGTTTGGCCGCTTTTAATCGCATGCTTGTAGGGTAAAGAGAAACGAAAATCGGCGATGGGTAGAAAAGCAGCTGCGTGTGCCCAATACTCAAAAATGTCCCCATCGAGTAACATTTGATTGGTCATGGCTGGCTTGAACGCAGGCACTCTAGAATGAATAACATGATGGTGCGCTCGCTCCACCACCGATATAGTATCAATCTGTACATAACCCAATTGGTTTATCGCTTTTCGTGCTCCCGCCAAACCACGCCCGTAGGGCTGAGCCTGCAACAAGCCCTGTGCCGCCAGAGCAAGGCGGCGTAGACGCGCCAGATCTTGAGGACGTTTAATTTTAATCATCGTTATATAACCTATTCCCACGTTGGCAAAGGAGAACGAGTGGTAGCCACTTTCATTCTATCGGGCTCGTTCCCACGCTCCCGCGTGGGAATGCATAACTGGCTACCAACATGTACAAACCTCCAACAAACCCGGCAAGCCTGCGTAATCTTTAGCACTGGAGTATCGCCAATGTACTGTCTCATCAACATAACCACGCTTAATCGGATTTTGGTGAATATATTCAATTTTTTGCCTCATCATATCCTCGCCTTGAATTAACTCAGGGTGCACCCCTTCCTGCCAAAATTGGTAAGCACGATCGTGCTTATAGGCTTTTTTATAGAAAGCTAACTGATCCAGAATCTGCCTCACATTATTTTCAGTAAGATAATGAATCAGTTGTTTGGCCGTCCATGATTTTAATCGGGCAATGTCTTGGTCCAGCGCCTTGCTTTGCAATACAAAATGGCAGTGGTTTTCTAAAACGACCCAAGCATACACGTTGAGGCCTTCTTTGTTTAAAAAGCGCAACGAATCCAGCAGGATGTTGACGGTTTCTTTGCGTGTGAATACGGGTATCCAATGCAACACCGTCAGGGTGACGAAGTGAGGCAGTTGTGGCTCGGTAATTTTGTAGCGGCTTCTACCCATTAGTTATGGCTCCGTATGCGTTCCCACGCGGGAGCGTGGGAACGAGGGGAAAACTCTAGAAAATACCTGGCTCGTTCCCATGCTCCTGTGTGGGAACGAGTGAGGCAGTTGTGGCTCGGTAATTTTGTAGCGGCTTCTATCCATTAGTTATGGCTCCGTATGTGTTCCCACGCGGGAGCGTGGGAACGAGGGGAAAACTCTAGAAAATACCTGGCTCGTTCCCATGCTCCTGCGTGGGAACGAGGGAGGCAGTTGTGGCTCGGTAATTTTGTAGCGGCTTCTATCCATTAGTTATGGCTCCGTATGTGTTCCCACGCGGGAGCGTGGGAACGAGGGAAAACTCTAGAAAATACCTGGCTCGTTCCCATGCTCCTGCGTGGGAACGAGTGAGGCAGTTGTGGCTCGGTAATTTTGTAGCGGCTTCTATCCATTAGTTATGGCTCCGTATGTGTTCCCACGCGGGAGCGTGGGAACGAGGGGATTGCAGCTAAAAGCATCAACATCCGAGCTTGGAGGTGCCCTACTCAAGCTAAAAGCTTCAACACTCTAGCTAAAAGCTCCGCCATTGCAGCTAAAAGCTTCAACATCCGAGCTTGGAGGTACCCTACTCAAGCTAAAAGCTTCAAAACTCTAGCTATAAGCTCCGCAATTGCAGCTAAAAGCATCAACATCCGAGCTCTGAGGTGCCCTACTCAAGCTAAAAGCTTCAAAACTCTAGCTAAAAGCTCCGCCATTGCAGCTAAAAGCATCAACATCCGAGCTCTGAGGTGCCCTACTCAAGCTAAAAGCTTCAAAACTCTAGCTAAAAGCTCCGCCATTGCAGCTAAAAGCTTCAACATCCGAGCTTGGAGGTGCCCTACTCAAGCTAAAAGCTTCAACACTCTAGCTAAAAGCTCTGCCATTGCGACTAAAGGCTTCAATGTGCTGGCTTGAAGGAAGCTCCTTGGCCAAAAGGTTTGCTCTTAGGATGGCGTGCTTATGCTGGTTCGGCTTCGGTTTGGTTTGCCGCCGGGCTGCCTGCTTTGCCTCGGCGCTGAAAGCGTCTGGCTAGGTCGCCGTATATAGTGCCAGCATTGGCAATACTGTTTTTGGCCGCCAGTTGTACGCTTCGATAGTAAATCAGTGCCTTTTGGTAGGCTTCAGAGCCGCTCAGCATATGGCTGTCGCTGAGGTTGCTTAGCATGGGCTGGAGGCTGCGCAGGAGCTGGCTCAGTATATCTGTGACCTGCATATCCTTTGCGAAGGAGGCCTGGTCTATAAAGCTGGGCAAAAACTCCGGGTATTGGCTTGTGTATTCCAAGCTTTTGTTGACAAAGGAACGTGTGGTGTTGCCCATTTTGGGTAGCGACATGCGTTCTTCAGGAGTAAGGCTAATTAAATGAGGCGCGAGCTTTTCGGTAAGGGTGGTAACCGCGTTGATAATTTCGGCCAGATCTTCCTCGGAAATGTTTATATCTAATCGACTATTTTGCACCATAATGTGAAATTCCTTTCTATGGGTGTTGTTAATAATAACGTGGGCAATAATGGCTGCGATGGTCACTGCGTGGATAACGACTAGTGCTGTCATTATGGGTTTACGGGCAAGATACTCGCTCCATAAACCACTGTGCGGGGTACCCTAATAGCCACGCCTTACCGGGTCAACGCTTGTTTTTGTGTTCTTTGTGTGCGCTCAAATATTTCCGCTTTGTAGTAAGTAGCACAAATGGGATTCTGTGCTTAAAGCTGTATATACCAGAGATGGTTTCGTTGTATCAGAAGCTCTCTCAAAGATCACAGTTGAGGAGCTGCTGGGTGAGTATTACGACAACACACAGGACGCAACTCAACGGTGCCTCGTGGTTTCTTTGGTGGGATCAATGAGGAGGTAGCCATGCAGGGCGTCCTGGGTGTAACCCTTTTGGCTGCTCAGCAGTTCATGATTAAGCAGCTTCTCCATGGCAAGGTTGATGTCGACACACTGGAAACCATACCAAGCCTCGATGAGTTTTCAACGATCGGAGAGTATGTTGACCACCTGTACAGCTCGAACTTTCAGAAAGAAGTGGCCTAAGCTGTGACTAGGCACAGCCTATTGGTTCACACGGCCTATAGGTTGCCTTTTTTGGTGTTTAACACGGCTAAATTTGAAAATCCGGCTTTAACAATTCTGAATACAAGCCTACTCACAACGTTTAACACCCTTATTTGGAACCAGTTTGAAATAATTCCTTGAGTAACAGAGTGTTACAGTGATTACCTGATTCGGCATTTTCCGAATTTATTTCGGAACCGTATTCTGACATTTACAGAAAAACCTGTTGTAGAACCGGACAAAGCGGGAAACCTAAGCGAACCAAGATTGAGACGTTCGGTACATCGAGCTAAACAGTCGTCTCGACCCGCTAGGCTCTAGCAAACTTCAGCAGCGCCTATACGCGACCACTGTGAACTATGCAAGAGCGCGCTTTCCCAAAATACACCGCTTTACCTTCCCACTATCAATATATAATGGGAAGGCTTGATCACGCTTGGCTGTCTGCAAACGAGCCAAAGGGGAAGTTAGCTAAATGGATGCCCCCATCGTTATTTTTTATTTCAAGGATATTGAGACTCACTAAATGAAGAAAATATCTGCCTCTAGAAAAAGTCGTGCAGTGTTAATAGGGTTATTGCACAGGCAAAATCGTACGAAACAAGGGCGTAGAGCTGATAGGAAGTGTAAAGGTCAGGCGAAAAGCCAAGATCACGAAGAGGGTTGGCTTGACGGGTTGGTTGAAAAAGGCCTAAATGCGCAGATCGTACGTAGAAGAAGTGTTGATATCTATCTTCCGACAAAAATGAATTTCTCTGATAGGTATGACGAGACAATCTTGTACATTACGGCGATTCGTAAGCTTGCCAAAGCTTTTTCTAGCCCTCATACCCTATACAGGATCGGACACGTCCACTTTGATGACTTACAGCAAATATCAACCTCTGCGGCCTTAGTTTTAACTGCAGAGTTGTCGCTTTGGCAGGATCAGCTACCAGGCAATTTGACTCCAAGACTGGAAACATGGAACCCCGAAATACTCACTCGCTTTAGGGAGCTGGGGTTCTTCGACTTATTTGGTCATGGCAAACTTAATTTGCCGTGTAATGGAGAAGATGCTCAAATTAAAATTGTTAAATACGTAAAGGGTAGCTGTCAAAATAAAAGCCATGGCCTTAAGTCAAAGATGTTAGACATTGTTGGAAGAGAGAAAATCGAAAAGTGGCCGATGCTCAGTGGCGGTTTAGACGAGGCAATTACCAACGTAGGTCATCACGCCTATCCAGAAGGGCATCCGATCGCAGATCACGATAAAAATTGGTATTTAACTGGCGCCTTTGATACGGAAACAAATGAAATGAAAGTGGTTTTCTATGATCAGGGCGTTGGAATACCTGGTTCTTTGCCAGCATCAAAGTACTGGGAAAAAATCACAAAGCTCCTCTCAGAGTGGGATATACCATTGGCCCAGAGATTGCATCACTCTACTCTTATCAAGGGAGCGATGGAGCATTCTAGGACAAGAACTGACAATGAGAATAGGGGAAAGGGGCTCCAAGATTTACTGGAGTTTGTTAAGGAAAGGGGGGCTGGTTACCTCTCTATTCTAAGTGGACACGGACTGTGCAAGTATTCGATTGAAAATGGGAAAGAGAGAACGAAGACAGAGCATTTCTCATCCCCTGTGTTGGGGACTTTAATAATTTGGAAAGTAACCCTTGGAAGTAGGCCCAAAGTATGAAGGCGTTTAATATTGGAAAGCAGTTTAATTCTCATCCGATAGGCCGCTATTACAGTGATGGTGAGGGAAGCGGAGAGGAATTTAGGGAGGACTTTCTTCTTCCCAAGTTATCGGCATTGGGGGAAGGAGAAAAGCTTTGTGTCATAATCGATGACGATGTAGATGGCTACGGCTCGTCATTTTTGGTTGAGGCATTTGCTGGCTGTGTGATCTATGGCCACTATAAATCGCAAGAACTCCTTTCGAAACTGGACATTGTGTTCCATGACGAAGAGTTTGAGTTCTTTGCTAAACGGGTCTCCAAATATATAGCGGATGCGAAATACAACTCTGAAAAATACGTAAAAACTAAAAAGGCGTAGGATGGCGGATTTTGATCGTTTGATTGAGTCTCAAAATCACCTGCTCGAACAGTTGATTTTGGGTACGAAGATAGAGTGGTGGTATTCACTATTCTCTACAGCGGCGGGCGGAGTGATTGCCGCTTTAATGGGAGCTGCAGTTGCGTATATATTGACCGACAAACTGCACAGAAAAGATGATCACCGAAAGTGGCTTCAGGCGCAGAAAATATCTTTGGTCAAGCTGGTTGAAGAGTTCGAGTCACGTTCTATCGAGTATTGGAGCAGAAATCGTTGCGAGGAAAAGGATACGACTGACGAAATTAAAATGAAGGTATTACATAGTCAGATTCGTAGGAATTTCAAAATATTTACCAACAAAGACGTATCAAACAAAATAAGCGACCGAATACATGATTCGATTGCTCAACTCTATGATCACGCTTTAGGCGGTACATTTGAGAGTCAGGATAAAAAAGTGTCTACGAAAAACGTAAGAAAGACACAGAATTTTTGCGGATCGATAGTTACCAGTATTGCAAATTTATAGCAGTTTGGCATGAACAATATTGGCGTGTATAAAAATGCCGAAATTGAATCGAATTGCATTTCCTGGGTTTAATATCTAACGCCCCCTATCTGGCCGAAAGTCGCCTGTTAGATTAGGTCAAGTCGTTTCGGCCAAAACAGCCAGATCAAAAGTGAGCCACGGCTATGATTCAAATTGTTCACCAAGCTCTTTGGCGCCCAATCTTTGGTTAACGTGACGATCTAGTCATTTTCCATAGTTCGTTTGCAGTCTCTTCTATTTCAGGCAAGCTTTGACTAACTGAGTCTACAACGCAGTTGATTGCACTTGCTGTGAGAAACCCTTGCTGGTCGCTCTCTTCGGCTGTAGCTGCATTAATCGCCATTGGTTCAAGTCCAGAATGAGGAATTGAATTCTGCACTTTGATTGTGACTGGCGCTATATATCGCAGACCACCAGCCCCCTTCTCAATATAATCGAGGCTTTTGAAATTATCATACTTGGGGAATAACACATGGATGCAGAGCAATATGGCTCACTCACCTATAAACAAACCGCTAGCTACCATGAAAAGCTACGGGCGCAGGTGTTTCGTAATGCTGAGAAGGATTTTGGCGGTCTTGGAATCACTCTCTCTGAAATCTCTTTCAAAGATGCCAATGAAGCAAGCTCTTGGAAGAAACTGTGGCCTAAGCCTGAGAAAGCGGCGACTTGGGATTGGGTGCGACTGTACAATGAGCATCATGGTCGCGGCGGGGCTAGACGGTTCGACATGGCGATTAGACGGGGCGGAACGCTGCACGGGCTATGTTACGGTATGATGGAACGTAACAGGCTTGTGCTAAGACTTCACGCCCTTGAGCGCTCCCCAGTCAATAACGAGTTGGCAGGTAAGGTACTCGATATTACCCTCTACGCAGCAGACCTGTACGCCAGCATTAATGGTGCGCAGGAGATCTGGCTGTGTGATCCTGTTTCCCCTGCTCACACGCGGCTTTATCAAAGTAAGGGTTACAGCCCTGTTACCAACTGGCGGGATGATGTGACCCACTTGATGCTGAGGTTAAAATGATGAATGACGACGAGCTGGACAGCGAGATTCAGAAGAAAATTGACCAAGCCAAGAAAAATATGGCAGAGAAAGGCCGTAACTATGACGGGCTGGGGGATGCTATTGAGAAGGAAGGTCACGAAGGGCCATATTTTGGGCCACGCAATGATATTGAATACAGAAAATTAATTAAGGATATCCGCGAATCGGGGAAAGATGATGACGACGACGAACAACAAAAAGAATAGCGCTGACGCAGGTATTCAAAAGAAGCTCGATGCTATTAAAGGCAAATCAAAACATGATGCCAAGTTAATGGCAACGAAGCTCAACGCGCAGCGCAATAAAGCCAAAACGCCCTGACATTTCATAGCGTTATAAATGGCAAAGGTAATCCGCCTCTCTCAAAAACAGAACGCGCAACTAAGGGGTAAGCCCGATAAGGAATTAGCCCTAGCTGCTGCACGTAGATCTATGGAAGGTGTGCGTCGTAATCGTCATATTCAAGAGCCAGAACAGCTGGCTTCTGGCAAGTCAGACGAAAACGGAAATATGGTGATCGCGGAGGAAGTAATTTATCTTATTCACCATATTTCACACTCTCAAGTTGGCACATCCCGGTGTCCGCTGTTGGCCGTTACCGGATCTCAGGAATATTTCAAGGTTACCGTTGGCTGTGTTAGGTTGGGGTACGTAACAATCTAAGTTCATATCCGTTGAACTCTTAACCATAATGTCAAAGACTATGTTCAGTGCTACACTCTTTACCAAATTCGCGTTGTATGCATTGCCCTTTAAATAGGTGAGGGAGCACTTATGAGTGCCATATGGCATGTTTTTCAGATCAAATGGTCATTAACCCTAGTCGTTGCGGGGTTCTCCTGCTTCGCTTTCTCTGACTCTAGTAGTAATAGCCTCTTTAACATGTCGCTTGCTGATTTGTTAGATGTAACAATTTCTAGTACCTCCCATTTTGATGAGACAAAGATGAGTTCCGCGACAACCGTTGTGCACAGCTCTCCCATTCAATGGAAGCAACAAGGGGCAAGAACACTCGGTGAGGCACTGAGCCATATGCCATCTTCGATAGGCGTACAGGGCGCCGGAACAACTCAAATGTTTGCCGTGCGCGGGTATTTCGATTTTGCTGCGGATACGGGTATCGCCGTTCGTTTGGATGGTATCCCTATGAACAAAATAAGATCCGGTACGGGTTTGCTTTCGGCGAATGGTTATGATCTTGCCGCTTTGGAAAGTCTTGAATTAATAAGGGGGCCTGGCTCATCGTTGCACGGAACGGATGCCTTTCACGGTGTATTGTCCCTGCAAACCAAGTCGCACTCCAATGATAGTGAATATGGAAAAAGTACGAGTGTTTCCAGCGCTTTGGGGAGTCACGACTATTCTGCGCTTTCTGTGAGTAGCCACACTGCCGAGCAAGGTACTCATCAGGCTGGCACGACATTAAGTTATCGAAAGTTTGGCGATCAAGACTTGCGTTACCCTTATACAGAGCCGGCGAGTGGACTGCATAAATCTGGCGAAAGAAGTAATGAGCAGGAAATACTTAATGGTGTTTTCAGCTATATGTATACGCCTAACCAAACTACTGAATATATCGGAACGGCCTATTTGTTTAAGGTAGACGCTAATCAGTTACCCGGTGTAGGGAGAGAAATTTTGGGTGAATCATTGCAGGAGGACAAAGACTGGTCTGACTACAGCAGTTTGACTAGCGTTCTGAAAGTTGGGATTAACCACCGGCGTTCGGAGCGTTCTTCACTGTCTGCCTTTGCGTATTATTGGCGTAATGTTGATTTCTTCAGTACCGATTTAAGCAATACTTTTTTGGGATTTCGTCTTGATGAGGATCGCGAAGAAAGTCATTTTGGTTTTCAGGTTCTCAATCGGCATGAGTTTCGTGATTCGTCCGTGGCCTATGGTTACGACTTTCGGTCGGGATCTCTTGATGATTTTGCGGAGACGCTTATTGGTAAAGACGATAGTGTTACCAACAATCAGCGTGTAGAGACAGGTTTCAGTGATGATGTTCACAGCTTGTTTTTTGATGGCAGAACGTCAATAGCGTCGAGTAGTATCGATTTTGTGTATGGCTTGAGGCTAGATAAATATACGTCTTTTGATCTGCAAGCTAGCCCGAGGCTTAGTTTGATAGGGCCTGTTGGTGAGGGCTCTGTTTGGAAGCTTTCGTATGGACATGCTTTTCGTGCTCCGAACCTATTCCACCTTTACGGTGCCTCTACAACAAAGCCCAATTTTGATATACAGCCGGATCAGTTGGATAACATTGAAGTTGTCTTTCAGCGCCAAGTACAAGATTATTTTGTCAGCGTGACTGCCTTTAAAAACTGGTGGAGTGATGCGATTAGATCGGTGCTTTTAGATCAGCCCGAAGGTGATTTTGTACTGCAATACCAAAACACGGGGAAAAACGAGGCTTATGGAGCCGAGTTTGAGGCGAAATTTGAAAGAAATAGAAGCCGAGCGGATCTTTCGCTATCCTATATTAAAAGTAGGAATGTAGATTCGAATGACGATTATGCGGCTTTTCCAGACTGGATACTAAACCTAGGGCTTGGTTACCAGCTCTCCGATCGTTTGGATGTATATATGAACAATCGGTTTCATCATCGACAGGAAGCCTCTGAGTCGGGCGTTTCTCAAGGGAGTCGTCAGTTTTTTCGAGCGGATGTGATTTTTAACTGGGAGCAAACTGAAAGACTTACTGCGCAATTCGCAGTGAGGAATCTATTCGATAGGAACAATTATTTACCTTCTTATTTTGGGCATGAAGAAGGTGTTCCTGATACGGCTATCAATGCCTCTGTCTCCCTGAATTTTCGTTTCTAAAAGTGAGGGCGATCAATCTAATCTTACCTTTAATTGTTAAAAGTATAAGCTTTCCCGCAGGCTAATTGACTTCTCTCTTTGCTAATTATTTGATAATAATGAATGTACGTCGGGATCCTTTTTCGGCCTCAACCACTAGCTGGACAGTCATAGTAAGGCGTGGGTTAAGGTTGCGTAGGTTATCGGGTAAGGACGCATTCGCCTGAAAATGAAAGCTAGGTACTGCCTACGATAAGTACTTTTTAAAACCCTTCTGACCCATGAATAGTGGCGCCCGGGGCCGGGTGAATCCAAACAGGCTTAGGCCTGTTTGCCCCCCCTGCGGGGCTTCTCGTTGCAAAATGCCCTTCCGTCGCATTTAGCGAACCTCCGGTTCAAGTCCGGGCTTGGCTCTGTTACCGACTAAATTCGGTGATTGGGGTAAGGGAGTGCTGGAAGGTATGTGGTGCCCGGGGCCGGACTTGAACCGGCACAGCCAGAAGGCCGGGAGATTTTAAGTCTCCAAAGGATATCAGTATAATAAGGAGTTCAGACCTGTATGTGTAAGTATTTGTGTAGTTAAAGTGTGCAAAAACATTGCTTACACAGGGTTAAAATCGTGATAATTCAACCCCGCGTATAGGCTCGGTCAATCTGTAAATTTCACATCCAGTATTTACTGACGTCGTTCGTAGAACTTATCTCGGCTTCTGGGGCTATCTAATTCGTGGCAAGTCAAGCACAACGCCTCATATGCTTTCTTCTCAGTTACGGGTGAATTCGGATCATCTACAAACCCCTTCAGCTTAGTCTTATAGATGTACTCAAGCTCGTTGTAATTACCGTTTTGACCACATGACACCAAAGGTGGGTCACCGCTTCCTTGTGGGTAGTTGTCCTCATATTCAAACTGGTTGTTAATGTCGGTAATGCTTTCCACACTGCTGCACTTCAAAAAAGTTACTGGTTTCACTGACATATTAGGTGCCCCGTGGTGATTGATTGTGTCTTTTAGGGTAGTCGAGGGCTATGGGGTAATCAATTATCACATCGACCCAAAATGACGTTATTGGCGTCATCGCAAAATCAACCTGTGAAGCAATTCCTGTGATGTCCGTCACACTGATTTATAATTGGCTGGTTTTGAACATCACCATTCAGGGAAAACTACAACACGGGGCACCATTCGTTATGTCAGTTGAAAGCGTAATTGCAAAAGGCAACCAATGCTTAGAAGACCGAGAAAATATTCCATCTGCACCACTATGGCACATGGGCAAGGTTGCTGTATTTGAGTCAAAAGAAAGCTTTGACCTATTACAAAACACAATTGATTACCTCACCTGCAAAGGTAAGACGGGAAGACAGTTCACCAGCAATGAAAAGGAATTTATGAGAGAACTTTTCGAGGCTCTATGGTGGGGTGGCAAATATCACGGCTTTAAAGAAGCTGCTGACTTAGCGAACCATTATGTTAATGGCGATGGGAAAATATTAACAATCAATGCACAAGTGTATAAAGAATCCGTTATTGTCAAAGATACAATGACTGCGATGAAGTCCCACATTAAAGACATTGCCTCAAAGCGAAGTCCTTTGTCTAATATCAGCACAGGTGATAGAGCATTTCTCAACTCCTCATATGCAAAACCTTTGATGAGAGGCAAGAGGAACGTCAATACCCACGGCTACATTTTAAATAATGGCGCACTGCTTGTAGAACAGACCAATCAACGCTTAAAAAATGCTGACCACCGTTTTTATTTAAAGGTCAACACAACCAAAAATGGTGCTAACTTCTTATCGTCATGGAAAGTTGAAAGCATTTACGATTTTGAGCCATTCAGCAAAGGCTATATTACTGACATTCCGTTAGCTAAAGGCTTTGTATTAAAGCTTCCTGATGGACTTTCTCATCATCTTACAAAAATTGGTGTTGCTAAGGACTTTAAGTATCTATCCACATGGCAGGAACTCTGGAAATGATTTTGAAAAAGATATTCGTGCTTGTGATGCTGGGGTTTGCCATTTCGGCTTGTTCGAAAAAGCCAGATTGTATGGTAGCCGATTCCATTCAAGAAATCGGAAATGAATCACTAAACAACAAAGGGCTACACCTTTACTTACGAACATCTGGCTTTAGCGAGAAAGAACACTTCTATGAGTTGTTCAGGGGGGCGCCATCATTTGATGAATGTGGAATAACCACTACTGACACTCTGTCTCAGGCGCACGTTGATACTTCTATTGGAATACCAGAAAAACTCATTATTAAAAAAAATAAAATTGAGATTGAATACAAACCCGGAGAAATTGGAAATCAGTTAGGCAGCGTAATTGTTGTTTTGGATAATATTTAAGCTACTACAGCTTATTCTAACTCAAAGAACAGTTCTCCATATATCCTTGACTATTACTTTTACATCATCCTGAATAAAAGTCCACACGCCTTCGTTGTTGTTGTGGTTTTCTTCAGAGTCTTCTCGACGTTTAACTTCAAAATCAATGTTATATTTCTTTTTCAAAAATGCAGTAATCTCTGGAAATATTCCTGTATTTTCAACTTGGTATCCGTCAATGTTTACGGGAAAGCGGTTGTTCGAGCATTCTTCAATTACATCGACAGCTGCGAAGTTATCACGGATGACCTTTTCAATTCTAAACCGATATTCAATCATAGGGCTTTCAACTCAGTTAGCGGGTTAGAGTAAGTATTAGTTACCAAATTTTTGCATAAACTATTCTGATTGAATTGGCGAAACTTGCCATAGATTGGATTCAATACCCTGCATATTCTCTTCAATAAGAGTCACCGATTGACACTCAATTAAGTCGGTGACTCTTTCCAAAATAACGTCATCACTCAAGCCCAGCGCACGACGAGCAATCACTTGAACAGTTTTATTCGATCCTATTTTAGCATTGAATGAATGCTTGTCATGCTGAGTAGCATTGTCATTCCAAGAAGCTTGTTGAGTTTTGGTATTAATATGTTTTGATTGTGCAATATGGACGTGACGCCGCTGATTTTGTTCAGGTCGTGCAGGGTCAACACGGTACATCCAGTTTTTTACTCTCGAATCTCGCCACTGGCTTTCATCAAGAACAACCCAATCACCAAAAAGGTCGGTAGGTACTTCCAATATGAGATAATCAATTTCTTCCGCGTCCAAATACTCTAAAAAGCCCATATGTTTGACCATTAGCTAACCCTGTCCGATAAAATCAATCAATAGAAAAATATTAGTCACTTGCGGTGATATGGGCAAATATGCTCAAGCGCCATTTTGATATTTTATGCGTCATTCACTATCAATAACTGTTTCACCCACTCCCGGATAATCAAAGAGCACTTTTGGTTTTACTCCTAACGCTTGAGCAATTTTAAAAATGTTGGTCAGGCTAACATTACGCTTTCCGTTTTCAATCCCGGAAATATAAGTTCGGTCAAGCTGACAAATACCAGCCAAGTCTTCCTGGCTCAACTTCTTCCTCTTTCTTAATTCAAGAATGTGCTTTCCAAAGGGAATTAGCACGGGATTCGGCTCTAATCTTCTCGACTTTTGTTGACTCATAGGCAACACCCAAATGTTACCTATAATCAACACTTTTAAGCGTAACACTATGGACTATGAGTCACATGCATGTTAAAAAGGTAGGTTCGTAGACTATTAGTCACAATATCATGACGATATTGCCGCCAACACAAGAGGAACGATAACTAATGTTTGACAAGAAACTGTATTTGACACTTTTGTCTATTCCGCTGCTTCTCCTATGGGGATGCACTGATGGTTCTACCGCTTCAGCATCAAGCTTTGACCGTGAATACGGGGCATTGATTGCCCAAGGTATTCAGGAAACCGTAGATACTGAAAAAGATGGCATGTTTCTAAGCTGGGTAGCTTTAACCAAAGCCCAAACAGGCTTGGAATTAGGTGAATATGCTGTGCAATGCACCGCTGACCTGATGGCATACGCTGGTGGGGATGTCCCCGAAAGCGTCAAAGCCATGATGATTGAATATAAAAAGAGTTCTGAAGTTTTTAAAAACGCTGAACAAGTAGACCAGCTTGGCGCTATTCAAATTTCTGACTTGGTGGAAGGAAAAATACTGCATTGCCTTCGAGCGGGTAGCCTCGATTGCTGTAGCTCACAATCATAAATCACCACATTTTTAAGGACTTAATCATGAACCCAATTTTCATTTTAGTTGTTGCTGCCACCGCTGTTTGGATTTATCTCGATGCCACAAAAAACAAAATCGGTAAAACCGAAAAAGGTGGGGTGTTTAACCTGTCTGCTGGGGCATGGGCGGTATGTGCGTTGTTGTTATGGATCATCGCATTTCCTGCCTATCTGATTAAACGTAGTTCATTAAAAACCATTGCAGGAGAGCATCCTGTTGAGGTCAAAGGGCGCGGCATTAAGGCGTTTATCATTGGTTTTGTTGGCATTGTGTGGTTCATCCTTGCTGCCTATGCTCAATACCTCGAAAAGTTCCAGTAGGGGTAACAATGGCTTTTCTCGATAGAGTAAAACTCGAAAATTCAGAACTGTTATCGACTGATGCAGACTTGATGACCGTCTACACGCTGGTGCAAAAATATTGGTCTGACTACCCGTTCCCCAATCCTGAAACCGAGTTAGACAGAATCGAGCGTGAAGAAAGTGTGATTAAAGTTTGCGCTGATGGTGTTGAACGCGGTCGAAAGGTTGAGGTCTGGCTCAATGTCGCCAAAGTCGATGACGGTGTGGAAATATGGTCTGCCATTGAATATCCATCAAGCAAATTTTGGTGGACGGTCGGCATACCGTTTGGCTTTGGGCTTGGTTTACTTGGTGTGTTTTGGGTTCTTGATACGATGGCTGAAAAACCAAAAGAACCTTTGCAGCGATTCGAAAAGGTGGTTGAATTTGTTCGAACAAAACTGAACACCAAGTGATTTCAGGGGGCGATACAGCCCCTTTATTTTTACCTCAACATTCGATCTTTCACTATCTGGCGCTTTTCTTTTTGCACTGTTGAGTGTGGCATATAGCGGCTGCAATGTATCACTGTTTGGTTTAGAAACGCCTCATTTACTGCATGGTGCAACGATTCCATCACCTCTTCACCAATATTCGGATTATTGCGTTCACGCTGATCAATCCAGTTTTTCACGAACGGAAATAAAAGCGCCTCAAGCAGTTCAGCACGTGAACAACCTTCAATTTCAGATAGGGCAATAAAAAGGTTGTGCAATTCCGGGCGTAAATGTGTGACGGTCAGATTTTTATGCTTGGGTTCGGCGGCTTCCATTATTCGCCCCGCTGTTCTTTAGCGAAATCAGAAAATGACTTGTAGGGGTGTTTTGGTTTACCACTGGCTTCATGTTCGCTCACCGCTTCGTCAACGTAGTACTGATTCAACTCTTGTTCGGTGTTGATGGTGTGGGGCGCTACCGATGAACGGACATGGTATTCGATGATAGGTCTAATTTTTTCGAGTAGTGATTGCTTTGCACTTTCGATGAATTGTGTTTTTTTAGCTTCGATTGCTTCTTCTGGGAATGCTTCGTTTGACATGGTGTTCACCTTTTTTGATTATGGTTGTATCAATATTTATGTGAACATAATTTCCTGATTTTAAAAGCGTATAAATATATTTGTAACCACTTTCGTTTCGTCCCATTCGATGGTGGTTATCAGTGAGAGTTTCGGGCGGTCCCCGCCGTTCTTGGTTGGCTCACTGCTTGACCGGGTTTTGTGACATTTCCCGGTCGGTGAAGCCCCCGTGATGCCTGTCATCTATCACGGGGGCTTTTTTACAGCGCATGGCGGTTAAGATCGCGACTTCTTCCACAATTGAATGCCTCAAACCCTTCCTGTAGAGGATATTTGCGATTCTGGTCAACATCTAAACCAAACCCTAACCCTGATTCAATAGTTGCTAATTTCTGTTTATACCGAGTCCATGAAGCGCATGGGCTTTTGAAGAACACCATCACTTGAATGGTTCCGTCATCTTCACCGATAAGAAAAGACACTCTTCGATTTTTGTTATCAGAATATAGTGGGCTGAACGTTTTAATGAATTCATCCTTGCCGCACTGGTCTGCACCGAACTCGAAAATAGCAAAATTTGAGTAGAAAAATCTGTCACCTTGAATAATTGGGCTAACGGCTTGTGAAATCTTGTTCTTCAGCAATCCATTAATGAACTGCCTAACCTTCGATTTTTGTAATTTTTGAACGCCAAACTCATCAAACTGGCGATACGCCAACCAATCGGATTTGGTCGGTAAATCTGAAATGGTCAATTTTGGTGGGGACTCTATATTAATGCCCCCATGAAAACTGACCATTTCGCCATAAGCACCTGATTTACAAAGTGTTAAATCAATTCCACTTGCCACAAATGAAGACGTGTCACCAAGCGTAGCGCCGGTGGCACCTTTAACACCAGTCGCCAGTGTTTGCGCTTCGCTACTCGCTCCACCGGGCTGAAGCCCGTTGTCACTCGGTTCTAACACTGATTGTTCCAACTGATGAAGGAATCCATCTTTCCCACCACCAAAACGCTTTATTCGTGTTCTTAGTCGAGATTTGAAGCGGTTTGAATATTCAACATTCCTCAATATGGGAGCCACATTCACCGGTTGATATGAATCATCACCAACATGGCGAACATTGGCGACCTGACCAGCCTTATTGGCAAATCGAGTCATCACATAGTCACACGTGAACTTATCAGCAAAGTATAGATTCACCGCTTCACCAGCTCGATTGGTTCGCAAATTCGCCCGACTCACTACCTGATAGGCAACGTTGAAAATCCCATCCAACCTTATAGTGTCAAGGTCGATTCCTAACAGCTTCAAAATGGATTCAGCTTCACACCTTTCGTTTAATGCTGCATCGAACACAACGGTAGTTCGGTCGGAATACTCATTCACGCCAATATCTTTGCTGGTAATGACAGTGACATTCGGTTGCTTTGCGAACCTACGCTTTGACCGTGAAACATTGGTACACAGCAATACTTGTTCGTCACTACCAATAACACGTTTTAGACGTTTATCCAGCTCAATGCTGTTCCTTCCACGTTCATGTTCAAGCCAAAACAGCGAGTTCAATCCTGCTTTTTCATCGGGGTGAATCAGGTAATTAAATTTCGTTCGCTCTATCCATGAGTCTGGATGCTGCCCTCGGTTGTTCAATCTGCAATGTAAAAACTCATTGCGTTTGAATCCAAGACGATTACCAAGACAGTGTTTGAACATTGATAGCTCATAGTCACTACTGATAACGGTACAAGAACCCCACCCTTTAAGAGAGTGGTCATTAGTCATGACTACAAAGGTTGTTTCACCACGGTGTTCACGGTCATCACTATTGGTTTTGACCTCTCCGAGTCGTTGAAATGCCAATTCCTTTACATACACGTCATGGTTCTGACTCAGCACGGCAGAGAACAAGTCTTTTTGGCTATCAGTGATTATGTTGGAACTGAATTTTAGATATTTTTTCAATTCTTTCTTGTCGGTGGGCGAAACCTTTCTCAAGGAATCGGGTTGGTTGCGTTTACGCCGCCCATCATCGTCTATGAATTCCGTTGTGAATCTTTTAACTACGGAACCAAGCTTTAATTGTTCTTTGATAACTGATGCACATGTATGGAATTTATCTGCAATTACATTGCGGACTGGTGGAAGCTCATCGAAGAACACATCACACTCGTTTTTCATTGAGACTCTGCCAACGCTCATTATCGCGGCTTGTGTACAGAGTAGAACGCCTGTACCGATATAGGTGTTATGAGTATTGAACCACTGATCGACGTCTTTTACAGCACCATCACCGGCTATTAGGTCGCATGGAATATCTTTGGCTTGTAGCTTAGTTCTCCACTCTTCGAGTAGGTCCACTTTTTCACAAACGATAATCTGATTACGATAGCCTATAAATTTACGAATGTGCGAACACACCGCGCTGGATTTTCCACATGCGGTGGCACCATCGAGAAAACGAAAATCTGTTACGACAGGTTTTCTAAAATCGTCATCTTCTGGCGTGTCTAAATATTGTTGCTGGTACACGAAAGCTTTCCTTTTTTGTATCGGTTGCATTGAGCAACGCGGTTTTAATTTTTGTTTTGGCGAACATGATGTAAAAATCTTTCAGTTGTTTAATGTCTTTTTGTTGTTTAGTAGAGTGATAAAAAGCCCGGTGAGTACGGTTCAGCTCACCGGGCTTTTTTATGCGCTTTCTTTGCTGGGAAATTTGTACACGTGGCGAATATCGTCACCACTGAGAACAAGCGAATCACGAGGGCGCTCGAAAAACTCAGTCAACGCGCTGTCCACGATGCTGGACATAGAAAAGTTGGTTTGTTCGCTCAACTTGGTGAGCAATTCAAGGTTGCTTTGGCTAATGCAGTAATTTCGACGTTCTTTCATGGCTAAGGCTCCAATAAATTCGTATTGCCTTAGTATGTATACACGCCTGAAGGGCGTTTTTAGAACCTTATAGAATATATGTCGCTATTTTTATGTTTTCGGTGACAAATCCTGCTGAAAGTCATTACCGACGACTGATCAAACTATCACCAGATAAAGCCCGATGTCAAACGTATCATATTGATTAATAAGGAAATAAGTTGAATTGATTCAACTTTCAGTGAACCTGATGGTCACTGACATCTAGCTCGTTAATCATAATTAAAATCATATATGGTTTACAAGCAATCAAATATGGTTATTATTGTGGTATGAAAAATCTTGAGGGCACACCTATGACCGTATCAATCGAACTCACCAACGAGACCTACACGCGGCTTGAGAAATTCGCTGTGGGCTTCGATTCACCCGAATCCGTGATAATCCGTCTGATGGACTCTGCTGAAGGGAAGTCGGACAAAAAGCCTGAATTGGTATTCAGCCCAAGTGATGAAAATGAGTTTAAGCGGGAACTCATTAAGTCAAAGGTTGCGGAAGTGGTTATCTATAAGGCTGGTGATTCCCGCGAGGTGACCCATTGGAACGCAAACCGTTTCAATCAGGATTCAAACCTTCGCGGCAACCTGTGGTCTGGCATTCTGCGGGACTGGAAAACAAAAGGTATTACGAAAGTCGAACTAACCGTGTTGCCGAGAGGTTTGAACTCGCCCGACGATAACACCGAGGAAATTAAGGCTCTCGCCTTAGAGTTCCAGTTAACCTATGACGAAATGAGTCAGCTTGATTACGACATAGACACCAATGCCAGTGATGACGGGTTGATATACACCTATATCGTCCAATTTGTCGAAGGTTGTAACCCGGAAATATTGGATAAAATTGATGGACTTCATGAACACCTGTGGGTCAATGTTGACCGGTCAGTGTTGGACTTGGACACCGACTATTAGGGCTATTCAAATCATTCAACCTAATAATCATTTTACGGAAAGTGGTATGCCCTCAACACCCAAAAAACAAGTCGTTCAAGCCAGTTCTAAAAAAGCAAAGTTTACTGAAACGTGGAAAGTTCGTTCGCGTGTTGCCAATGATAGCGCCCGTGGTAGGTCTCACCTCACACCCAATGAAGTACAAACCATTTGCGCAACCATCAAAACCGGTAGCCGCTACAGTGACCGTGACGAACTGATGGTGCTAATGGCGTTTCATCATGGGTTGAGGGTTGCCGAACTCACTGGGCTTCAGTGGCAGCATGTGAACCTGAAGAACCGGCAATTAAAGGTCATACGCCTAAAGGACGGCATCGACACGATGCACCCCATTAGCAACAAACGTGAAATCATGTTGTTGAACCGGCTTCACAAGGCACAAGGTAAGCCCGTGAGTGGTTTTATCTTCAATACTGAGCGCAACACCCCTGTTAGTGTTAATGGCTTCCAGAAGCTTTTCAGCAAGTTCTCAATGGCGGCGCTAGGTGTCAAATGGAATGCACATGCTTTAAGGCATGGGTGCGGCACTCACTTGGTTGAGAAAGGTGTTCATCTAATGGTGATTAAGGATTATTTGGGACACAAGAACATACAGAACACTACGCGCTATTTGCACGAATCAGCGGCGCAGTTTAAGGATATACAGTGGTAGTGCCGCACTGTTGGCAATCGACTACATCATAAAAAGCCATTCAGATTATAAAATGTGCTCACCAATGCCAGACTAATACTAAACGGTGTGAGACTGGTGTAAATGGTCTCGCACTGGTACACCTTCCAGATAGTCCAGTTGAAAGCCTTCAATATAACGCCATTTTCATGCATTCATTCTAACCAATACCGCGTGAAAAATATTTCCGCAAAACCCCTCTAAAGGGTTCACTTTTTAAAGTGATGTGAATTATCGTCAGAATCCCAACCATCCAAAGTCTAATACCTCAGCTCACCACCAGAATTCACCACAAAAATCAGAAAGCCGCGTGAATTTTCGGTGTTTCATCGTCAAATATTAAATTGATTCAATTCAACACCATTGAAACAACACTATTCCAATCGTAGTCGCGTGAATTTCTAGACTAAAACATGCCAAAAACGAATAAATCAAATATTTGAAGGTTTCGCTGATTCGAAACGCCTCACCTAAAAAAGTGAGGACAAATTCAAGAATGACTAAATAAGGGTAATACAAAAAAAATGAGGTATTACCTATGCAACGCAATTTAAACGCACGTTTAGTTGAGAGATACAGCAAAAACATTCTTAATCAATTCAAAAACTCTTCGGTTAACTCAATGACCGTTACTGATGGTGGTAGTGGTTATTCGGTCGGCGACTCTGTTGTTATTAATGGTGATGGTGTTGGCGCAACCGCTGAAGTTGGTAGTGAAACAAGCGGTGTTATCGACATAATTACAATTACAGCCGCTGGTTCTGGCTATACAGTCGCTACAGTCGATTGTTCTGGGTCGGGTAATGGCGATGCGACTGCAACGGCGGCTGTAAGCCTTGACCTGTTGAATGATCTTACGTCATTCGATGAACATGCAGACCAACAAAATGAACGCCTCAATCAAGTATTGGTTAATGCGCTTATTTCTTTGGCTCTAAAGCCAGAACAAGCCGCTGTAGTTCAGTCTGTAATTGACGGGCTGTAATTATGACCTCCGCATATCTTGAGATGAGAGAAGCTGAGCGTAAACGGGTTGATAGTGCCGCCCGTTTATATCTCGAAGAACTTCTTTCTGATTATTCCCGCCAATGGATCATGGAAAAGCTTCGAGTGAAAAGCTACGGCACCTTTCGAAGTAATTTTGACAAGGGTGTAAACATTCGATGTATTCAGTTATTAAAGGACGGTTTCAATGTTTGACGATAAATCACAAGAACAGGCGCAACAACTTGCACTCGATATCATGACCGAGTACCACCCGCTAGACAGTCATGAGAAATGGCAAAGCGTCTTACGAACGGTATCACGCATGAGCACCAAGCCCGACATTAAGCCGATTGACCGTAGCCTTTTAAACACTGCCTACACGTTGATTAAGCAAAAATACCGCGAGTATGAGCGGATGAAAAGTATAGGTATGCCTAAAAGTTATGGGGGTAGAACCCAATGATCAAGCATCTTGAAGCCATTAAAGGCACCGAAGCTTATGAAAATGTAGTTCGAGAGTTGAACATTCTGGGGCGCAAAAAAGAGTTTTTCGGCGTCCGCTATCGCTGGTCTGAACTGGTTAGTTTCGCCATGTATTTGAATGATTTCTCCAATCAAATGGCGGGGGAATCGAGTGAATATATTGAAACAGTATTACGTCCATTCAATGAAGCTGAACTTGACTTTATATTCAGCATAAAACGAACATTAAAGCAGAATGACAAGCCAACGCTTGATAGTTTATTCCAGCAACATCATGTAAATGTGGCTCGAGTAAAGCGCATATGTGCACGGCATACCGATATAAAAACTAAAATAAAAACCAAATTAGGGGTATAAAAATGATTAAAGAATTATTAGAATTTAAAACACAATCGAAACCTGAATTCGATTTGATGTTCTCGACATTGAGTAAAGAACACGATTTTTCACAATACTTTACGCTCGTGACATGGGGTGACATTCTGAAGATTTATGAATTGATAAATCTCGACCCGTTGAGTCCTCGACTACAGGTATTAGCCGATACGAATACCATTACTCCATTCGAGGCTGAAATTTTGGAGACGTTGGTTCGAACCAATCGCCCCGAAATCATTGAGGCGCGTAAAGAGTTGCATCGCAAAGCGGTCGCTAGGACACTTCGCACAGTTGATCGATGGGAAAAGAATCGAGAGATTGATTTACAGATTGCCGAACTTGAGGCAAAGAAAAAAACTAAATTCGAGGAACCGGAAATCAGTGGATCAAAGACTCTCTATGATGAAGTTAAATCTATTTGGGGCTAATGTTTTGATAGATGTGACTGGGGCACTCACAATGTGCCCCATTTATTCATCATGCATTGAATAGTAATATGACAATGCATCATTATCCTTTGAAGTCATTCTTTCCTTGAATTCCGCACCGTTACTCTTACCGAGAGTGTTTAAGATGTTGTGAAGCCTTTCACCTAGCTCCATTAGTTCTGATGGCTCATAACTGCTTACTGGGCGTGAAGGCTTTTCATAAAACTGGTCATCTTCACTTTCCAGTAAATAAGCTTTCGCTTTTTCTCGCCGAGATTTTTTAGCGTGGTATTTTTTGAAGTCATCATAATCGGTTGGGGCGAGGTGCCTCGCATAGTTTTCGCGAATGACCTTGCTCGAATTACCACACCATTTACTGATTTCAAATTCATCCATTTTCTGTTCAAGCAACCTGTTTGATATGAACGAATGGCGCAATGATTCAAAGTCGCGCTTATGCCCATCATTGTCAAACCTCAAGTCATTGTCTTCCAGTAACTCACGAAACTTAGAATGGTGCTTTTGGTTAAATAGCAATTCCTTTGAATTATCAGCACAGCTACGGCGGCGCTTAATATTATTGTATACCTCCGTTGAACCCGATATACCCATGGCAACACGTGCCCCCATCTTAGCGCCTTCGACATGAGGCACCTTAATGACAAGGCGACTGCTGATGCGGCTTCCATTACGTTGACGATCAATGTTGACATCACAAAATCGCAATGCATTCAGTTCACCGGGTCTGACTGAGGTAAACAGCAACATGTGGCAGTAATCGCGTAAACTCTCGGCACTGTAAAGGTTAGATTTTCGAGTTTTACCTTCAATGTTGTCATCAAGTATTTTTAGTAACTGATCTTGTTCACGATGGTCAAACCATATGCGCCGAGTTTTGTTATTGGTTGTGCTGTAGTCGTTGCCAAGCTGGGGCACGGCTTTAATATAGTTTTTCATTCTTGCACCTTTCAGTGCGGCACGTATCGCCCCTTTGATCAAGCGTATGGTATCGGGGCGCAAATCGGGCTTACGCTTAAACAAGTCGCCTAAAAATTCGTTCCACGTGTTTTCATCGACGGCTTCAACGGGCTTATTACCAAGGTAAGGTTCAATCTGTCCTGAATAGTATTTCTCGATGTTTGCCCATGTGCTGGGTCTGGCGTTACCGTTGGCAATCTTTTGTGCGTAGTGTGATTTGATGCGCTCGAAACCATCATTCAGCGTTGGTTTACCACTCAGTGTGACTTGTTCGCCTTTGTTGGTCTCGCTCAACGCTTCAATATAGCGCCGTTCTGCAAACTCTAAGGCGGTTTGCCTGTCACTGGTGTTGGTGCTCTTGCGGGGGCTAATTGGCTTACCGCCGTTGTTCATTTTCTGCGAGATATAGAACCGGTACTGCCACGGGGCTTTGTCCGTGTCGGCTCGTTTGTAGAGGGTGATTGCGTCGAATCTGGGGTGCCGAAAGGCGCGGAATTCTGAAGCCATAATCTTACACACATATTTGAAAATCAGTCACTTCGAAGAGTAACACATATGTGTAAAACTGTGTAAGTCGTGTGTAAGGCTAAAAATTGACTGATTTTCGCCTTAATTAAAATCAACAAGCCTGTAAATTATTGATTTCAATGTAAATAATGGTGCCCGGGAGCGGACTTGAACCGCTACGACCGTGAAGTCGGGAGATTTTAAGTCTCCTGTGTCTACCAATTCCACCACCCGGGCTAAGGGGTTTTACTTACGTGAGGCTTGGTGAGCCTTGAGATCAGTCAGCCTATTAGGCTGAAATTGGAGGCGCGACCCGGAGTCGAACCGGGCTACGTGGATTTGCAATCCAGTGCATAACCGCTTTGCTATCGCGCCATATTCTTGCTTTGTAGTCAGTGCGTTCTTTCGGGATTGTTTGCAATCCAGTGCACTTTTACCTTTTTCGGGCTAGCGCCCTCGGCGCTTTGCTATCGCGCCATATTCTGCTTTGTGGTCAGTGCGTTCTTTCAGGATTGTTTGCAATCCAGTGCACTTTTACCTTTTTCGGGCTGTTGCCCTGGGTGCTTTGCTATTGCACCTTTCAAGGGCTGCGAATTGTATAGGATTCATTTATGAAATCCTAGTATCTCGATGATTTTGTTCGCAAATTTTGTGGTTTGAACACAATTCGCGCAACCGGTGCGCTAGAGCCCTATTCGTCACCCTTTAAGCTTGGCCAAGCGGCCTTGAGGTAGACGTACATGGACCATAGGGTGAGGATTGCGGCACTGTACATCGTTACGTATCCCAGCATATTGATTATGGGGTAGGCGTCGGGGCTTACGGCCAGTAGTAGGACGATGGCGACGATTTGCAGTGTTGTTTTAACTTTACCGATGATGGATACCGCTACTGTGGCGCGCTTACCTAATTCTGCCATCCATTCGCGTAGAGCCGATATAACGATTTCTCGGCAAATAATGACGGTCGCGGGCAGTGTAAACCAGATATCGGCATGGCTTTCTATTAATAGGGCTAGCGCAACGGCCACCATCAGTTTGTCTGCTACGGGGTCGAGAAAGGCTCCGAAGGGGGTGGTTAGGTTGTACTTCCGGGCGATGTATCCGTCGAGTGCATCGGTGATACCTGCAAGTCCAAATAAGACGGCTGAGAGCAGAAAGCGCCACTCAAACGGTGAGTAGTAGATCGCCACTAATAGTGGGATAAAGACAATACGAACGAGGGTTAGCTGATTGGCTATATTGAACATGAAAAATCTAGGCGCCTGGACTGAAGGTAAATCTATATCTGTAGGGTTGCTTTAAATCCAACCCGTTTACTTATCAAACAACCCTATCTTTTGGGCTTGTTTTCGGGGAGCACGTTACTCACTGTGAAGCGACGTGTAAACCTCTTCCGCCATTTTTTTACTAATACTCGGTACTTTTGCGAGATCGTCGGCACTGGCCCTCATTACCTCCTGTAAACCTCCAAAGAATTGGAGTAGCTCTTTCCTTCGTTTTGGGCCAATTCCGGGAATATTTTCCAGGGTTGAGGTGCGACGCTTTTGGTCTCGCCTTTGTTTGTGGCCTGTAATGGCGAATCTGTGGGCTTCGTCCCTCACCTGTTGTATTAGATGCAGCGCAGGACTGTCGCTGGCAAGAATCATCTCTGAGCCATCGGCTCTTATCAGGGTTTCGAATCCGGGCTTACGCGTTGTACCTTTGGCGACACCAATCAGTTCGACTTCCTGTATGCCCAGTTCGGCCATCACATGCCGGGCCTTGCTCAGCTGCCCTTTACCACCATCGATTAGTAATAACCCGGGGAGTTGTTTGCCCTCTTTCTGTAAGCGCGAATATCGCCTATTGAGTGCCTGTTCCATTGCTGCGTAATCATCGCCCGCGGTGATGTCAGTGATATTAAACCGGCGATAATCTGACTTTACGGGGCCGTTTTGATCGAAAACAACACAGGAGGCAACTGTACTTTCGCCGCTGCTGTGGCTGATATCGAAGCACTCTATGCGCCCCGGTGTTTCATCGGCGGCTAACGCTTCCTGCAGTGCTTCGTAACGCTGTTCCAGTGTATGGGCGCTATTGAGTCGCGCCTGTAAATTCAGTTTTGCCGCCTGCTCTGCCATTACCAGCCATTTGGCTCGATAGGTGCGCACATTGGCGGTCATTTGGATCTTTCGATGGCTGTGTAGTTCAATGGCTTCGGCCAGTGCTTGTGCGTCGGGAATTGGATGGCTGAGTACCACGTAGGGAGGCACATCCATACCCGAATCCCCCAGGTAGGAGTGACTGACAAAAGCACTTAAGATATCGGCTTCGCTATTGTCTAGTTTGTTTTTGGGGTAGTAGTTTTTACTGCCCACTACCCGCCCCTGCCGAACGTAAAGCCGGTGGACACAGCTCGCTCCCGGAGCGATAGCACAGGCAATAATATCCATATTGCGCTGCCCCGCTTCCATAACTTGCTGTGCCTGTACCTGACGCAACGCGGTAATTCGGTCTCGGTAAATGGCGGCCTGCTCGAAATGTAAATCGCTCGAAGCACGTTCCATAAGTGTCACTAACGATTGGTGTAAGTTATCGTTTTTTCCTTCCAGAAACAGCGCTGTTTGCTCTACATCTGCGGCGTAATCGTGATCGCTTATTTTATTAACGCAGGGGCCGGAACAACGTTCAATTTGATACAGTAAACACGGCCGCGTGCGATTGCGGTAGACGCTGTCCTCACACTGCCGAACGCCAAATACTTTCTGCAAAAAATTCAGGCTTTCCCTTACCGCACTGACATTGGGGAAAGGCCCAAAATAGCGCCCTCGTTTCTTTTTGCTGCCGCGATGCAACGATAAGCGCGGATGATCTTCTCCGTCGGACAAATAAATATAGGGGAAGGATTTATCGTCTCTTAATAAAATATTAAACGGTGGCTTTTGTGCTTTTATTAAGTTGTGCTCCAGCACAAGGGCTTCTGCCTCGCTGGGAGCAACGGTGATTTCGATATTGTGTATTCGGCTAACGAGTGCGACGGTTTTTGTTGTTAAGCCAGAGCCACGGAAATAGCTGGATACCCGCTTTTTAAGGTTTTTTGCTTTACCCACGTAAAGAATAGCCCCGTTTTTATCATACATTTGATAAACGCCGGGCTTGCTTGTGAGATTTTTCAGGAAGGTTTTATGATCAAACCCTAATATTTTTTTTGCATCAGGGTTTGATGTTGGGGGCTGGTCGTCAACCATTTAGGTGAGGCTATCTACATCCAGAATTTTATGTTTGACCGCAAGTAAGGCTAGCTCTACGTCACTGTTTATACTCAGCTTGTCGAAAATACGGTAGCGGTAGCTGTTAACGGTTTTGGGGCTAACACAAAAGGAATCAGCTATTTCCTGAACCTTTGAGCCATTTGCAATCATGATGGCCGTTTGTAGCTCTCGCTCCGACAGTTTCTCGAAGGGGGAAACATCGCCCTTGTTACCCGTAAAATTCCGTAATGCAAGCTGCTGAGCCACCTTGCTGCTCATGTACAGATCACCTGCCAAAACCGTATTAACGGCGTCAACGATTTCGTCGAACCCAGAACCCTTGGTGACATAACCAGATGCCCCGGCTTTCATCAGGCGCTCTGGAAACATATCGTCGGAAAGGGCTGTTACTGCTATCACTTTTGTGGAATCGCAGGCGATCAGTATTTTTCGAGTAGCTTCCATTCCACCGATCCCAGGCATTTTAACGTCCATCAAGACGATCTCCGGGCACAATTCCCGCGCAAGTGTAACTGCCTGCTCACCGGTTTTAGCTTCACCGACGACTTCAAAACCTTCGACATCTTCAAGCATGCGTACAAGTCCCATACGCACTAAATCGTGGTCGTCAGCGACCAATATACGTGTCACCCATTCACTCCCCGTATTTATGTCAGACCAATCTATCTAAGCACGCTGACTTATTATGGTTTTAAGGTAGTTGCTTTTTTTGGATCAGATAACTCCAGTCTGAGCCCTACTTTCGTTGGGTTTACCCTAAAGGGACAATGTACCATTCAGCTCGATGTATGCCTAGTCTAATAATGACCGATGCTCCCCTCAATGAGAGATATGATCAGCCAAGCATTAGTGGGTTTGCTTCAACTCAAAAACAGCAGCAGATTGGCGCGAATAACTACATAATACACGTTATACCTCTTTTTGTACCAGCACATTTCGGTAGGTGAGATTTATCCGCTCACCAACAGGTTTTCGAGTTTTTGGTAATGAATGTAACCAGTTACGCTGAAAGTTGCCGCTCATAATCAATGCATCTCCCGAACCCAAATAAAATTCGCATCGGTTACCGTCCACACCAGCTCTTGGTTTTATGAGGAATTTGCGAGTCTCTCCTAGGCTTACGGACGCGATTACCGGTGTTGAGCCCAGCTCTCTTTCGTTGTCGGCGTGCCAACCCACTGCATCTGCACCATCCCGGTACAAATTGGCTAACACGCTGTTATAGGGTGACTGGAATGTGTCTTGAAGGCGATTTTTAATTGTGCTCAGGCGCTTATCCCAGGGCAGTGGTTCAAAGGTTTGGGCTGAATAGCGCAGTGCCGCACCCTTATCGCCAAACCAACACTGCATGCGTGGAATGCGCGTTTTTTTACCCGCTACGGTAATGTAGGGTTGCTGCCAGGGAAGCTGCGATCGCAACTGCCCCATTAAGTGCTGAGCCTCATCTTGAGGTAGCCAGTTTTTAACGTAAACAAGCCTGCAGCTATCACCCAATTCAAAAACCTGGGGCTGCTCAGTTTGTGATGAAAACAGGTCTTCCTGCATGGGATTAGAGAGTGTTGTACCACTGTTCAAAACGCGCTTCGTCGAAGGGCCAACCGATCTCCCGGTTGGATTCGCGAGCTTTTACGACGGGAATGCGGGTACCGTACAATGCCAGTAGCTCTTCATCTTCTGCAATATCCACCCACTCGGGCTGGGCGCTGCAAGAGTTAGCGATAACATTCTTTGCCAAGTCGCACAGGTGGCAACCAAGCGTGCTATATAAAATCAGGCTTTGCATGGTGGTGTGTTCCTCGTGAAGCACCAAGTTTACACCACCACGGCTGGCGGGAGCAGTTTGCTTATGCGTGCAATCGCCCTAATGCACCGAACATTTGCCCCATGAACGGCTTGAATTGCGGGAAGTGTGGATGATCACCAAAACGGCCCCTGCCGGCAAACTCCGAAATTTCAGGTAGTTGATCTGGCTGAAAACCGACGCGGTTGGACGCTTCGCGCACGCTTTCCAATTGCTGAATAAAATCGCTCATTCGCGCCACTCGGTTATCAATCCCCTCGGGCGAGTAGTGCCGATTGCTGCTGCCAACGCGCAGCTGATCACTCTCAGCGTTGGCAACCGCACCGTAAGTGCTCTCGATTCGACTGTATTCCACCTGAGTCAGATCTAGGGAAAAGCGCGCAATTTCATCGCTGTCGTAACCAATTTCAAGTGCCTTTTCATAGGCTTCGTAGACGTCGCCGGTAAAGAAGGTGTCGGCAATATCGCTCAACTGACCGAGCAGATCGTTAATTGCGCTTAATTCTGCGGCATCCAAATCGCCATCAACAGATATACGGAAATCTTCCATACCAGCGCTATCTTTCTGGCTCGAGGTTCCCGATGCCGTGCCAACACTCTGCTCTCGCTGACCCTGGTCGGCGTAACTGTTTATAGTAACCAGATCACCATCGTTGGTTCTTAAACGTAGGCTGTACTGCCTACTCTCGGATTTCTCCTCGTCCATACGTGTGTAAAAATCTTGCGTTGGCTGTATCAGCGCCGACAGCGTTTCAGCTTCCTGATTGCCGGTGAGTTCATCCACCAGCGGCTGGAACGCTTCTAACGGGGTGCTCGGCACAGTTGGCGCTGCATCGGAAGCCGATGCCGTAGCCGGAGCTTCAATATTTTCTAGTTCGTACAGAGCTACATCTGCCGCAGGATTTTCAAGGCCGTATTTGTCTGCCATTTCAGCAAACCCGGCAGCGACCTGATTAAAGGTTTGCTCAACAGCGCGTTTAACGTCACCTTCGTACAGTCCCATATCCTGGAGCTGCTGAATGGCCTCGTTGTATCCCTGCCTGAAACCCTCGAAACCGGCCTGCAGCCGCGACTGCAGCTCTTCTTGCGGCAGGCCATCCGATACGTCTGTGGCAATACGCTGCTCGATAAAGGCGAGAATCGTTGCGGCACCGGGGCTTTTATCGCTACTTGTTGGCTCGGCAACATTCGACGTGGCCTGCACATCGCTACCGCCAAGGGTTGGGGAGCGGAGATCCGATGTGGTTACCGGTGCACCGTAGGTGACAGGCGGCCCAGGCGGCGTCGCAGGTGTGTAGCGCGTTTCTGTGTAGCTATAGGAAGTAGATAAGCGAGCACTAATAGTCGTGGTACGACCTTCACTCTGAGCCTCCACCGTGGTGCTTTGATCCGTTGTACTGGAAATCTGCGTTGTGGTATGGCCGCTTTGACTGGGCGGAGTGCCAGTATACTGAGTCGGAAGGTGGATCATTAGGTGGCTCCAAATACAATCCTTTAGTTATAACCCTCATTTCGGCCATCTGAGGGCTAACTTCAATAGTATTTGGTTCTTAAGCAGGCTGTGCTTTAACACTAATAACGAAGGTAAAACCAAACCGCGGCACATAATGCTACCGCGAGAAAGAGCCACATGCCAAACTTCCCACCCTTACCTTGTTCGGATATTGCGTTGCCATTGCCACCCGTATAAACAGGATGCTGTGGCGGTAGCTTTGCACGAACATGGGAGCGAGACTCACCAATACCGTGCGTGGCGGGTTTGTCAGCGACTCCTCCAGGGGTGTGACGCACCTTCATCTCGGCAACACGCAGAACAGGTCTGACGGTTGTAGATTCCAGATCTGGCTGGGGACCAGAAACCTGAAAAGACAGGGTATCGAATCGAACCTGATCGCCAGGCTTCAATACAGCCTTCTCAATGCGCTGACCATTCACGAAGGTTCCGTTTGCCGATTTCAGGTCCTCGACAAGCAGCCCTCTTTCGCTTTCTTTCAAACGTGCGTGCTTACGGGATAAATGCGCGATGCCGAGACTGATATCACATTCTTTGGCGCGCCCAAGAATCGCTACGCCGTGAATAACAAACTCCCTTCCGGCTAGAGCGGTACCAACAGGAGTTAATGTCCACTGCGAGCTTTCATCCGTACTATCTTGATTTTGTTGAACTTTTTGTATTCTAGAATCTACTATTGTGGCTTCCTTGAAACCCAAGTTAAGAATATCCCCGTGGTTAAGTACACGCGCCCGCTCTACTGGCACACCGTTGACTTTAATCAGGTGATCGCCGATCAGATTTGTGATCTTTGCCTGATTATCGACAACATTTATTTTGGCATGCTGAGGACGCAGATGACCGTCCGCAATGGTAAGGTCACAGGCAATCTCGGAGCCGATACTGTACTCGGGATCGACTAACCAGATGGGTTTAAGATTTTTATCTTTAAAACAAAGTTGCAGCATAGAGGTGAACGTAGGTTGTGGGCTGTTGAGTAAAGATGTGTAAAAGAACTTTCACAATTCTAATTGTATTATCTATTATCGAAGCATAAATAAAGATTCTTAACAGTTTAGATCTAATCGTTATTAGTGTCAGGAAATATTACAGTACTAATTACTCAACCGTTGGATATTAATCAAAACTATGATTGGAACTCCAAATACCAATAGTCACAAGAGTTAATTACCGCCCGACAAGAAAAATCACTGCAATAACGCGATTTTAAGTACGGATTCGAAGACACTCCTGCCATTTTGCTTTAATCTGGCGAAAAAACGTTGCATGCAGGTCAAACAAGCGAATACACAATGCCACTAACCCACTTTCACGCAGCCACGGATGTCGGCCTTCAACGTAGCAATAACGAAGACAGCTACTTGAGCATGCCATTTCTTGGGGCCTGGGTTGTTGCAGATGGCATGGGTGGCCACGCCGCTGGTGAGGTGGCCAGCGCAATTGTTTGTGAAACGATTCAAGAGCAGTTATCGAAAGGCGTTTGCCTTTCCGACGCCATTCAGCTCAGCCACAAGGCTGTGCTAGAAGCCGCTAATCGCGGTGTTGGTGGCTCGGGCATGGGCTCTACCGTCGTGGCCTTGCACTCAAGAGGCAGTGAATACGATATCGGCTGGGTCGGCGATAGCCGTGCCTACAGCTACTATCCCTCTCGCCCTAAATCGTTACGCCAGCTGACAAGAGATCACTCCTATGTGCAATATCTGGTCGACTCAGGCGTAATCACGCCGGAGGAAATGCACAATCACCCGGAAAAAAATATTATTACGCAGTGCCTTGGATCTACGGATCTTGAACAGGTCGATGTAGGGTTGGTAACGGCCAAGTGGCACAATCCACAATGGGTAATTTTATGCAGTGACGGCTTAACAGATGCCGTTACAGATACGGAAATAACCAGTATTCTCAACAAAACAACGTCTGTAAACGATACGACTGAAACCCTTATTCGGGCAGCGCTAAACAACGGCGGCCGCGATAATATTACCGTACAGGTCATTTCCAATCCTGGCGGACTGGCTCGACTTGTCCACAGTACGACGAGTACTCTGAGCAAAATTATCCCCTAAACGGTGCGCCAGGCACCCTATCTGTGGTATAAAGCGCCGCTATTTCAGCAACCGCTAGCTCAAGCAATTACAGCCAATTTAATGCCCACTAAAGCGTCCAATTTGCTAAAAATTCTCTTTGCCACCACGATGGTCGTCGGGCTGGGTATATGGGTGCACGTCTCCTACGGCTGGATTGAAACTTTATCGCGTTGGAACGGTGTCCCAGTCACCTTTGTTATTGGTGGAGCTCTTTTTGTGGTTTTCAGCCACATTGCCCGAGTCGGTCGAATCCACTATGCGTTCAACCGGCTACAGCCCAGCCCTTTTCGAAAAATACTGGCGGTAAGCCTAGTGCACAATACGGTGAGTTTTCTATTACCTATGCGTCTCGGCGAGCTGGCTTTGCCGGCTCTCAGTCGCCACCAGCTCAACATTGATATCAAATACTCTATGGCAACGCTCTTGCTGATTCGGCTGTTCGATGCCCATGTATTACTGTGCCTACTCGTTTTCTTTGCCGGTAACCTCTGGCTCGACGAATATGCGGTGATTGCCCCCATTGCCCTGGTAGTTTCTCTACCACTCGGGATGCATCTTTTACAGGCAGTGGGAAAACGAGTAGGAAAGATCGCCTTTGCCATGCCATTGATTGAAAACCAGCGCACATGGATAACCTTATATTGTTACAGCGTGGTTATCTGGAGCGTAAAACTGTTTGCCCTGGCCCTGCTAGCCTCGACCCTTGGTCATCTGCCCATTGACCATGCATGGATTGCGACTATCATTGCCGATGCCAGCGCACTTTCGCCCATTACAGGCTTTGCCAACGCAGGGACTTTTGAGCTTGCCTTTACCCTGCCGTTGTTACCGCTGGGATATGCATCAGAACCCTTGGTGAAAACCGCGGTCAATGTCCACCTGTTCATCTTTATTATCAATATTTGCGTGGGAATCGCAGGCTTTGTTCTGTTAGAGTCCAAACGCTCACCAACATCATCCACATAAGGTCTTCACGTTATTATGCATTTACCAAGCCTTACTGTTGTTATTCCGGTTTACAACGAAGAAGAAAATGTTCTACCACTGTTTGAAGCACTCAAGTCAGCGCTGGAACCCTACGCTGGAGACTGGCATGTCATTCTGGTAAACGACGGAAGCCGCGACAAAACAGCAGTTAACGTTAATGAGTGCGTTCAATCTTTTGGTGATCGTTTTAAGCATATCGAGCTACAGCGTAACTTCGGCCAGACAGCGGCTATGCAAGCAGGCATTGATGCAGCTGAAACAGAACTCATCGCGACGATGGATGGCGACCTGCAAAACGACCCAGCCGATATTCCACGCCTGGTTGAAGAGCTGCTGGAAAAAGATCTGGACCTGCTGCAAGGCTGGCGTAAAAACCGCAAGGACGCAGCCGTCTCCCGCAAGCTGCCCTCGCGCATTGCGAACAAGCTTATTCAGCGCGTAAGCGGCGTAAAGCTAGATGACTACGGTTGTAGCTTGAAGGTCTACCGCGCAGACGTGGTCAAACAAATTCGTCTCTACGGCGAAATGCACCGATTCATTCCCATTTGGATGGCAACTGTGTGCCCTCCTCATCGCATAGGCCAAACCGTTGTTAACCACCGAGCGCGTATGGCTGGAGAATCTAAATACGGCATTACACGGACTTTCCGCGTATTGATTGATTTGGTTACCGTATTTTTCTTCCTGAAATTCCGAGCACGTCCGGGCCACTTTTTTGGCTCTATTGGTTTGTGGGTTGGGGTCATTGGCGGTGGCATGATGGCACACCTAATGTTTGTTAAGTTTATTCTCGGTGAAAACATCGGTGAGCGACCGATGCTGTTGATTGCCAGCATTATGATTATTGCATCCCTGCAATTTTTAACCACCGGTGTACTATCGGAAATACTAAGCCGAATATTTTTCCAAACCACCAATGTGAGTAGCTATAAAGTAAGGCAGCCGTTGAATTTTGAGCTTGACGATAAAGTAACGGAAAAAGAACCTCCCCAATAGGTACTCCAACAAGTATTCAATGTTGGCGGCTATTAGCCGCCTTTTATCTATCTACAATATGGAAAAGCAATCAAACCGTGCACCATCTAAGCCAGCAACTACGACGTTTTTTGACCTCACCTCTCGCCCTGTACGCATGTATTGCACTGAGTTTTTTCCTGGGGCTAGGTTCCGTACCCCTATTCGATTTAGATGAAGGTGCATTTACAGAGGCGACGCGGGAAATGCTGGAAAGCGGTATTTTCTCCGCCACCTACCTTGATGGAGAGCCCCGATACGACAAGCCTATTTTCTTCTATTGGCTACAAGCGAGTAGTGTCAGCGTATTTGGTTTTAATGAATGGGCATTTCGATTGCCTTCGGCGCTTATGGCTTGTCTGTGGACGTTTGCCGTTTTCAGTTTTGTACGTGAATTTGTCGGCCGAACCCGTGGACTTATTGCAGCATTGTTTTTAGTCAATTCACTTTGGATTGCCTTAATTTCCCGCGCTGCCATAGCCGATGCCACACTCAACGTATTCTTATGTATGGCTATTTTTGATATTTGGCGCTACACCAAATATCAGAAAACCTCGCTCGTTCTCCGCATTTACTTATGGATGGCTCTGGCTACCTTAACCAAGGGGCCCGTAGGCGTTGTCGTTCCCCTGTTGACCTCGTTGATCTTTTTTATCACAAGTAGAGTAGATAAAAAGCTCTACCTCGCCTACCTAAACCCACTAGGCTGGTTAGTCTATATTGGCACGGTGGCGCCCTGGGTAATTGCTGTTTATATGGAACAAGGCAATGGCTTCTTCGAGGGCTTTATTGTTGAACACAATCTAAAGCGTTTTTCCGCAACACGCGAAAGCCACGGCGGAACAATATTTTATTACCTGCTGACCTTACCTCTTATCGTCCTACCCTATACCGGGTTGCTCGCAGGGGTATTCAAGCCGATCAAACAGCAGTTGTCTGACCCTTTAAGCCGTTATCTGCTTATTTGGTTTGCCGTGTTTTTCGTGATTTTTTCTCTTTCAAAAACACAGCTGCCACACTACATACTGAACGGTTGCGTCCCACTAATTATCCTTTTTGCGCGCCAGAAAAAATTGTTCCACAGAAGGCGCTGGTCCACGCTTTTCCCTATTGCATTTATGGCACTACTGGTAGTTCTTCCCCAACTTATTGCCATCGCAGCAGAAAGTTCGCGCGGTTATGACGGTGCGGCCTTATCTCGCCACAACGATATTTTTACCGTTTCCTATACAATCTTTGCCATCGTTGCGTTTGCATTGATGCTTGTTGCCAGCTTGCTGCCCAAGCTCCTGACTTGGCAAAGGCTTGTTATCGTCGGCGTTATCCTAAACAGCTTTACCTTCACCGTATTTGCTAAAGTCGCGTCCAATTTCCAACAAGCTCCGATTCACAGCGCAATACAATTTATTGAACAGCGCAAGCAGACGCTGGGTATAGAAGAAACTGTCGTCGCCTACAAAATGCATATGCCGAGCTTCAGTGTCTACCGCGAGAGGATCACGCCTCTGCGCGCCCCCCAAAACGGGGAGCTGGCGATCACAAGGGTTGACCGCGTAGACAGCCTTAACCGACACGTATCCAATCAACTAGAAAACAGTGAAGCAAAACCCATATGGCAAATGGGGGGGCTGATTATGTTCGAAATTTCCAGCACAAACGCTGGAAGAGAAGGCCTTTAACGATGACGGCGATTTACCAATACTTTAAAACGCTGAATAGTCGTCATATGGCGCTTTGCCAGGAGGCCCATGAGGCGACGTGGGATTCACATAGAGACAATCTAATTCAGTTGCTCTGTATTGCCAGCCTGCTTTTGCTTAGCGCTGCGGGTGGCTATGGTATAGCTGGCTATCATTTTGCGTTTGACAGTATTAACAGCCTCTCTGCATTAATACCCGAGGCACTGTTGCACAATATTACTGTGTTTGGCGATGGCTCTTTTTTGCTAGCGCTTGTTCTTTTATTCAGTGCCAAAAATATTCGTTTCCATTGGCTTGTTTTTTTGGCCGCCATTATTGGCGGTATTGCTTCGAACAGCCTCAAAGATATTTTTGACCTCCTGCGCCCCCCTGCCGTATTGGACGCCGGTAGCTTTAACCTATTTGGCAAAGGCTACAAGTACCACAGTTTTCCATCAGGACACACACTTACCGCATTTTTAATGGCAACAGTACTTTATTACTACAGCCAAAAACACTGGCAAAAAGTGGTCGTTTTATTGGCGGCATTTGCCGTGGGACTAAGCCGAATATGGCTGGGAATTCACTGGCCTATCGATACCTTAGTCGGTGGTGCGTTAGGTATTATCTGCGGCCTGGCGGCCATTACTTTAACCCAACGCTGGCACGCGGGCTTATCCAACAAAATGCACTGGTTTGTTTTGGCCTTGCTTATTATTGCCCCCATAATGCTTCTGGTAGAAAAAAACGACTACCGGTTAGCCCTGCCGCTGCTATACATCACCGGCTTGCTGGCATTATTTAAAACGCTAAAACACTATTTTATTCCGCCAACGCCCGAATCAAATGTAGCAATTGGCAGCGCACAGATAAAGCTTCCAGTTATTCCCGTTTGGGCAAGGGCTTCAACTACTTTCTGGGTGTTTCTTGTACTTATTACGGCCTATCGCATCGCCGTGCTTTTACAGCCACATTTCAGTCTGTTTTACGATGAAGCCTACTATTTTCACTGGTCCCTTAATCCCGATTTGGGTTACTACTCAAAGCCTCCCATGGTGGCGTGGGCAATACTGTTAAGTACCAGCCTGTTCGGAAACGGTGTTATAGCAGTAAAACTAATGGCAAGCATACTCTACGGAGCCACTGCGGTTGTTATTTACTCCACCATTAAACGCTATAGCTCTGCGGTAAATGCCCTGGTTGGCGGATTGGTTTTCCTTACCATTCCAATGATCGGTTTTAACAGTGAATTTATTACCACCGATGCTCCACTGATCTTTTTCTGGAGCCTCGCCCTTGCATACTCACTTAAGGCTATTAAGACAAAAAAGCTTACCGACTGGTTGCTACTCGGTGTATTTTCGGGCTTTGGAATGCTGAGCAAATACACCATGGGAGCCCTACCACTTGCGGTGTTTGGCTTTCTGCTGACATCAAAAAGCTATCGGCCTCTACTGTTAACCGCGGGCCCTTGGCTGGCTGCGGTAACTGCGGGGCTTATATTCAGTCTTAATATTTATTGGAACTTCAGCAATAACTGGGTCGCGTTACACCATACGCAGGAAATTTCACAAACCAGCGGTAAGCTGTTTAACTTTTCCTCTCTTGCGGAATTTACAGCAACCCAATTTCTTATTTTCGGCCCGATCTGTAGCTATCTGCTAATCAAAATTGTGTATTCACTTATCAAGCAAGCAAAACAGGCAGAAACAACCGAGACCGTAGACCGCGCTCAATTTCACCTATTACTCTGGGTTATGCTCGTGATTTTGGGGGCAATTTCCCTGCAAGCATTTTTGTCCAGAGCCTTTCCGAACTGGGCTGGCCCCTGGATGGTTGCAGCCACCATTATTCTGGCCATGGGCTGGCAATCTACTTACACTGCAAAACGCTTTTATCAGTATTTGAGCTATGGTCTTGCTCTAAACCTGTGTTTACTTTCCCTGTTCTACCACTGGCCAGCTGCATTGCGTTGGCTCGATATTGAAGCTACGGCGAAAAACGATCCCTTTCATCGTGTAACTGGCTGGCCAGAATTAGGCGAGGCCTTAATGCCTTATGTTGAGTCCCACCCGGATGCTCTACTCGCTAGCGATTCCAGAGACCTACTCGCCTATCTGGGCTACTATGGAATGCCTGGGAAATTTAAATTTGCCCGCTGGAATCCAGATGCGGATAAGATTCGCGACTACTATGATTTAAAAGTTAATTTACGTAACTGGGCAGGGCAGGAAAAACAAGGTTTTCTGTTTGTATCGAAAAACGCTCCGTCCGAACAGATAACGTCTCGCTTTGAGCAAGCTATCCCGCTGGGAACTCTGACAGCCCATCCCTATAAAAACGAAGAAAAAACCGTAACCATCTCCCTTATGAAAGGTTTCAAGGGGTACCCAGAATATGAATAAGCGCCCTTCTTTCAAAACGTTTTTACGTCTAGATGTTTCACTATTTTTACTGACAGTCATCTTTTTTTTGGTATGGCCAAATATCGACCTTGTTATTACAGGTAATTATTACGCTGATGGCCAGTTCATTTATGGAAACAATGCATTTGTACGTTTTATTTACCTCCTGTTCGCGAAAATCCATATTGCCTATATTCTACTTTTTATCGCTGGCATAGTTGTCTGCCATCAGAAAAAATGGTTTGCAGCCAAGAAGAGTTGGACTTTTTTACTGATCACGCTCATTGTCGGCCCTGGCATACTCGTTAACATGGTATTAAAAGAGAATACCGTTGGCCGCCCTCGCCCTCAGAACGTTGAACAGTTTGGAGGAGAAATGCCTTTTGCTTCAGTTTTTCACTACTCCGGTAACTGCGATAGCAACTGCTCTTTCGTCAGCGGGCACGCCGCTATCGGCTTTTACCTTATGGCCGTTGCTTGGGTAAGACAAAGACGAATTTGGTTTGTTTACGGAATTACATTGGGAGCGCTGGTTGGTTTTGTTCGAATTTTACAGGGTGGTCATTTCTTCAGTGATGTTGTTATGGCTGGCTGGTTCACTTACTTTACCTATTTGCTCATTGCCAAATTAATGCAGTTTGAATTTCCACCAAAGACACCGAAACGCCGCAAAGTGGAATCAAGCCTGTAGAGAAATAACACCGCCATCCGCCCCCGGCAGACACAGAATAGCCCCCTATGCTACGCACAGCGTTTGCATGTTTACGGCGCAGGTCTGGAAACAGAGGCAATAAAACCACACATCAATTCCGAGCCCCGTGCAATTCTAATGGTGTTACGCTGAATCAGATCCGGCGGAATACTGAATAGACGATTGTGTTTTACCGCTTCGATACTCGGCCACAATCTCCAGTGATATAACCATGGTGGCGCGTCGTCACCCGCACCACTCGCCACTATAACCTGCGGATTTTTAGTTAAAACCGATTCAACGCTAATCTTAGGCGCCAGTGCTACGGCGTCACCGAATATATTTGAGCCACCACACAGAGTAATCACATCGCTAATAAGATGAGCCCCATTCAGTGTTTGCATGGGTTTATCCCAAATTTGGTAAAGTACGCGCACGCGGGGTAATTCAGCATTCCGAATTTTTAGCGCAGCCATTTTTTCCTCAAATTGCGCAGCTACTTTTTCCGCTTTAGCCTGCGTGCCAGCCAGGATCCCAAATTGACGAATATCGCGCGCTATGTCACCGATTGAACGAGGGTCATTGGCATAGGCCGTTATACCCAGCGCATCGAGTTTTTTTAATACTTCCCCCCCTCTTCCAGAGCGCCAGACCACGACAAGGTCTGGCTTCATCGCGACAATAGTTTCCAAGCTATAAGCGCTAATAACGCCTACGCTAGGTAGCTTTTTTGCCTCTTCCGGATAATCGCTGTAATCCACAGCCCCGACCAACTTATTGCCTGCGCCCGCCGAATAAAGGTTTTCGACAATATGGGGCGCTAAGGCAATAATTCTTTGCGCGGGCTTATCGAGATAAACTTCTCGCCCTAGATCATCAACAACCGAAACACCAGCCAAAACTGGGTTGGCAACAGCTGTAAGACACAATAATAGGGAGCACACCATTTTTTTCATAACACGAAAGCAACCGGGGTTTGAAGGGCCAGAAAATTGTTGCCGAGCTGATAAGCGCTCGACCTAAAGTATCAATATTTTTTTAGAAAATGAGTGGTTGACCGGAAACAGGATGATTAATCACCTGAAGCTCGGTTCCAAATAATCTCTGGATCAAGCCTTCTGTTACCACCGTATGGCTATCGCCATTGGCAACAACCCTGCCCTGCTGCAATGCGACAACCTTGTGTGCATGTCGAGTGGCAAGGTTAATGTCGTGCAGCACCATCAATACGGCCACACCCTGTCGAGAAAAATCTCGGATGGCCTGCATAAGCTGCTGCTGATGACCAAGATCTAAAAATGCTGTTGGCTCATCCAGCAAAAGTAAACGATCCATATCATCACTGGGGTTCCATATTTGTGCCATTACCCTTGCTAGCTGTGTGCGTTGCTTTTCACCGCCCGACAAACGGGTATACAGACGATTGCGCAGATGGGTAATATCTAACGCTGCCATGGCGCTCTTAACAATGCTCTCATCTTCCTTGCGCCCGCTGCTGTGGGGGAATCGCCCCATCGCAACAACCTCTCTTACGGTGAAAGGAAAAGAGAGTGAACTGAACTGGGGTAATACCGCCATTCGCCTCGCTTTTTCATTACTGCTCCAGCGAGCCATATCTTTCCCGCAAAATTCAATACTGCCGGTTGCACCGGAACACTCACCTGAAATTGTACGTAAAACCGTGGATTTACCCGCACCATTAGGACCGACAACCGCAGTTATCTGTCCGGGTTCCACATCAAACGTAATTTGGTCGATTAAGTTATAACCATTAATCGTAAAACCAATTTCTTTTAGCGAAAGAATCGTCATAGTGATATTTTAGCTAAAGGAGTATTGCAGCCGATGCCGCAACAGAGAGAGGAAAACAGGCGCGCCCAGTAAGGCTGTTACCAGACCAACGGGAAGCTCGGTTGGAGAAATTAATGTTCGTGCAAAAATATCAGCAACAACCAGAAGTGTCGCACCTAATAAGGCCGACAGCGGAATCAGATAACGGTGATTAGGTCCAATAACAAGGCGTACCAGATGGGGCACCATTAAACCAATAAACGCGATGGTTCCACTCAAAGCCACGGCAATACCGACTCCCGCAGCAACCGAAATAATGATCGTGCGCTTTACCCGCTTAACGTCGATCCCCAAATGTCGAGCTTCCGACTCACCCAACAACATTACGTTTAAAGCTTTGTGCTGGCGAAAGAGTACGAGATAGGAGATAACGCTCACCGCAATTAAAATCATAACATCCTGATAGTTTGCGCCATCCAGGCTACCCATACGCCATAAGCTCAAGCGCCTAAGCATTTCATTATCAGACACAAATTCCAGCAAGCTGGTTATACTTCCGGCCAAAAAGGTAAAGGCAATACCGGCTAATAACATGGTGGAAACGCGTGTTCCCTGTTCATTGGTAGAAATTGAATAAACAAAACCCACCACCCCGATACTACCCACAAATGCGCCGACAGATACCAGGGAAAAACCCCAAATCCCCCACTCCCACTGGTGTAGTAATACAATCACTATGCTGGCCCCGGCTGCAGCACCGGCGCTCACACCAATAAGCGATGGATCGGCAAGCGGATTGCGGAAAAGCCCCTGTGTTGCGGCACCGCTAACCGCCAATATACTGCCCACTGCCATCGCCAACAATGCGCGAGGTAGGCGTAAGCGCTCTATAATAAGCCCTGCCTGGCTTGTATCGTTACCACCCACCCACGAGATAAATTGACTAACACTAAGGGGCACTGCCCCAAAGAGTAATGAGCACAGCAAACTAAAAAGCAGCAGCCCTAGCGAAAGGCTTGCTATCCACGGCCAAATCCTCGATAAATCTGCTGGCTTAATCAGCATTTAGCAACCCGCTTAATAGTCGACCCCTTTACGCGCCTGAATCCCAGCGCGAAAAGCGTGCTTTATTTCCTTAACTTCCGATACGGTATCAACAACTTCCCTGAGGGCACTGCCGCCACCCCGACCAGTAAGAACGACGCTTTGCTGATGAGGTCTGTTTTTGATCGCGTTGACCACCTCGTCTTCATCCAGGTATTGATAAGCCAACATGTAGGTAAGCTCGTCGAGCACAACCAGATCAAAACTTGCATCAGTCAGTAATTTTTTTGCGTATCCCCAGGTTTTTTTCGCCGCATCTATATCGGAGGATCTGTCCTGCGTGTCCCAAGTAAAACCCGTTGCCATCTGGTATAGAAATACATCTGGACATTTCTCCCGCAGATAAATTTCTTCGCCAGACAACTGCTCACCTTTAATAAACTGAACGACGCCCACTTTCTGTCCATAGCCGAGGGCGCGAATGACCATACCAAAAGCTGAACTGGATTTTCCCTTGCCGTTTCCAGTCAATAAAACCGAGACACCGCGTTCCTGATTGGCACTGGCAATCGTTTTATCCACCTGCGCTTTTTGTTTTTCCATGGCGCGTTTGTGTTTAGCATCTTTATCCATCAGTTTGACCTTATTAGAAAGTAAACTTAGCACCCAGATAAGCTTTACGCCCGCCGGTATTATAGTTGGTTACTTCTTCATAATTTTTATCTGTCAAATTTTCTACGCGCAAACTAAAGGTCCAGTCTTTCAGTGAGTAGTTCGCGCTTACATCCAGCACCTGGTAATCGTCTAAAGGTACGCGAACATTCTGATAGGTGTCATTATCATAGACTTCATCATCAGCATCCGTCGCCAAACGCAGATTCGCCAGCATATTCAAATTATTATCCATAAAAGCGAATTGTAGTCCCATGTTGCCCTGTAGTTGTGGGCGACGAAGACGGGGTAAATTATCGGACGTTTCACTTTCGTTATGGGTAACGTTACCGACAAATTTAATCGTGCTGCTAAAGGCGTAATCGGCAGCCAATTCAACGCCCTTAGATGAGGTTGTTCCCGAACGCTGTAAATAGCCAGAATAAGACGCCATGTCGTAATATATTTCGTCTTCTATTTTCTGGTTAAAGTAAGTAAGTTGCACTAACGCTTTACCGTCAATAAAATAATCCACGCCGATATCAAAGCCACGGCTTTGCTCTTCAGTTAAGACCGTTTCGGCTGCCGCGCCGAACGCATCAGGGCCAGCATTGTAAGCAATCTCATACAAACTGGGCGCTCTGAAGCCGGTGCCAAAGCTGGCTCTATATTTAAGCCCTTGGTCGACACCATCGCTATTTTTTTCACTTTGAACCCATGCCGTAGTCGCGCGATAGCTGAAGTGCTCTCCAAAATCATCGCTGTCATCATAACGCCCACCAAAGGTGTAGAACGCATTATCGGAAAATTGGCCCTGCCACTCGGCAAAAACCGCCGACTGATCCTGAGATAAATCGTCTCCACCCTCTATAACAACGGTTTCAGACTTATTATCTAACCCAAACACGAGAGTACTATTTGCCAAGATTTTAGCGCTTCCGAGATACTCGACTTTTTCTACATCACCCTTGTAGCCGTAAGAGAATACGCCATCGGCCAAATAATCCCTCTCCGTATTGGTTTTGGCTAGGGCCAACTGGTGGTTCATTTTTTCGCCACTATAGCTGGCGGACAAACGCCCTGCTTGCTGACTATAGTCCGACTTGCAGTCGTGCGTTGTCGGGTAGCCACAATTATCATATTCCGTGTTTCCCTCCACATCGCGAAGCACGAATTGAGCCCGCCAGTTCTCCGATAAGTTTAAACCGCCTTTAAAGTGCAGGGTTTGATTCTCGTAACCATCTTTGTCTGCTTCGCTATCGCTCACCAGCGAGTTATAACCATCGGTAGAGTTTTTTGCAGCCGACAAAAAAACATCGCCCCGAGCACTACCACTGGCAATATAGCCATTTACATCCTGTTGCTGGTAGCTTCCCCCCTGAACGCCAATTTGGCCTTGAATCCCTTCATCTACCGTCCGGGTAAAAATATTGACGACACCACCCGCATCCGCACCATATACAAAGCCCTGCGGCCCACGCAATATTTCTACTTTTTCGATTTCACCATTGGCATTGATATGTTCCATTGCGGTGCTTACCTGCGGGCCTGTTGGGTCCGACATTTCGATACCATCGATTAACACCAGGGTTCGATAACCTTCTTCTCCGCGAATACGCAAACTAGTGACTTTACCTGCACCGCCGCTATTACTAACGGATACGCCGGCCTCTGTACGCAATAGATCGGCAATCGCATTGTAACCACGTAGCTCGATTTCCTGCTCATCAATAACCGTAACGGAAGCGCCGATCTGACGAATAGGCGTTTCGTTTTTTGATGCCGTTACAACGGTTTCTTCAAGAAGTGGTTGCGCAAGGGAATAGGAAGAGAAAATCACAGCATTAATAGCGGTGAATAAAACAGATTTTTTCATGTTAGTCCTCATAAGCGTAAAAGCAAGCTAATGAGGGAGGCAGCCAGGGATGATGTAGACAAGTTTGATAAGACGGCTACAAATACTGGTTAGTATTGAATACGGCTATGCCGCAGGTAACGCTGTCCGCAAGTCGGGGATCACTCCAGGATGGTAGCCCTCCGCTCCATCAACGAAAATGAAACAGGCTGGTATCGGGCTATTACCTACTAAAAGTAGCTTTTACCGTTGCGGGGGCAGCGTTGGGTTTTCACCAAACTTCCCATTTATCTTGCGGCGTCGCGCAAGCACCTGTAACTGGCGGCGACTGTATAGAGGCGCCATTAGAATGTCAACTTGCCCATTAAATTCGATTAAATCCAACGAAGCGTTTACAAAAGTGGTCCAAACCGGATTGAACAAACTCACCCCTATTCCACTTCCTTTCCCCCGCTTTGAACCGACCTAAGCGGGAGGCAACAAAGGTTGCCGCCTTCAGCCTTCGACTGCCCATAAGAGGAGAATCGAGCAAAAGATGAACCGGCCGCAAGGTGTACTCTTTCCCTTCGAACAACGTTAAGCGCTTAATATCTTTAGCCCGAACATGGAAATACACCTGTCCCTCTACGCTATCACCTCCACGCACCGAATAAATCATGGGGTAGTGCTGATTCCTGACCTGAACACAGCGATACCCCTTTAGCTCTGCGTTCTGCTGGCCGTAACGCCCCTTTACAATTGATCGCCACACGCGAGGATACATAAGTGAACCGTACACAAACAAATGCATAATGCTGTCAACTCCCCCAAAAACCACTAACGATTAAAACTACCTACGCCAATTTTGTACTAAATATAGGTAAGACGAAAGCCAGTATTGGACCAAATTGACCCTCTATAACAACCGTGACATGATAGCCGTCTATTTATTCACCTGAATGAATTTCGCGCCACGACAAGTACGCGCTATAATTGTCCTTTTTGGGCCATCGCGGCCCATCAACTGACAATATAACGATAAAAATAAAACTAATGACCAAACGCCACACTTTATCGGCACGGATAACCCTCGCCTTTTTGGGGGTTGCCTGCAGTGCCTTCAGTTTTGCCCAGCCCCCATTGCAGGCAAAATTTTGGGCGACAGGATTAAGCACAACAAGGGCCACTTACGAATCTCTTCTTGCCGAGCACCTTCTGGATATTACCCAGCCCACACATGGTCCTTACGAATTTAGCGTTCATTACCTACAAGTAAACTACGATCGTGGAAGACGGGTAGTAGCAGAGGGAAAAGAGGTTAACTTCTTCACCAACCCCCTACCCGCCCGCAAGTTGGAGATGGATGGAGAGCTAAATGTTATTAGCGTTCCATTACTGCATGGGCTCCTAGGTTATCGTGTTTTAATTGCCCGCAAGCAAGATCTTCACATATTTGCCAGCATAGAAAACTACGCTGATTTGCAGAAGCTTAAAGCTGGACAGGTTAACTATTGGGCCGATGTCCCAGTGTATAAAGAAAATGGCCTACCGCTGGTGGTAGGCTCCTCGTTCGAATCGCTCTTTTTTATGCTGAGCCGAGGACGCTTCGACTATATACCTTTAAGTGCCGGTGAAGCCGTGCAATCGTTAAGTGAAGTGGGACCGGATTACGGCAATCTTGCGATTGTGCCGGGTATTGTTCTTTACTACCCTTTCCCGGTGTTTTTCCAGGTGAGTAAGCACCACCCAAAACTAACAGCGCGGCTGGAGCACGGATTGAAAATCGCTCACAAAGAGGGTTCTTTAGACACGCTTTTCTATCGATATTTTAAAGATGTTATAACTCAGATGAATCGAGAAAACACTCGCCTGTTTTACTTGAAAAACTCAAACATCCCAGCACCTTTTAGTCTGGAGCCCCCTAAACTTGTATCTACTCAGCGGGTTATTTCTGCTCCAGGGCTAATCGACGTTCGCTAAGCCCTCATGCTGCCAACGTTCTATAAGTGCCCGTTGGTTTTACTGAAGAATAAAGGCTCGTTAGCCTTTTGAAAGTGGTTTTCACGTTTTACATCGAAATGTTTTAGCATAAAGTCCTCAATTTTTGGCTTTACGTTTGCGCGAAAGCGACGACCACTGAAAACACCATAATGCCCCACACCCGTTTGAATATAATCGAGTTGACTCTCCTGCGGTATATTCACGCATAATGTATGCGCGGCCTGGGTTTGACCAATTCCGGATATATCATCATTTTCACCCTCTATCGTCATCAAGCCCACCTTTGTTATTTTTGAAGGTTGCACCAACTGACCTCGATGCATAAATTCACCTTTGGGCAAACGATGCTCCTGGAAAATATCACTGATGGTTTGCAGATAAAACTCTTCCGTTAAATCAAGTACAGCGAGATATTCGTTGTAGAAATCCCGATGCCTTTGCGCACTATCACAGTCACCCTCAACTAGGTGCTCAAAATATTTATTGTGGGCGGTTACGTGACGGTCCTGGTTCATGGTAATAAAACCACTGAGCTGTAAAAAGCCGGGGTAGACACGGCGCATAATGCCTTTGTTTGGCCAGGGAACCGTATAGATCATATTATCTTTAAACCAATCGAAACTGCGCTCCATGGCAATTTTGTTTGGCGTGGTTGGGGACAGGCGAGTATCAATTGGCGAGCCCATAAACGTCATTGTCGAAGGCAAACTTTCGTTATCCTGTTCTGACATCACCGCCACCGCCGCGAGAACTGGCGGGCCGGGCTGGCAGATACTGATAATATGAATATCCGGCCCCAATACCTCAATCATTTCAATGATGTAGTCAATATAATCATTGAGATCAAACCGTCCCTCGCTTAACGGGACTTCCCGAGCATCGGTCCATTCGGTGACATAGACTTCGTATTCCGACAGAAAAGCGTCAACTGTACCGCGCAGTAGTGTTGCATAGTGCCCGGATAGAGGTGCTACCAACAGCAGACGAGGGTGTGTCCAGCCGGCTTTACCATGTGCCTTCGCCAGCCCTTCCCTGCTGCGCTCGAAATGGAGTAATCGACAGAAGGGTTTCTCCCAGATCACCCTTTCCTGCACAGCAATCTCAATATCGCCAACAAGTGTTGAATTCAATCCCCATAAGGGCTTTGAGTAGCGCCGTGTCATAGATTCAAACAGGTCACAGGCAGCCGCAGCGGTGCGGCCAAACAAGGTGTAAGAGGCGGGGTTGTAGGGAGATTCGAGATAACGCTTATTGAATTCGACTGCCTCCCGCAAGGGCGCGAGCGCAGCATGGTTGAGCTCATATGCATGGTAGAGCATGGCAAACCCTCCAAGGCCGATTAGATCAATAATAGCACAACAATGCTGCACTGCACCAAATTAATTCGAGCCCCCGGAAGGCCCCTCAATCAATCGATCCAACGGCGGGTCAGGTTGAGGTAGGCATCCACCCTACGATCCCTTAAATAGGGCCAGATACGCCGGACAGATTCAGATCGTTTTAAATCGACTTCAGCGCAAAGCGCTCCCTCGGCCTCGATCTGGGGGGCAAGTAGGTATTCCCCCTGCGGCCCTACGATAAAGCTGGAACCCCAAAATTCTATGCCGTCCTGGTCCCCCACCGGAGAGCTTTCAAAACCGGTCCGATTCGCGACCAACACCGGAATTCCGTTGGCTATGCCATGGCCACGCTGAATGGTAATCCAAGCATCCCTCTGCCTCTGCTGCTCGTCAGTATCGTCATTTGGGTCCCAACCAATAGCGGTTGGATAAATTAGACAATCTGCGCCCGCAAGAGCCATCAAACGCGCGGCTTCGGGATACCACTGATCCCAACAAACCAACACACCCAACTTCCCTAAACGGGTTTCTATCGGCGCAAAGCCGTTATGTACCGCCCCCTCTGCATCACCGGGCGTAAAATAAAATTTCTCGTAAAACCCTGGGTCATCGGGAATATGCATTTTGCGGAAAAAACCAACCCTGCCCTTGTCGCCGTCGAAGACTTGCGCGGTATTGTGGTAAAGCCCCGGCGCGCGTTTTTCGAACCCGGACATCACTATCACCACATCCAGCTCGGCTGCGATTTCCGCGATAGAGGTTGAAGTAAAACCGTCCAGCGGCTCGGCCAAATCAAAAAGTTCAGTATCTTCCACCTGGCAAAAATACTTCGTTGCATGCAACTCCTGTAGCACGACAAGCTCTGCCCCCTGATCTACCGCTTCACGAATATACTGCTCCGTTACACACAGGTTTTCCTCTTTATCATTTCCGGGAATGGATTGCTGAATGACAGCAGCTATAAATTTTTGTTTCACGCGGTTTCTCCGGCAATTTGCATGGTGGCGCAGTGCAAGCTTCCGTGCTGCTCTAGCAACGCTTCGCAGCGAATAGGCACGATGGTTTTATCGGGCGCAGCGTTTTCTAAAATCGTTATGGCATCCAGGTCTTGGTCGACTCCGTAAACCGGCAAAAAAATATGCTGATGACAAAGCAGGAAGTTAGCGTAAGTCGCGGGAAGTATACGTTCATCTACCGCACTCCGAATAACCGGGACGGGCAGTTTAATTATATTCCAATGCCGTTCAGAACAGATTTTTTCCAACTGATCATTCAAGCGTTCTAGCGCAGGTGCATCGTGATGCAAACCGTTTCGACCACAACATACAACGGTATTGTTATCGAGAAATCTCGCCAGAGTATCAATGTGTCCGTCGGTATCATCGCCGGTCATTTGAACATCATGAACCCACTCAATATCGTCTGCACCCAACATCTGAAGTAGTTTGGCATACATGGTTGGCTCGTCTAAACCGGAGTTTCGATTGTTGTCCACAATACAATCGCGATTTACCAACAGAATGCCATCGTCATTAATTTCAACACCGCCACCTTCTAACACCAGATCCACTTTAGATTGGGGAGAAACGCCATAACGATATAGCTGCAGCGCAGCGGCATTATCGGCGTCGGCGGAGTATTTCCCCCCCCAACCGTCAAACTGAAAAGCACGGTAACTAATGGTGAAATTCGGTTCCAAATAGCTTAAAGGACCATAATCGCGCACCCAGGTATCGTCGTAATCGATGTCAGCAATGATATTTAAACGAGCCTGTTGGTGTGCGCTCAAATGCAGAGTCTTATACCAGCTACGCCAGTCACTACCGGGCTTTGCTAATAGTAAAATGCCTATTGTTTCATCAGCCTGTAAAAAAGCCGTAACCATGTCGCGGTAACAATTCAGCGCCGCGAGCAAGTTATCGTCCCAGTCGCTACCCTTATATGGCAGCGCAAGTAATATTGATTTTATGCAGGTGTATTCAGGCAGAAGACGCATGCAGAGCCCTCTTTAGGTAAGGTTATTGTTTTATTGGTTATAGATAGGTGCCAGTTTGGATCGCCACACACGCTCGTCCACAACCCCAACGTGTTTGTAACGAATAATGCCCTCGGCATCTACAATAAAGGTTTCCGGCGCTCCGTACACACCCAAGTCTAAACCCAGACGACCGTCGCTGTCGACAACATTGGCATGGTACGGATCAGCAAATGTCTCTAGCAACTGACGGGCGGGTTCATTTTCATCCTTGTAATTCAAGCCCACAATTTTGACGCCCTGCTCTGCCAGTTTTAATAGAAAAGGGTGCTCGACACGGCAGCTTGGGCACCAAGTGGCCCACACATTTAACAGGTAGGGTTCACCGATAAAATCCTCATTGGAAAGCTGCTGCTCCAAATCCTGTAAATTGGGTAATTTAAAATCAGGTACCGGCTTGTCAATTAAAGCAGAAGGCAAGTGTCCGGGATCGATAGACAGACCACGCCATAGAAAAGTCGCAAGCACAACAAATATCACTAACGGTATAAAGAGCTTAATACGGTTCACGTTTTGGCGGCCTCTTCGGTAACAACGGCAGTAACAACAGAACTTTGTTCAGCTTCCGACGGCTCTTCTACCGCCGCACCCTCTTTCTTTGCTATTTCCTTGTTATTTTTTTTACGTTCTTTATACCGTTTATCCGTTATTGCCAAACCGCCACCCAAAGCCATAAACAAAGCACCAATCCATATCCAGCGTACGAGCGGCTTAAAATGAATCCTTACCGCCCAGTCGGAGTTTTCCAACTCTTCACCCAGCGCTACGTATATATCCCGAAAAAAACCAACATCGATATCGGCTTCTGTCATAACGCTGCCGCCGGAAAAGTAACGGCGTTTTTGCGGGCGAAGACGGGTAATTTCTTTGCCATTTTTACGGACAATTACATCACCCACATCGGCAAAATAATTTGCCCCCCGTGTACGGGTTACATCTAACAGCTCATACTCATAGCCCGCCGCATGCACTGATTCGCCGATAGATAAGCGGACATCGCGCTGATCGCTGTAAACGGTATTTAAACTCACACCCAATAGCGATACAGCAAAACCAATATGGGCGAGTATCATCCCATAATAGCTGGGAGACAATTTCGATAACCCCTCACCAGCAGACGCCGATTTACTGATTTTTCTTCTGACGTCCCAAATTGAAGAAAGAATCACCCATGAACCAAGCGTAATTGCAACGGCTGCCGAAACAGAATATCGACCTTCAAACACTCCCGGCAAAAAAGAACCTATCCACAGGCTGGCTAAAAATGGCGTAACTTGCCAAGGTTTTATTTTTTGGTAATCCGTTTTTTTCCAATTAAGCATTGCCCCCATGCCCATCAATACTGCGACGACAGCCATAAGTTTAACAAAGAAAAAATTGAACCACGGTTCGCCAACCGAAATCTTACCCAGGTTTAATGCATCGGCAGCCAAGGGGTACAGGGTACCCAACAACACAAAATTGGCCGCGATTATAAAAATAATGCTATTAGCCAACAAAAAAGCTTCGCGAGAAAGCAGATTAAAACCCGATACACTTTTTACAACCGGTGCACGGAAAGCAAACAGGGTAAGTGAACCACCAACGACCACCGCGAGAAAGGCAAGAATAAAAACGCCACGTGTGGGATCGGACGCAAATGCGTGCACCGACGTCAGCACACCGGAGCGTACGAGAAAGGTTCCAAGCAAACTAAGGGAGAAACTAAAAATCGCCAGTAGCAAGGTCCAGTTTTTAAATACGCCCCGCTTTTCCGTCATTGCCAACGAGTGAATTAACGCTGTACCCACCAGCCAAGGCATAAACGATGCGTTTTCAACCGGATCCCAAAACCACCATCCGCCCCACCCGAGTTCGTAATAGGCCCACCAACTTCCGAGAGCAATACCCAGCGTTAAAAAACACCATGCCGCATTCGTCCAGGGACGGGACCAGCGCGCCCAGGCGGCATCTAAACGCCCGGAAAGTAACGCCGAAATGGCAAAGGCAAACACCACAGAGAAACCGACGTAGCCCATATACAGCATGGGTGGATGAAAAATCAGCCCCGGATCCTGAAGTAGCGGATTGAGATCGCCGCCGTCATAGGGGATATCGGGAAGTACGCGATCAAAGGGGTTGGAGGTGGCGATCATAAACAACAAAAAACCCACGGCTATCATGCCCATAATCGAGAGTACTCGAGCAAGAATATCGATGGGCAGGCGGCTGCTAAACAAACTAACTGCGAGAGTCCAGCCTGCCAGGATAAAAACCCAGAGCAGCAGAGAACCTTCATGCCCTCCCCATACGGCACTGATTTTATATTGGGTTGGCAACACCTGATTAGAGTGACGAGCCACGTAAGCGACAGAAAAATCGTCAACATAAAATGACCAGGCAAGAATGGCCAAAGCAATCGTTATAAAAACGAATAAACCTGCCGTTAGCGAACGTGCAGACGCCATCCACACCAGTCGCCCATTGAAGCTACCCACCAATGGAATGATCGACAAACACAACGCTAACAAGAAAGCGATAATAAGCGAAAGCTGGCCAAACTCAGGAATCATAATCGATACCTTTACAACTAGCGGTATGGCCATCACCGGTGGGTTTCATGCTATCGGCAACTTCTGGTGGCGTATAATTTTCATCGTGTTTCGCCAATACCTTACTGGCCATAAAGACACCTTTGCCATTTAACTTCCCGGTTAAGACGACCGCTTCCCCTTCGGCAAACAAATCGGGAAGAATACCCTCGTGCTGAACAGTCATTTCAGCCATACCATCGGTGATATTAAAATCAATCTTTAAACTATCTTGCGCACGCTTGAGACTGCCCGGGACCACACATCCACCGGCGCGAATTGTTTTATCTACCGGCGCTTCGCCGCGAACAATGACCGACGGAGGATAAAATAAATTTAAATTTTCGCGTAGAGCAAATACAGTAAGACCAATCGTTGCGCTGCTGAGCACAACAATAAAAATAACCAGAATGAGACGTTGTTTACGTTTAGGATGCATTACAAACTCATGCCGTTTAACGGCGTAAAATGGATCGTTGAATTTTCATAAATTTACGTTTCGCCAGAACAGGCACTATAGCCAAATAGGCTATACCCACCAGGGTAATCGAGTAACTCGCCCACACATAGGGCCCGTGCCCCCCCATGGTGAACAACTCCTGCAAGCTGTCATATTGAAAGATAAGTGCCATTTAACCAGCCCCCACCAAAGTCTGAACCCAACGGGTGCGTTTTTCCCGCTGTAATATTTCCAGCCGTGTATGCAAAATAATCAACCAGGCGTACGTAAAATAAAAGGCAATAATCATCCAAATTAAGGGGTACGCCATACTGGGATCTATGGATGACTTTTCGAGTAACTTTAATGTCGCCGGCTGGTGCAGCGTGTACCACCAATCAACAGATTTATAAATAATAGGAATATTGACCATACCCACTAGGGCAAGAATGGCACTGGTTTTATCGGCGCTATCTTGGTTTCTATATGCTTCTTGCAAAGCGATAATGCCCAGATAAAGGAAAAACAATACCAGCATAGAGGTAATGCGTGCATCCCACTCCCACCAGGTTCCCCAAGTTGGTTTGCCCCAAACGGCGCCCGTGACCAGCGAAATAAACGTGAGTACAGCTCCTACCGGTGCCGCACACTTCATTACCATAAACGACAGTTTCATGCGCCAAATCAGCCCAACCGCGCCGCTGACAGCCATTATGTAATACCCCGCCAACGCCAGAAACGAAGTGGGAACATGGATAAAAATAATACGGTAACTATTGCCCTGCTTAGCGTCCGGAGGCGCGTAACCCAAGCCCCATACGCAGCCGATAAGTAGCATTAGGATCGAAATAACGCCCAACCAGCGAACCCAAGCGCCCGTTTTTTCGTAAAACCATCGAGGGGAACCTAATCGGTGAAACCACTGCCAAACCACATTGTTACCTTTTCTAATGATCCAAACCAATCTTCAGGGCTCCAGCCGCAGCTAGTGGCGCTAAAAGTAGCGATCCAGCCAGAAAAGCCCCCAGAATGGCCAATTGCCCCCCAATTGGGAAGCCTTCTATTGCGTTGCGTACCGAGCCCGATCCAAATATTAGAACCGGCACATACAACGGCATGATGATCAGCGATAATAACAGCCCGCCACGCCTCAAGGCCACCGTAAGGGCCGCACCGATTGAGCCAATTAAACTCAGGCTACCCGTCCCTAGCAGTAGGGAAAGCATCAGAGGACCATAACCATCCTCAGGTAGCGCCATCATGACCCCAAGTATTGGAGCCAGTAAAGTGAGGGGAAGCCCCGTAATCAACCAATGCACCATAACCTTGGCAATTACAAGCCAATAGAGTGACTGCCCGCTTAATACCATCTGTTCTAGGCAGCCATCCTCGTAATCCCCCTGAAACAGGCGATCTAACGAAAGCAGCGTTGCCAACAGTGCGACGATCCAGATAATCCCCGGCGCAAGTCCAGCTAACACTTTCGGCTCCGGGCTTACACCCAACGGGACAAAGACAATCACACAGAGAAAAAATATCGCAGGATTAGCAATATCACCCCGATTGCGAAAGCCCAATAGCAGTTCACGCTTAAGACTGGAGATAAAGACAGATCCAAATTCAGGCGCCTGGATCATCTCGTCAGTCCCGTATCGACGGGAATGGGAAGGTAGTCACTAAGATCAAGGCGTTTCACTTTATCAAGCGCCATAGCCTGATGCGTTGTAAGCAGTATCAGCCCTCCCCTGCGCGCATGGAGACTTATCTGATCTTCCAAGGCCGCAACACCGCGCTTATCTATGGCGGTAAAAGGTTCGTCCAGAATCCATAGAGGAGCATGGCTCAGGTAGAGGCGCGCCAAAGCAACACGTCGCTGCTGCCCGGCAGACATCTGGTGACAAAGCACGTCTTCGTACCCTACGAGCCCTACCAAGCTTAGAGCTCTGCAGTAATCTTCACGCGAGGGTTGTGGCATATCGGTAAGAGACTTACGCCCATTCAGTCCGAAAAACCACTGTAGATTTTCCATTGCCGTTAAGGAGGCCTTTACAGCGGGGTGGTGGCCAATATACAACAACGACTCCCGAAGAGTTGCAGCATCGACGCCACCCTCCTGAGTCCAGGCGATATCACCACTGCTGACGGGTACAATGCCTACTAACATCTTTAGCAAGCTTGTCTTGCCTGCACCGTTTGGACCGGCGATTTGAATAATATCTCCGGAACCATATTGGGCAGAAACTCCCTCGAATAGCATTCGCTCATCGCGTTCACACGCCAGATTCGAGAGTGATAATTCAAAACGCAAGGATGAGCCCCGGTAAAAGTAAAAAAGACGACTATTATAACGATAAGCCCTAACTTTGGTATCAGTAATACGCCACAACTGCCGATAGACTAGGTGAGCCACCAATCAAATAAAGAAGAGCCTGTAAACGACCTATGGATCTCCCCCCGCTTCACACGCTACCTGCACAGAAACAAAATGCGCTGACGAGTAAAGCGACTCCCCAATTAACACAACTTTCTGAAACACTCGTCGACGTAAAACTTCAGGCCAGAGTTGAACAGGTTGTTCAGTTATCGGAGGCCCAGCGGCAAGCGCTTATTAAAGGCCTTTCACAATCCGAACTTAATTCAGCGACCAATGCCACGACACAACAGCCGGTTAAAAGTTTATCTACACTAGTAAACGCTCCCGCTTTACAACTCGTGCGAATTTCCACACAAATACGAAGTGAATTATTAAGTCGCAGCACAGAAACCCCACCCAATATTCCGCACAAATTACAACTTCTTACCGATATTAAAATACCTATCGGCAGCCAACTGGAAGTGTCTGTACGCAAAGATGGCAATCTACAACTCTTAAACATAGTCTCACAAGACAAAATCCAGACGACACAGACCACTTTGGTAAAAACGGAAGCTTATACGCCCACAGACAACACCGCGCGAACAAGAGTCCTGCAGGAAGCTCTGCGACGCCACCTTCCCTACGATCAACCACAGGCAAAAAATATTACCGCGATAAAAAACATAGCCGAAACCCTTTCAACATTGCCCACTAAAACTCAGAACTCACTACTAAGTACAAACACTGTCAAACTCATCCAAAAGGTTGTTCAGCCACTAACGGGTAATAAGATGCAGCTGAACCCCAATGTGATAAAACAACTGTTAAACAATAGCGGTTTGTTTTTGGAAAGCACAATAAAACCCGAGACTCCCCCGCCAACAGTGGCACAATCAAATTTACTCTCTGGACAAGAGCTATCAAAGCAACCGAACAACCTAGATACCAAAAAATTGCTTCTGGATCTATTCCATCAATCATCGGCGACAACAAAAGAAAATCATCTACCACTTACCGAACAAGCCAAGATGCAGGCGATAAAACCTGCCAACCTACAGCAAGCGTTGAGTGGCGCGGCAAGTAACCTTAGGGGGGTGGACTCTGTGTTAGCGGCGATAACGCACTTCAAAACACCCGCAAACCAAAACCTTACAAAATTAACAGAGATTCGCCAGCATCTGGCGCGAACACTTGCCTCGGCATCAGCACTGGGCATAGCCAACATTACGTCCAACCAATTACGCCAGCTACTCAGCAATGCCCCCGAAGGACAAGCGGGTAACAGCTACGCTTTTGATATTCCGCTTAGATTACAGGACCAGGTTCTACCACTGACCCTTCAACTTACACCCCACTATTATATCGAAGACGATGCAGGAGAAAACGCCAGTCAATCCAGCAGCAGAGAAGCAAAGAAACAAACTCGGTGGCAAATATTTATGGAGCTGGAGCTACCCGAGTTCGGCTGGCTGGCCACCGAAATATCCCTCACAGGAGACCATGTAAAAACACGCTTTTGGAGTGAAAGCGACAATATTAAAACACGAGCTAAAAACCGACTCGAATCATTGAAGAAAACACTGGAGAAAAACGGTCTTGAGGTTGATGACATCATCTTAGAGCCAGGGAATCCGCCGGCCAGAACCCAGCCAATCAGCCAGAGTCTTGTGGATATACGCACATGAATGAAACCGATAAGGCAACAAAAGCCGTCGCACTCTTCTACGACGGCCACCAAGCGCCAACGGTTACAGCGAGAGGTTACGGCGAACAAGGAGAAGAAATAATTCGCCTCGCTCAGGAGGCTGGTGTCCCTTTATGCGAAAACGCGCCACTGGTTGAACTGCTTGCGCAACTGGAACTCGGTGACACAATTCCTGAGCAGGTTTATATCGCCGTTGCCCATATTTTGGCCTTCGCCTACGAGTTACAATTTACACACCAGGATTAGCCTTTCCCCCAACAGAACCGCTATAATCCCGCGCCTTATTCTGGAGAAATGACTATGTTAGACGTAAACGAATACTTTGACGGCAACGTTAAATCTATTGCCTTTAAGACCGCAACCCTGCCCGCCACCGTGGGCGTAATGGCTGCAGGCGAATACACTTTTGGCACAGATTGCCGCGAGATTATGACGGTTGTCAGTGGCGAGCTTGTCGTAAAATTACCGGGACGGGACGACTGGCAAACCTATATTTCCGGCCAGACATTTGAAGTGGAAGCGAATCAAAGTTTCGATTTAAAAGTGACCGTTAACACAGCCTACCTGTGCCAGTACGACCGCTAGAAGCATTCAGTACTTTGAGCGATGGGCAGCACAACAGTAAACGTGCTGCCCATCCCGTAGGTACTTTGCACATCGATAGAACCCTCCAGCACCACGACCAGCTCATCGACCAAGGCGAGTCCCAAACCCGTCCCCTGTATTCCGCGATTCTGGCTTTCTCGTACCTGGCTGTATTCCTGAAATAAGCTACTAATCTGTTCTTCGGGTATTCCTACTCCTGTATCTGCGACACGCATAATGAAGGTATCGCCTTTACTACCAATAGACAGGCCAACTGTTACACTGCCCGTCTTGGTATATTTGATGGCGTTGGAAACGAGATTAACCAATATCTGTCTCACTTTTCGTTTGTCGCTGCGCACGCGCATCTCTTCTTCATAGCTCACGTTATACTCGAGGCGGTTAACCTCCGAGAGATAGCTCATTTGCTCGTGAATATCGTTAACAACAGAAGACATCTCAAAAGATTCGAGTTCAACCGTCATTTTCCCTGCCTCGATTTTTGAAATATCTAAAGTATCAGAAATCAATTCATTTAATTGAAGACCGGCAACTTTAATACCGCGTAACGCGCTCGTATCCGCCTCTTCCAAACTTTCTGCTGATCGACACAGAATTAAATCGGAGTAGCCGACAATTGCGTTTAAAGGTGTTCGAAGTTCATGCATCATTTTCGCGTAAAAATCCCGCCGCGCCTCTGCTCGAGTAATACGAGCATGCGCTTGTGCTTGTTTTTGCTCGGTGGCATTAAAGGCATACCCTATAGCAGTCGTTTCATCCATCTCCTCCAAAGGATGAAAATGCCAGCTAAACCAGCTGCTATGCGCTTCTATTTCAACATGGGTAATACTTTGCCCCTGAGTGCAACATCGCAAACAGATATTTGCTAGATCCGGTGGAAATATTTTTGCTCGCCCTTGCTCATCAAAGCCGTAACCCAACAGTAATTCCTGCATTGCCGGGTTTCCAAACAACATCTGCCCCTCCCTGTCAAACTCGGCTATGGCGGCGGGATTTTTGTCCACAAAGCATGCGAATTTTTCCAGCTCGGCGACATTGTGTTGCAGCTGTCTGTTTTCTGAGAAAGTGATGAGGTGATGGGTTAAACCATTTCCGAGAATAGGGATAATTCTATAATCGACGCTGATATATTCACCGGAACCATCCAACCAACAAGTAGAATTCATTGTATTAGACGATGCCTCATCGACAAGTATCAGCGGGCAATCACATGCCTCATGCTCGAACTCACGCACCGGTATACAGAGAACATCATGGACATTTTTGTACTCTACTGCAGATAAAGACCAGCCAATTATTTCGTTGGCTTTTTCCGATAGCCATATAACGTCTCCACTCTCTCCCAACGCGATCAGACCATCCGGCCACTGCAACAGCCATTGCCGCCATTCATCTTCTATAAGAAAAGCATTCTTTGCTGCACTAACTTTATTTTCGGTTTTTTTATTATCCATTACTCAAATACCGAAAACAGCTTTCGTTCGAAATCATCCTTCGGGTCACCAGGCTCAATTAATTCGGTAATTTTTCTCTTTGGGTCGTTCCCCTCACGCAAATCGATCACGAAAGGGTCAGCAAGTACTTTATTTTTGCTGTCGTAAAATACCCGAATAATCGGTTCCAAATGAGCATCGGCAAAAACCTGTTCAACAACCGCTTTCTCTCCGGTATCAAGCCTTACTGCACTGGTAACTGGGTAGATACCCAAAAGACTAATAAAAGCAGCCACAACTTCGGGGTCAAACTTACCCTGCTCCGCTTCTTTGTACAGTAAACGCAAGGCGTTTGTCGGAAGCATGCCGGGCTTATCCGTTAACTGATGAATACATTCATCATAGGAATCTACAACAGCAAGAATTTTTGCTGCAGGATGAAGTTGCCTGCCCTTAAGTCCGGCCGGATAGCCGCTGCCATCACAACGCTCATGATGTTCTCTAACAAGGCGTAAGACCCGTTCGGAAAGCGTAGTAGCGCCCAGCATTTTCAGGCCTATATCCAAATGCGAGCAAACGAGCCTCTGTTCCGTTGGCGTGTAGTGCGAACGCTTACCCATAAGGTTCAGCGGTAACTGTAGCCAGCCGCTATCGTGAAGTAATGCGGCCAGACCCAGTGCAGAACGATCCTCTTCGGGGAGCCCCTGAGTAACCGCTACATTAAGCGCAAGGCAAAAAACACTAAAGCTATGATCAACCAGCTTTTGTGATTTCCTGCTCAGGTGAACAAGATTCAACAGCGCCTGATTGTTTCGTTCAAGGCTTTCTACCGTGTCATCAATTAGCGGCTGAAGCTCTTCCAAAGAAACGGTTTGATTGCTATCCAGCCGAGCGTTCAATTGACTAACGGCGGTCTGTATTTGGCTACGGATCAGGCGAGCCTTGTGCATCTCCCGCTCTAAAGCTTGCACTGGGGTATCGATATTCGGCTTCGAAGTACTCTTTTGCTCAAACGAGGACGCACTTCGGATTTCATCCGCTTCTAGATTTGAAACCGGTGTTTTCTTACTAGGGCTTTCGGGATGAACCCCTTTCTCCAGGTCGACAACCAACATTTTAACGCCAGCCTTTTGCAGCATCGCGACTTCACTGGAATTTTTAATAATCCGCGTATGCTTTATAAACGGGCTGTCGATCCATGGGATATCAAGCTTTACCACGTACATGCCGGGCAAAAGTTGATCAATTGCAATAGCCCTGATACGACGACTTGAACTCATAATAATTACAACAAATAAGATGTAAGATCTAAGCAAGTATAGATTGTGCCTGATGGGTAGCTGGATAAAATTTCACCTACTTACAGAAAACTTAACTGACCCAAATTAGGATACCTTTGATAACTCGCTCGAGTGCTGCACCCGCTCGACTCCAACACTCAGCCCTCGGTTGGGAAAATCCATATGCATTTATGCAGCTCTTAGATACAATTTGACCGCCGTTACGACAGCATTTGGCAGCTAGACCCATTATCCAACAGGCAAATCAATGAGTAATTCCGCTGTACCCTTTCCCTCAAAAGTACAAATATTCTGGTTAGCCATACGCCCAAAGACCTTACCTGCATCGTTAAGCCCTGTTTTGCTGGGAACGGCCAGCGTACCTTTTGAACAACTAAACTGGCTGCTGGTTATCTGTGCTTTCGGCTGCGCCGTGTTTTTACAGATAACGGTGAATCTCGCAAACGATTTTTTTGACGCCAAAAATGGCGTAGATAGTGACCAACGCCTGGGCCCCGTCCGAGTAACACAATCACAACTGGCATCACCGATGCAAATGGCCTGTGGCATCGTTTTATTCGTGCTCCTCAGTATTCTTTGCGGCCTTGTATTGATCGTATACAGTGATTGGCTAATGCTCGGTGTCGGTGTTTTGTGTGTATTGGCTGCGCTAGGCTACAGCGGAGGCCCCTACCCCATTGCCTCTCATGGCCTGGGCGAGATAGCGGTGCTTATTTTCTTTGGCTGGGTTGCAGTTATGGGCAGCTTTTACATCCAGACCCAAAGCCTGAATGGGCAACTATTTACACTCGCCACGGCTCTAGGCTTGGTTCTCGCTGCAGTTATGCTTGTGAACAATATTCGCGACATACCCACAGACAGAAGCGCAGGCAAAACAACCCTCGCGGTACGTCTGGGCAATAAAAACAGTAAAGTGGTTTTTACTGGCTTATTTGTGGTCGCAGCGGTCTTGCACTGCCTCGCATTTACGGCCTTTACAAACGATTACCCCATTATTCTTACGACAGTACCTATTGTCTTGTGCTTCCCGTTTGCCCATAAAATCTGCTCCAAAATGTGGATTTCCGAAGGTGCGGCGCTAAACCCCCTACTCGCCAGTACAGCGCAGCTCAGTATGCTCTATAGTGTTAGCACAAGCCTTCTCCTCCTGATCTACTAAAAACTGTGTCCCCTATTTGAGCGCACCCGGGTAATATAAATGTCACTAAAAGGTCTTATTGTTCAACTATGGAAACCGATGCGATAGACCGACCCAAAAACAAAAAAAACAGCGGCAGCAGTTCCCAGACCAGTGAACTGGCTGCTCTTATGCACAGGCTTATCGAGTTGCGACACGATATGGTGGAGTTTGCACAGGAACGATTAGTCGACTACGTCGATTTTTATCCTAACCATTCATACACGCCAAGCGCATGGAATTTAGCCCAATACCTATCCTTAAGACGCCACGATCTGCGCACCCTGCAAACGCAGCTGACCTACAATGGCTTATCCTCACTCGGACACTCAGAAGCTCATATTCTGCAAACAATCAATAATCTGATCCGCATTCTCAGTCTAAGCCTCAATACCCAAAACCCAGAATTGCCGACAGACGTACCCTGCATCGATTACTACGCAGGCATGCTCAACCTAGTACAAAACACAGACGCCATTTTTGGTCCGCCCGCCATTAACCGCAGCGTAAGAATAATGGTGACCCTCCCCGGGCACTCCGCTACCGATTACGCCCTGATTTCCGATCTTGTACGTACAGGGATGAACTGCGCGCGAATCAATTGCGCTCACGATTCACCCGATGCCTGGCTCGCCATGATCGGGCACGTACGTCGAGCGGAAAGTGAATACAAACGCAGCTGCAAAGTCTTGATGGATCTCTCGGGGCATAAAATACGCACAGGCCCAATGGAGAGCGAAAGCACCCCAGAGGCGCGTACTCGAAAAACTAGAGCCAACGCAATCCGTGTAAGTTTCGGAGAAAAAATAACCCTTTCTCAAACGGCAAAACAGAGTAAGCCCGCAACAGAGAAGAAAAATGCCGTTTTGTCCTGCACCTGCCCCAACATATTCGACTTTATTTCACCCGGTGAAGCGGTGTGGATAGACGATGGAAAAATCGGCACGATTATCGAGTCAGTCAATGAGCAACAAGCCATCCTGAGAGTTACCCACGCGGGGCCAAAGGGCGGCCGTATCAAGCCCGATAAAGGCTTAAACTTCCCTGAAACAGCATTAAAACTACCGGCGCTGAGTGAAGCCGATATTCAAAATCTCGATTTTGTAGCTCTGCACGCCGATATGGTGGGCTTCTCCTTCGTGCAAAGTCTAAGCGATATGAACCAACTGATCGAAGAATTAAGCAAGCGCGACGCAGGTATGATGCCTATTATCGCAAAAATTGAAACGCGCAGAGCGGTACAGAAACTGCCCGAGATATTACTCGGCAGTATCGGGCGACACCCTATCGGAGTCATGATCGCTCGCGGCGACCTCGCCGTAGAGCTGGGAGCCGAGCGAATGGCTGAAGTGCAAGAAGAGCTATTGTGGATATGCGAAGCGGCCCACGTACCCGTTATTTGGGCAACACAGGTTCTTGAGAGTCTTGCGAAAAAAGGCATCGCATCGCGACCAGAATTAACCGACGCTGCAATGGGTGAGAGGGCCGAGTGCGTTATGCTAAATAAAGGGCCCTATATTCTCGACGCAGTTCACACACTTGCAGACATCCTCTCCAGAATGGAAGCTCATCAAATGAAAAAGCGCTCACAATTGCGAGCGCTTTCCTGGTGGAGAGGTTAAACCTGAGAGGACGAACTAGTGGCCTTTAGGCTTCTTGTGCTCCCATGCCCCTTTGGGGGTTAACTTAAGCATTAACACATCGTGGCGCTTAATCGTGGTTTTGATAAGGTCTTTCGTGTTGCCTTTATTATCTTTGTTCCACAAATCCTGCCAGGTATAAATTTCGGCATTAAAGTCGACTTCACGCTTAGTCAGATCATCAACGATTTTTTCATTTCTAAAACCAAACTTAAACGTCTGATCGTGATTATTGCGGTTTAACGCCGCCATAGCCCACTCACCGTTGGCGAGAGGCTTAAACCAAACATCAACGCCATCTTTCGATTTAAGTTTGAAGCCCTGAATGCCCAATTCGTCCTGATCCACAGCAATAACATCTTTATTGGTGACGATCGACAGCGTTTCTTTAGACATGTTACGCAGATCATTACCAGCGATTAAAGGCGCTGCCAACATTGCCCACATTGAGAAGTGTGCGCGATCTTCCTCGGCAGACATGCCATTACCCACTTCCATCATATCCGGGTCATTCCAGTGGCCTGGACCAGCGTATTTACGCAAGCCGTCCTGCATATCGAGAATTTGTAGTACTCCCCAAGAGGACCACGTTCCATGATCGTACTCACAGTCGAAGCAGGCATAGATATCGCCCGTTGTGCGCCACAATTGACCTAATGGAGACGCCCATTTCCAGGGATCGTTATCACCCCACTCACAAATGCTTAAAACCATTGGACGACCGGCAGCCTTCAAAGCGCGACTGATGGTCATGTAAGCACCCTCAGCTTTTAATCCATCCGTTTCACACCAATCATATTTCAGGTAATCGACACCCCATTCCGCATAGGTTTTCGCGTCCTGGAACTCATAGCCGCGGCTGCCAGGTTTCCCCGCACAGGTTCTCCATCCAGCATCGGAATAAATGCCTAATTTCAACCCACGCTTGTGCATATAATCGGCAAGCGCCTTCATACCCGAAGGAAAGCGCTCTTTATCCACCTGAATGCGTCCGTTAGCATCGCGGTCGCCATGCCAGCAGTCATCAATGTTCACATACTCATAACCGACATCTTTCATACCGGTTTTGACCATGGCATCGGCTGTAGCCTTGATCAATTTTTCATCGACATTGCAGCCAAAGTTATTCCAGCTATTCCAGCCCATAGGCGGTGTCATCGCCAAGTGCTCGTACTTGTCTGCAGCGACTTGGTTAGCGCTGAGCATGGCTAGCACAAGGCCAAGGGCAAATCCAGCCCCAAGTAAACGTTTACCCTTCATTCGAGTAGTCATTAAAGTAATCCTCGTAAGCTTTTGTTAAATAAAGATATTGTTTTATAGATGATAAGATAAAAAACCCTCCACCCAGGTTCCCAATAACCCGGACGGAGGTTTACTTTGGCAATCTCCTGGCGCCAATGTAACCGTTTTCATTGAGGCTGTGCATTCTACCTTTATCAGCACTTCGTGTGTAGTCTAATTAGCACTTTAGGATATCCATGGGGATGAAGCGAGTTTGTGCTATACCCTTAAAGTACTTAATTTTTAACCGGTAACCAGCATGAGAGACAACTATCAACGCCAATATTTTGTGTCGGCCGCGTCCGTTGCTGCAGAGCTCCACAAGGCGATGCTTGTTGCTCGAGACATCTCACTCACCGCCAGTAACGCCCGCGCACTCGCGTTACGTGCGGGCCACGGAGCAGCAGGATTTAGAGCGCTAACGGAATTTATTGACGAGCTGGCTAGAAAAACGGTCAGCGCGTCTAAAGAGATAAACGCCGAAGCGATTGAGATGAGCCGAACAGCATCGGATATTGCCCGTGCGCGCAATGCGCTGGACCGGTTTCAGCTCGCCTATAAAAAAGGCGAAGGCGCCCCCTACCTCCACACGATCGACCACGCCTACACAAGAACAAAGCAACGACATGGCAGACTTGAAGCGGCCTTTCGCGATCAAATATATCAACTGACCGACCGCCTAAATGAACTCGGAAGAGAGCTGCGCACAGCGACTGTACTCGCCGCAATGTCCCGCGTAGAAGCCTCCGCATCAGGTAAAGCATTCGAGGATTCCCTCAATGTAATAGCGGAGAACGTTGCTCAGGCGGCAGAAAAAATTCAATTACATGTTCGATATTCGCAACGCTTATTTGGCGATATCACTCTACACTAACAATAGATAATCGAGTAAAACACAATGCTGACCAAGGAAATCTACAGTGGCAATAGCCACCGGTGGTTTATGTTTGGCCGAGACCCGGACAAGGCCGATAACATTATCGACACCAACCAATATATGGTGTGCTCACAAAAAAACGCTTTGCTTATGGATCCTGGGGGAATCGAACTCTTTTCCGCCATGCTAGCCAATGTTGTTAAACAGGTTCCGGTTCAGCAGATTACGCATTTATTTGCCTCTCACCAGGATCCGGATATTATTTCTTCTCTTGGTCTTTGGGATCAGGCGCTGGAAAATGCAACACTACATGCACCATGGCTGTGGGAAGGTTTTATTCGTCATTTTGGTATGAATACGATCAAATTCAACGCGATTCCAGACGAAGGTGCCTCTATCGTGCTCGATAACGTACATATACAGTTTATCCCTGCACATTATTTACATTCATCCGGCAACTTCCACGCATACGACCCGGTCGCTAAAATTTTGATGAGCGGTGATGTAGGCGCCGCACTAGAAACCGTTAACGCGCCGTTATTTGTAGAAAATTTTGAAGAACATAAAAAATTAATGACGATGTTTCACCAACGTTGGATGCCGTCAAATAGAGCAAAAAACGACTGGATAAATCGTGTACGTAAATTAAGTATCAACATGATGTGTCCACAACATGGCCGAATTTTCAAAGGTGATGATGTTCAACGCTTTTTGGATTGGTTTGAAGACCTTGATGTTGGTACGGCCATTTAGGCATTATACGACCTTTAAAATAAGAGATACTGTTATGACCAAACTATTTCGTGCGCTGCTTACCTGCGCGCTGTTTATTTCCGTTCAAACTTTAGCCTTCGATACTTTTATTACTCGCGATCAGCACCGCTTAATGGATGGTAATAAAGAGTTTAGATTCGCCGGTATTCACGCACCAGAATTACACCGTATTGAAGATGACTCCAGAGGCCCATGTAAAGCAGACCCGCGAGGCTGGGGCCAATACTTTAAGTGGCCGACGGCACTGGAACAGGAGAACTGGATCAAAGCGCTGGTTAAAAGCGGCCATAAAGCCATGAGAGTGTATGTACTTTCGGTCGGCACAGAGTGGGATGCAGCCTGCGGAAGGGAAACCCATATTCTTGCGCCCACTGAAAAAAACGGGCTACCCCGCATCAATGAAACGGCAATGATCCATTACGACAGTATGATATCCCTAGCCGATAAACACGGTTTACGCTTAATTCTGCCGTTTATTGATCACTGGAAATGGTGGGGAGGCCGCGAGCAATTAGCAGCCTTCTATGGCGAAAAGGAAGATGACTTTTACAATGTGAAAAGCAAAACTTACGCAGCTTACCAGTATATTATTCAAGAAGTTATCAACCGCAAAAACACCATCTCTGGCCGTTTGTATAAAGACGAACCCGCCATTATGGCCTGGGAAACCGGGAATGAGCTGAAAGGATCAACCGAAGCTTTTGTTAAAAACACGGCGGCCCATATTAAATCTTTGGATACAAACCACTTAGTTCTCGATGGCACCTACCTGAAGGTTAATCCTTCTTCCCTTGACGACCCCAATGTCGATATCATCTCCAACCACTTTTACACCGTAAACCATAACAATAATCCCGCACAGATTCTGAAAGACCTGAAAGCCATCGACGCGAAAAAAGTGTATATCATTGGCGAGTACGGGTTAAAAGATGCCGCCGGTCTAAATGACATTATGCAAGCCGCCGTTAACACGACCTATAAAGGTGCAAGAGCGGCAGGCGCATTTATTTGGGGGTTCCGTGGCCATAGAGAAGTTGGTGGTTATTATTGGCACAAGGAATATACCGGCCACTATAGCTATCATATTCCGGGCTTTGCTGGAAATGATGGCAATGAAGAGCGAACCGTTGTTGATCTCGTACGCAAAGCGCAGGCACAAATGAATGGAATGAAAAACGCTCCAGCCCTACCGGTACCGGAAGCGCCTCTTTTACACGCCATAGGCAACCCTAAGGCCATAAACTGGATGGGAGCACCGCTTGGGCGTTACTACAAAGTAGAACGCTCCGCGTCCCGCCTGGGCCCATGGAAAGTGATTGCAGAAAAAATATCGGATGGTCGCAACGAATACGACCCCTCCAACGACTCGGTTTTTAGTGATACCGGAAAGCTAAGCCCTGGCGAATATTTTTACCGCGTATATGCACAAAACGAAAGTGGTATCTCACCCGCGTCCAATACAATGAGCGTTACCGTTTCACCGTAAACCACATATCGATAGAGGCGCCTATGATGGCGCTTCTTATCTATGCTACTCAGCAACAGGCTTACGTGACGTTTTCACTACCGAACGGTGAGCCTTATTTTGTAATCGTCTGCGAACAGATGCCCTACTCGGCTTCGTCGCGATCCGTCTGACTGGAGCATGTACATATCGCCCCAGGAAGTCTTTCAATCGCTCAATACCATCCTCCTTATTTTTTTCCTGCGTACGAAAACACTGAGCCTTGATAACAATTTCACCTGTTTTTGTAATACGCTTATCACCGCTAGCTAGCACACGATCAATCATTAGCTTTGGCAAATTTGAGCGGTATAAAGAAAAACGCAATTGTATTGCAGAAGAAACCTTATTCACATTCTGCCCTCCGGCTCCCTGAGCACGAATAGCAGAGAACTCTATGTGGTGTTCTTCAAGCAGAATTCTGTCAGTGAGGTACAGCGGAAACTCAATCATAACGGCAAAGGTAGTGAATATAACGTGCCATCTGCCAAAAAGGCTCCCTGCGCGAATATTCCAACTCTTTTTGAATTAAACCTTCCGGGTCACGGTTGCGCTGTTCCGGATCGAGTATGTAGTCGTGAAAAACACGAATACCACTTTTGCACAACAGGGAAAACCCCTCATCATTCAACTGTTCACAGATATGTTCTGGGTTCTGGGGGTGGGTTGGCGTGAGACTACCGCGAAAGGCGGTGAAATTATCAATATCAAACTTATGATAGTTCGTGCGAAGCAAATTTTTAAACGCCAAACCATTCATGTTGTAAAAGGTTAACGAAAGGTAGCCGCCAGGCTTTATTAAACCTGTTAATTTTTTAACCAGTGTATGCGGCTCTGCCATCCACTCGAGTAAAGCATGACACAGCACTAGATCGTATTTTTCCGGCAGCCCTTCATCAGCAAGTACCGAATCCAACTGTTGCATTGGACTCTGCACAATCGCAATTCGCTTGCGATACTCTTCACCATGAACATCCACCTCACGATCTATCGAGGCCCGCGCCAGATTGAGCATTTCGGTGGAGATATCATTAATCACTAGCTCACAGCCATGAGTCGCCAACCGGCTTGAAAACAGCGCTTCACCTGCCGCGACGTCCAACACGCACTTATTCCCGGAGTCAGAGAGATATTCAGGGATAAATTGCTGAAAGTCGCGCTCCAATACCTTTAAACGAACGCTCCCCTTAAGTGAGCCATAGACATTTCGGCGAAAACGCATCGCCAAATCGTCAAAATTTCGATCAACTTGCTGGGACATGGGGCAAATACCTGCTACGGTGAGCCGGCTTTCTTTTTAAGTTTTGCGGCACCTTCGCTAACCACCAAACGGCTGGAGGCAATACGTTCTGCAATATTAGCCCAATCAATATTCGCGGAGAGATCTCGATCTTGAATAGCGGTATTGGCGGCTGACCTGGAAGTAACGGATGAAGCAGCAGCAAAGCAGCGCTCTACATGCTTTTCGCGGTTAACTAAAAGCTTGTCCTTTACAAGCACCCATGGATCCATATCGAGCTTGTGGCAAAGAACGGTTAAGTAAATATAGATATCCGCGACATCTGCAGATATATCCTTCAGGCACGCGGCGTCATCATCAATAATTTCGGATTCAATCTCCGACATCCTCTGAAAATTTTCCAGCAGCTTAGCCGCTTCAACGACTATCGTCGTCGCCAGGCTTTTAGGGGAGTGCTTTAGCTCACACCCTCTTGCTTCCGCTACTCGACCAAATTCGCTAAGGATTAGCTCCTTATTCATGAACTTCTCCGCTCTGCTTACAGAGCTCTATTATAAAAAACGGTAATACTTCCGGGTCCAGAAGGTTGAATTCTACCAGTCTTAAGATTACATTCGTTAGCTTGTTTTCTGGTCGGCATCAAAAACTTTCCAAATAGCCGCTCTCCCCACTGAGGTTTTCATGATATCCAACACCCCTGCATTTACATTATTGAGACAACAAGTCGTCGAATCACTCAATCTGGAGGTGTTCGAATATGAACATATTGCCACCGGCGCCCAACATATTCACTTAAAAGCAGACTCGGAAGAGAACGTTTTTCTGGTCGCATTACGCACCGTTCCCAAGGATTCTAGTGGTGTAGCGCATATTCTGGAGCATACAGCGCTTTGCGGCAGCAAAAAGTTTCCTGTACGCGACCCATTCTTTATGATGACCCGGCGCTCACTCAACACATTTATGAACGCCTTTACCAGTTCCGACTGGACAGCCTACCCCTTTGCCAGCCTTAATCGCAAAGACTTCAACAATCTGCTCGACGTATACCTTGATGCCGTCTTCTTTTCCCGCCTCGACCCCTTAGATTTCGCTCAGGAAGGCCATCGGCTGGAGTTTGAAGAACCCAATAATAGCGATTCCCCACTGGTCTATAAAGGCATCGTCTACAATGAAATGAAAGGAGCGATGAGTTCTGTGCCATCACAGCTATGGCAAACACTCTCCAAACACCTGTTTCCCTCCAGCACCTACCACTACAACAGCGGTGGTGATCCCGACTCCATCCCCGATCTCACCTACGAACAACTGATTGGTTTTTACCGTACGCACTATCACCCCAGCAATGCCGTTTTTATGACTTTTGGCAACATCAGTGCGGAAGAACACCAGGCCAAGTTTGAAGAACAGGTATTGCAGCATTTTGAGCGTCTCAACTACACAGTTTCCGTAGATGACGAAAAGAGATACTACGCGCCAATCCGAGTACAGGAAGCTTACCCATACAACGAAGATGATGCCGAACATCGTAATCACGTCGTTATGGCCTGGCTACTAGGCAAGAGCACCGACCTGGACGATACGCTGAAAGCCCAACTGCTCTCCAGCGTACTATTGGACAATAGCGCCACCCCGCTGATGCACGCACTTGAATCCACGGATCTAGGCAACGGTCCCTCCCCGCTGTGCGGCCTGGATGACTCGCAGAAAGAGCTTTCTTTCCTTTGCGGCCTAGAAGGTTGTGAAAGTGGTAGCGCAGACGAGATAGAAGCCTTAATTATCGGCACACTAAAAGAAGTGGCTGAAAACGGCATACCGCAGGAAGATATCGAATCAGCACTGCACCAATTGGAACTGCATCAACGGGAAATTGGGGGCGACAGCTACCCCTATGGTCTACAGCTAATTCTCACAGCACTGAGCACAGCTACACACCGTGGAAACCCCGTTCAGCTGTTAAACATTGATGCCTCCCTAAACAAACTAAGAGAAGACATTAAAGATCCAGGATTTATACCAAAGCTAATCAACGAGCTCATTCTGAACAACCCCCACCGCGTGCGCCTTGCCATGCAACCAGACTCCCATATCAGTAGTCGCAAGGAACAGGCCGAGATCGCCCGGTTAGCTGCCATAAAATCCAGCCTGAGCGATGACCAGCGATTGGAAATTATTGAGCAATCCCAAGCACTTAAAGAGCGTCAAGATAAGCAGGATGATGCCGATATTTTGCCCAAAGTGACGCTGAAAGACGTTCCCAAATCTGAATCCCATATAGAACCCGAGATCAAAACAAACCGTAAACACCAGCTCACCTCATACAGTGCAGGCACCAATGGATTGGTGTATCAGCAGTTTGTGCATCAGTTGCCACAACTCAGTGAAGGCGACTTGCCGCTACTGCCGCTCTACACCAGTAGCCTCGCCGAACTGGGAGCAGGCACCAAGGACTATTTAGCCATGCAACGCTGGCAAGCCAGTGTGAGCGGTGGTATAAACGCATTCAGCTCCATTCGCGGCAGCATCCAGAATATTCACGATGTAAACGGTTATGTCACCTTTTCCGGTAAGGCGTTAAACCGAAACCACCGTGCGCTGTGTGACTTAATGCAAAGCGTTATGAGCGACGCACGCTTCGATGAAACCACCAGAATTCGTGAGTTGGTTGCGCAAATACGCGCACACCGCGAACAGGGTATTACCGGTAGCGGGCACGTCTTAGCTATGCTTGCCGCCACCGCGGGTATATCGGCAAATGCACACCTCAGTCATTCACTTACCGGTCTAGCCAGCATTAAGGCTATCAAAAAACTGGATGCCGACATAAAAGATTCGGATCATAAATTAGAAGAACTTTCTACCATACTAGGAAACGTTCACCAACAGATCATACAATCGCCCAAGCAGGTACTTCTGGTAGCAGAGCAGGCGAATTTGAATGAGTTTGGCAACAATATTGAAGAACTTATCTCCCTGCCGGTAAATGACCAGACAGAACCTTTTACTTTAACAAAGAGAACCGAACACATTCAGCAGATGTGGCTGACCAATTCACAAGTGAACTTCTGTGCTCGCGCCTATCCAACCGTTCCCCCCAGCCATGAAGACGCTGCATCACTAATCGTTCTGGGTGGTTTTTTGCGCAACGGGTTTTTACACAAGGTCGTTCGTGAACAAGGTGGCGCGTACGGCGGGGGCGCATCTCAAGACAGCAACAATGGCGCCTTTCGCTTTTACTCCTACCGCGACCCGCGAATGGTGGAAACACTGGAAGATTTTGACCGCTCCATCGATTGGTTATTAAGTGAAAAGCACAACCCACAACAGCTGGAAGAAGCTATTCTGGGAACAGTCAGCTCTATCGACAAATCCGAATCCCCTGCAGGAAAAGCCAAACGGTTATTCCATGCGGAACTTCACGGGCGGGATTTAACTTACCGACAACAGACGAGGGAAAGAATATTGGCAACCACAGTTGCCGATCTACAACGCGTTGGTGAAAAATATCTCGCACAACAGACGCCTAATACCGTTATCATTAGCGACTATTCACAACGGGAACAAGCACAAAGCCTGCAACTGGATGTTATAGATATTTAAGATACAAATGTGGCCCATGAAGTACGTGCACGGAACCGATTTCCCCACGTACGGGCTACACCAAGCGGTTGAGCAGGCATTTACATTAGGACCCTCGGGGACGCCGCCTTTACCCAAACACACCAAAAATGACATTCGACACTCTCCCTCGATATTCAACAAAAAATGCCTGGTTACATACACCCTTCATAATATATTCCTTTCCGTTTTCCCCTAAGACAGACTGCGCCTATTGGTATGCCCACGCTTACCGCAAAGATCATTTACACCTCACTATAATCATCACTCACTTGATTGGCCAATCCCAACACAAAAACCGCACTTGCCTCATGGTCTTAGTTTCGCTAGTATCTTCAAATAAAAATAACGACTAGATGGAAGGCCATGAAACAACTAATCGCATTAGTTATGATACTCTCGCTATCAGCGTTTAGTACGGCAGAACTTCAACTCGAAAAATTAATAAAAGACGACTGGATCGAAGTACGCAGTAAAAATTTCACTGTTATTACAGATGCAAACGAAAAAATTGCAAAACTTCTTGTAAAAGATCTCGAACACTTTCGTTACTTCATTACCCAAACGCTCGGCAAAGAACTTATCAGCGGTAAATCGCTAAAAATTATCGCCATTTCCTCCCGTAAAAACTTCAAACGCTTGGATCTACCTGAATTTTGGGCAGGCGTATTTCTAACCGGAATTGACGGAGATATTGCCGTGGCAAATATCTCCGGCTACTCGAAGTCAGCAAAGAATAAGAGCTGGGGAAACCAGGTTTTAATGCACGAATACGTGCATTTTGCTGCTCGAAGCCTCGAAAACTCAACATATTACCCGATGTGGTATAACGAAGGCGTTGCCGAATATCTTGCCTCCTTTCGACAAGAAGAAAATGGCAAATATGTAAGCATTGGTAACATGGATGTGATTGGCGACCGGCTGTACTCCATATTAAAGCGTAGCGGCAATGGAATTGAATCCGTCGATGTCGAAGACCTTTTCAAAACAACAAATATTAGGATGGGCTGGCGTCGGGATGAGTCAGGTAAAAAGAAAAGAAAAGATGAGCGAGCTGCGGGCAAGTTTTATGCGAGAGCGATGCTCACCTACCACTACCTAAAAAGTGACCAAACCCTAAGCGAAAATCTTACGACCTACTTACACTATATTAACCTTGGAAAATCTGTTGACGAAGCGTTCAAACGGAGCTTTAATTCAAGCTACAAGGAGATGGATAATGCCATCATCTCTTACGTGACCAAAAACGTAAAATATATTCGATTCAATACAGAAATAGCTGGAATAAACTTCCCAAAAATTAACCCAACATTAACAACGCTATCTCCCGCCCAAATATACGAAGAGTTAATTGCCGCGATTCTTCGTTTTAGTTCATACACTTATACAGAGCGCGACTCCGCACTGCTCTTATCGAACATTTACGCCCCAAACAGCTCTCGAGTTAAGCTCTCGGAAATTAGCTATTTGAGAAAACCGAATCAAAAATCAATAACTATCAGCGATAAAGAGCTCAAAAAGCTCAACAAAAAATCCAGGAAAAAACTTTCGGGGTTCAGGCGTTTACTAACACCTCTCACCGCGAATGAAGCCGAGAAACAATATAGTACCCTATTGGAAAAAAACCCCGACAATGCCGACATACTTGCATCACAAGCGCACAACCAACTTGACAACACCATCAGACAACTAAAAGTTGGGCACCCAGACGGCAAAAAGAATTTCGCGAAATTAAGAACTCTCGCTCGAAAATCCCTAAAAAACGATGGGAATAACGCTCTTGCTTATTATGTTTTGGGCGCAGCAACCGCTCGGATAGATGAAACCCAAGAAAGATTTCTGGCTGAAGCAGCCATGGCGTTATCCAACGCAAAATTCCTTTACGGGATTGACACTATGGACCACCGTTTATGGAATGAAATTGAAATAAATATGTTGCTGGGAGACTCGCCCAATGTTCTTACTCTTAGTCGTCAATACTTAACACGTCACAATGGCAACTGGATTAACAAAGGCTACGGACGATTTTTCATCGAGGCGCATGAAACCCGAGCCAACCCTTTTGCTAAAATCAGCTCTAGCAACCCAGATCAGATTATCTATGAAGATGGCACCGTTTACGTAGGCGAAACTAAAAACAAACTTCCTCACGGAAAAGGTACACTCACCACTTATTTCAGTTCAACAATGTCTGGGGCTTGGGTAAACGGGTTCATGGAGGGACGTGGAGAGCTTAAAACCAGCAACGGCTATCAATACATAGGCCAATTTAAAGAAGGTCAAGTAACAGGCCTCGGTAAAATAATCTACCCAGAAGGCAAAAAAATCATCTACTCTGAAGGCCAATTTTTAATGGGAATGGAGCACGGCGACCACCGTTTTGTCTACACAGACGGAAGAATATTTGACGGACCAAATTGGATTGGCTCTTCTCATGGAAAAATCACCGTATACAAAAATAGACAACAGCTATACAGCTTCGATGCCTATCGAGGCAGTATTCGATCTGTCATTGATGATAACTTAGTATTTGCTGGCAGAATCACCGAAAACTATGAAGCTACTGGATGGGGCACGTGCTACAGCAAGCAAGACAATCGAGTCTGGCAATGTCTATTCGATGAAGGAAAACTCGCAGACAACACCGTTACCATACATGGGGTCCCGGTGGACATCGTTAATTAGATCGCCCAAAGGTCATGTTAGGCATCGACGCGATGCAGCTCTGGCTTATCCAGTTAGGTTTACAGTTTACGGAACACATGGATTTAGCATCCAGCACCCTTTACCACAATACCACCGAAAGCAAATACATTTCCCAGACTCCAATGACCGTAGCCACCGTCTTTACACTCGCACCACCTTACCCACTATTGATTCCAGCGATCAAAAATACTTTCTACGGCCTTACCTAATTATCCTAAACTAACGAAAGCAAGGAGAATGGTCGAAAAATTTCTGCGAACATCTACGTTTAATGAGCAATGATCGTTTCAATTAAGCGATCATCTCCAATTACCACCTCAAATTCACCTGGCTCCAGAACAATCTTCATATCGACATCCAACAATTTGAAATGATCCTTACTGATATTCAGTTTCATTTTACGTTTCTCACCAGCTTTAAGGTGAACACGATCAAAAGCCACCAGCTTTCGAACAGGCGTTGTTACACTGCTCACCTTGTCATTAAGGTAAACCAGCACGACTTCGTCGCCAGCAACCACACCTGTATTTTTTAAGATTACAGACAATTCCATATCGGCTTCAGGGTCTACCGTTTTGCGCATCTGGAGGTCTGAATATTGAAATTGGGTATAAGACAAACCAAAACCAAACTCAAATAATGGTGAACGACTACTCTGGTAAAACCCGCCGCGATGGAACGCAGAGGGTTTGTGATTGTAATAGCTCTGAAGATGACCCACCGAACGCGGAACGGTAATCGGCAGCCGTCCACCAGGGTTATAAAGACCGAAGATGGCTTCAGCAATAGCTTGACCACCAAACATTCCTGGCTCCCAGGCTTCGATAATAGCGTCGGCATTTTCCACCAACCACTCGGAGGCTATCGGGCCTCCGTTGATAAGCACTACCACCAATGGCACACCCTGGGACTTAATTATTTTAAGCAAGGCCAATTGATCACCAACCAATTCAAGGCTTGGTCTATCCAAGTTCTCCCCACTGGTTTTATCTTTATCAAATCGCAGGGAATTTTCACCAACGACAACAACGGCCACATCGGACTTGGCGGCCATTTTAGCGGCCTTCTTTATGATGGAGTCATCAATTTCCCCGTAACCGTCAATGGGTAAAAAATCGACTTTTGTCTTATTCGATGCTACCGATTCAATACCTTCCAAAACAGTAACAACGTTATCTTCCGGCTGCAGTCGAGACCATTCGCCTAAAATCGTTTGGTTATTTGCCCCGGGCCCGGTAACCAGTATCCGAGATACGTTTGTTGCCAAGGGCAGGAAGGTATTATTATTTTTCAATAATACCAATGATTTTCTTGCCGATTCCAATGCAAGGTCTAGGTGTTCTTTTCTAAGAACCGTTTTTTCTAGCTGTACTTTATCTACGTATCGATTTTCAAAAAGACCTAACTGAAACTTCGCATACAGTATTTTGCTCACAGCATCATCTATTCGGTGCAGCGGGATTTTTTCCGCCAAAACAGCACTTTTTATATGGTCGAAAAATCCTGGACCATGCATATTCATATCCATGCCGGCAAGGACTGCTAGCTGACTTGCAGCTTCTTCCGTTTCGACCACTTTATGAACGGACTGCAGACGAGCAATATCTTTCCAGTCACTGATATAAAAACCTTTAAACCCCCACTGCTTACGAATCAGATCCGTGAGATAACGCGCGTGTGCATGACTGGGAATACCATTGATATCGTTATGGGCAGGCATAATGGTATAGACACCACTTTCAATCGCTCCCAGAAAAGGAGGAAAAAAGATCTCCTGCAACGTGCGCTCGGAAATATCGGCAGAGGCACCATTTACACCGTTGTAGGCAATTCCGCCACCGACAAAATGTTTGGCTGAAGCAATAACGTTCTCCTGCCCGTTAAAATTTTCACCCTGATAACCACGCACCATCGCATTACCCATTTGCGTTACCAGATACGGATCTTCGCCAAAGGTTTCACCAAAACGACCCCACCGAGGATCTCTAACGACCTCGATATTCGGAGAAAAAGCCCAATGATACCCTGTCGCTCGCATTTCAATTGCGGTAGACCTAGCCACAGCTTCCGCTAGACCGGTATCAAAACTGGAGGCGAGCCCAATCTCGGTGGCATACAGTGTCGCAGGATCACTGTACATACCGTGCCCATGCAAAGCATCTGTCGCAATTAACAAAGGTATTTTAAGCCGGGATTCGGCAGCAAGCTCCTGCAAAATATTAGCTTCGCGGTAGCTGGCCACCTTTAAAAAAGAACCCACTTTTCCATCGCGAATCAGGCCTGCTCTTTCTCCAAGACCCAGGGTGTAGTCCAACTTGGTATCCTGTGTTTCGATACTGCCTTCCGAAGCCTCTCCCACGTACTGACACATTTGCCCTATTTTCTCGTCTAGCTTCATTTCTTTTAAAAGAAGAGAAACCCGCTCTTCTGAGCTTAGGTTTGAGTCAAGGTAATCACTTTTTGCCTGCACGTTCTGTAAAAACCCCATAGTTACAATAACTAAAACAAAAATTTTATAACTTATTTTTTCATTTGGAAACAGCCCTAAACAACGCGTATCAATTTTTTGGCAATAATTATTTAACCGATTTGTTTTTATAGTACTTCTGCAACACATAGTATGCCTTTTTCTTTTCTCCCTTATCGGAGAGCAACCCCTTCCGGTTCCAGCCTTCCTGAATTACGGGGTGTGGTCGACGAGGGGAACGAAAATCCACCAATATCCACGGAGACATTCCACGCAGCTGATCAATTTCCTCCAGCATTTTCAGTGATTCTTGATATAGATCTTCCTGATACTCCTCAGACCATCGCGTTAACTTATCGCCGTGATAGCCCTTCTTTGCACCTGCGCCAAATTCTGAGATGACAACGGGCTTATTTTGAGTAATATGCCAGTCCACTCGCCCCAGTTTTTCGGGAAGGCCGTTATACCAGCCGATATATTCATTAAACGCCAGAACATCCACTATTTCAGCGAACGGATCGTCGATGGTTTGTACTAAGGGGTTATCCTGGTAATCCCGCTGCTCCAGTGCAGCACTAATTAAGCGCGTTGGATCTAATCTTCGCGCAGTCGCCGCCAGGCTAGTTAGAAATTTTAGCCGGGCTTCACTATTAGGCGTTTCATTCGCCATGGACCAGATAATGACAGAAGCTCGGTTTTTATCGCGCGCAATAACATTGCTTAACTGGCTCTCTGCATTTTTATACGTTTCAGCGTTATTCCACGAAATTGTCCAGTACACCGGATTCTCTTCCCAGACCAGAATGCCCATTTTATCCGCCAAACGAAGCATATGTTCGTTGTGTGGATAATGCGCTAAGCGTACGAAATTACAGCCCAGTTCCTTCGCCCAGTTTAGAAGCTGTTCCGCATCAGCCAACGAATGGGCCCGCCCACCTCTGAGTGGGTTTTCCTCGTGAATTGAAATACCTTTCAGAAAGACAGGCTCATCATTGACCAATATATTTGGCCCATCGGTACGCAGTGTTCGGAAACCAATATCGTCAACTACTTTATCCTGCCTAGTCTCAAGTACGACCCGATAGAGTTTGGGGTTTTCAGGGGACCAATAGGTAATGGATTCAATTTTTGTATCAAGTTCAACGTAACCGTTCGCGTCCGTACGTAGGTTCGATTTGAAGTCAATTTCTGGAATAGAAAGTGTAACGGCTCTATTTTTGATGTTTTTTCCGTTTAGACGAACAAAGCCTTTCAATCGGCTTTTATCAGTAGGCGCCAACTGCACCATGTAATCTTGGATAAAAGAGTTGGCCACTTCAACTAATTTTACACTGCGGGTGATACCTCCATAATTCCACCAATCCGTATTAAGCGTAGGAACAGCATCTTTTTTTCGGGTATTATCAACTTTCAACACAAGAAAGTTGTCTTTTTCTTTTAGCAAGCCGGTTACTTCATAGTTAAAGGGTGTAAAACCGCCAATATGTGTCCCCAGCTTTTCACCATTAAGATAGACGTCCGACTGATAGTTAACCGCCCCAAAATAAACAAAAACTCGGTTTGATGATAACGTCTTTTTGAAATCGAACGATTTTTTATACCAAACGGTTCCTTCGTAATAGAACAACTTTTCTTTTTGTGAATTCCAATCACCAGGAACGATCAAAGTGTCAGATTTATCGAAATCATATTCAACCAATTCAGACTTATCATCCTGTTTGGCATTAGAAAAATAGGCGTTTTTTCCTGAATCTTCCATTTGGTCAAAAGGCTGATAACGGTAATTAAAATATCCATTCTCATATGGGTCGACAATATAGTTCCAGGATCCGTCCAAACTGATCGACGAGCGGTTATAAGTGTTGATCATAAGAGATTCGGCGCAAACAATAGAAGTGAAGAGAGTTAACACAACAAAAAGAAGGTATCGCTTATTTTTCATCATAATTTAAGTTACGAATAGGTTTTTGGAATATTTTTATAGGGGCACTGGCCGGGTGACTTATACGAATAAAGGTAAGTTTTCACCGACAACAGCTTATTTTAATGCGTGACGGGTGAACAGAGGGTAGCTAACAAAAAAATAGACATTTACACTTGCTCTAACAATGTGTTGCGAAAGTTGTCCCCGTCAATATTACCATTCTGCCTATGGCGCGGGTTGTTTACTAGGCACTGTCTTCGCTTACACACCAGTTATCGACCAACGAGGGGTTAGCCATCCCAGCTCAACCACCAATGGCACCAATGGCACCAAGCACCACCATAGTCCACTCCGACGATAGTAAGCTCAACGGTTCGTAGACGCTACCTAATACAATTTGCGATAACTTTTCCATATTAGACTTCGCGTGAATAAAGGGCCGTGAAAAAAATAGCCCTTACCGTAAATCCCAGTGCCAGAGAAACCCTGCCTAAACGGTCTTTAATCGAGACTGTTTACCTTACCCTGAACAACGTCAGCCACACTAGGCTCGTTACGAAACAAACCGATAACCCGCGCCTTTAGCCTATCTCCGCCCAAATAACTTACCGGCACTAAAAAGAGTGTAATAACAGAGGAAAATGCCACTCCGAAGGAAAGCGAAAGCACCATAGGAATCAAAAACTGAGCCTGATTACTACGCTCGAATAATATCGGCAGCAAACCGACAAACGTTGTCAAAGACGTAAGTACAATTGGGCGAAAACGGTCAATACCAGCATTTAGTACAGCATCCAAAGCTGTTTCACCTCTAGCTCTAAGGGTATTGATGCGCTCCAACAGTACAAGGTTATCATTCACGACAACACCGGAGCAGGCGAGAAATCCAAAAAAAGAAAATATACTGATATCAACCCCAAAAAGCATATGCCCAATAACGGCGCCAACGAAACCAAAAGGCACCGCCAGCATAACCAAGAATGGTTGAAATAGAGAGCGAAAAGCAATAGCAAACAGCGATAACACTACGATAAATATTTTAAGAAAATTCGAAGCGAAATTATCACCAAATTGTGCGCGTGTACGCAGGCTTCCATCGGTAGACAAATTGAATCCCAGGTAGCTCTGCTTCCATTTCGCGCTATTGCTCTCAAGCATTTCCATTACTATCCTATTTGCATCCTGCCCTTCTTCCACCTCGGCAGTAATCGCTATATTACGCCTCCGATCGACGCGCCTAATGGTACTTGAACCACTAACTAAATTGACATCCGCCACTGCACTAATAGGGATTTCACGCCCATCAGTCGTACGAATACGAACATGATCCAACGTGTCTAGCGTCTGCCTCTCATCAGACCGATAGCGCAACATAACGCGTACATCTTCTTTTGCCCGAGGAATGCGCTGAATTTCATCGCCATAAAACCCCTGCCGAACTTGGCCCGCCACGTTCCCCAAAGAAATACCTAATGTTTCTGCGTAGGGCTTTAGCGAGATCTCAACTTCGGTACGCTCGGAATCAAGATTACTGCGAACGTTAAAAACACCGGGATAAGCCGCTAATACCGCTGTTATATCACTCACTGCAGCCTGCTGAACTTCCCGTCGGTTTTCCAGCATATTCATATTGAGTGTAATATCGGGCCCATCGCCACTCAGCGAGGCGTTTAACGAAAAACTCTGCGCTTCCGGCATTGGGCCAACCAGCTTGCGTAGCTTTTCTGCCACCTCATCGGTGCTTACGGCACGCTCTTCCAGGGGGACCAAACCAACAAATACCGTAAGAGATGTGCCGTTCAAGCTTCTATTAATTTCGCGAATAAATGGTTGCCCACCGTTTAGTTCCAACAATTCTTTGTCTTTGGCGACAACTGAGACCTTTTCAAGAATATACTCAGCTGCCTCCTGCGTTCTTGAAAATGGAGTACCGTCAGCAAAGCCCACATTCACGATAACAAACGGGCGTGGAACATTGGGAAAGAAACTGGAATTAATCCATCCCGCAGCCACAATTGAAACCGCAATAGCAAAGACAAAGAAAAACCCGAGAATGGTACTCGCCTTATGATGGAGGGCCATTCTCAATGCCGGCAGGTATTTTTGCTCCGCGAAGCGCTCCATTTTGTAGGAGAACCAGTGGCGAACGGATTCTATTTTTTGGAGAAAATAAAATCTACTGGGCTTCTCAGGCCCCATATGTGACAAATGCGAAGGTAAAACCAACAAAGACTCCACCAACGAAAATACCAGACATAAAAACACCACAAAGAAAATTGAGCGTGTATAAATCAACACTTCAGAGGGAACGTCAATCATCGGCAGGAAGAACATAATGGTACTAACTACAGCAAGGAAAACTGGTTTCAGTACCGAGAAAGTACCCGTGTAAGCTGAAAGTTTACCTTTTTCTCCCCGTTGCTGATGACGATAAATACTTTCTCCCACAATGATCGCATCATCAACAACAATACCCAGTACCATCAAAAATGCGAACATCGACAACATGTTAATGGATACATCAAAAAACGGAAGTAACCAGATCGCTCCGGCGAAAGTTGTCGCGATACCAGCAACAACCCAAAACGCCAAAATTGGCCTCAAAAATAGCATCAGAATAATAAAAACCAGAATCAAACCACTTAGGGCATTATCTTTAAGCAAGTTAAAACGGCTATCGAAGATTTCACGCGATTCAAAGTTGATTTGCAGCTTTATCCCTTCCTTCAGGCTTTTATTGAACTCCTCAATATAGGTCCGGGCATTGGCTGTGCCTTCAAATAATAGTGGATCGTCACTCATTTTTATTTCAAGGTTTAGACCTCGCTTGCCGCTCAAGGCGAAATCTACATTCTGCTCTGAAAATCCATCGTTGATTACAGCTATATCACCCAGACGGAGCTGACTGCCATCACGATGACTACGCACGACAATTTTGGCAAAATCATCGTAATCAAACGCCTGGGCACGGGTTTGAATTTGAATATCGCCATCTTTGGTTTTGATAGTCCCAGCCGGAACATTAACAGAGGTCTGGCGTATAGCCGATGCGACTTCAGAAAAACTGAGATTGTAACGACGAAGAGCACCTTCAGAGATTTCTATGCTAACCTCATCCGATTTAAGCCCTGTAATCTGCACTTCTGAAACACCTTCGAGAAGACTCATTTCATCACGAATCTGATAAGCGATATTTTTTAATTCACGTAATTCCGCATCACCATATAATGCAGCCCACATTAAAAATTGCCGCCGGACCTGCTGCCGGACAATCGGCCGTTCAGCAGAAGAAGGAAAAGTATTAATGGCATCCACCCGGCCTTTAATATCACCCAACAAGACACGCGCATCAAAATCCTCTGTCACCTCCACATTAACAAAGCCAAAACCCTCTCGCGAATCGGATGTTATTTGAAAAATGCCAGGCAAATCGGAAATAGCTTCTTCAATACGAACAACAATTTGCTGCTCCACCTCACTAGGCCCGGCACCAGGGTAAACCATGGATATCTGAATGCGATTACCGATGTAGGCGGGAAAGGTTTCTTTTTTAACTACACCTGAACCACTAATACCGCCAATCAACATAGCGATCATTAGCAGGTTTGCAGCGATAGGGTTATCAATAAACCATCGAATAAGCCCTTTCATATCACTATTCCTTTTTCTTATCTGTGGGCGTGATGGTAGCTACGGGTTGCTCAGCGCCATAATTCTCCAATAGCGGCTCTACGGTACTGCCCGCAGGAGTAAGGGATTGTTTTTCCACGGAGACTAAAGTGTCTTCCTCCAAATCGGTCTGCACCCAAACGGTTTTCTCTGACCGGCGAAGTACTCGGACATTTTGAACGGCAACTTTATTCTCGCTATCCAGGCTAATTAATTTATCCCGTTCAAACAAAGCCCCTCTCGGCAGAGCCAAAACATCGTCCAATTCTTTACCTTCGATTTCTGCCTCCACAAATAGACCAGGCAATAGCGGAACATTTATATCACTCCCTGTGGTTTGAACATCAAAAGGGTTAGTTATTTCGACAACGGCGTAATACATACGCGAATTTGAATCCACGAAGGCATCGGTTCTCACCAAAGAGCCCCTCCACTCGCGCTGCTCACCCGCCACACTGCCTCGCACAATAACGCTCGGATTGGTATATCCACTATCGCGTTTTTGTGGTTTTATAAAGGGCAAGTGAACCAGTGCCGCCTGACTTTCGGTGAGTGGCAAGCGGATTTCTACACCCGTAGAATCATAAACGGTTGCAATCGGACTCCCCATAGAAACGAACTGCCCCAAGTCGACAAAAGCCTCTTTAACCCTCCCCCTTAAAAGGCACCGTAATTTTAGTACGATCCAAGTTTAGTTTTGCTACTTCCAGCGCCCCGCCAGCGGATTCGAGGTTGGCTCTGGCTGCAGCCAGTTGTGGCTTGCGCATAAATAAATCGTTAGCGTTTGAGTTACCCAAATCGCGCCATTCACGCTTTGCTTGCCGACTTAGACCCAGCTCTTCTGCCAAACGATACTTGGCCTCCGCCACCCTCGCTTTCGCGCTAAGAAGTGCTGCTTGATATTCACTGTCATCAATATGTATTAATACCTGAGATGCATCGAAAAAACCGCCATTATCGAAAGCCTCTTCGACTTTTACAATTTGGCCGGTAACCTGAGCAATAAGATTGATCTCTCGAATTGGCGTGACAGTCCCCTGAGATGTTACAGAAAGCCGCATTCTCTGCTTTTTAACCGGTGTCACCGCGACTTTTACATAAACAGGCTTATCATCCGTAGGCTTTGGTGTTGGCTTTGGTTTGAGCGCAAACAAAGCGACGATAACAAGCAGGCCTGCCATCACAATTGTCAGAGGCAGAAAATATTTTTTATTCATTAGAGCTTCCTTTACAAAAATTTTCCTTATCAGGTATATAGCCGTCTCTCTGTCTTGTGTCTGTCGAGTGTATAACGGCATTTGTGAAGACACAGTTGTCTTTTAATATCAAAAAGAAGTAATTACCAAACCCACTAAACACTGCATAATTTAATGAATAATGATGTCGAGAAAAACGTAATGAAAACTGACGGTAAAGATCATTCTATCGAACGTTCTCCACATATTTTATCTTCATTTTGTAAGCGTCCTAATATTTCTCGATCGTAGCAAAGTAAGCGCCAAATAAGTCTTTTTTTATAGGTAGCCCCCTGAAATACTAGCCTCAAAATGCATGCAAGACTATTGGCTCGGCAGGTAACGTTTGTGCCTGTAAAGATAATGTTTGGCAATAGCGCTGAGGCTTAATTCTACAAGCCATATTGAAGAGCTTCGGCAACTCTATTCAAACAACGCAAACCGGGCTATGAGAACACCTGCAAGCCCTATTGGTCGCTGCTGGTTATGCAAGGAGCATTTAAATAACGTCTAACTTGACCTAAACAAGCCGTGCCACCAGCAACATGTCTCCCTCAACTAAAATGTACCTCCTTCACCCAATATTCCCCTTATATATAAATACTCTATAAAACGACTTACTTATATTTATTTGTTATGTCAAACAAGACTAACCACCAAAGTTTATTTATCTGCGCTAGTCGCTATTAGTACCTAACGTCAGATTAGATACTAATAAGCATTGAACCTTACATAAACTTTAGTACTAATGTACAATTTGTAAGCTGTTTATTTCCCCCTATCCAAGGAGCCCCTCTCGAATGAATAACCTACGCTTGGCGTTGTCCGTATTAACACTCTGTAGTAGCCTCGCATACATACCCTACACCGCCGCAGAAACCTCCTCGGAGCTAACGACTAAAGTCGAGAGATATCAGGCCTCAATCTCCAATAAAGGCGCCGCACTGGAAACGGTTGAAAACCGTTTATTGGCATATGAAGCCAAAAAAGATGACGCGGCGTCACAGCTAGATGCTGCAAAAGTAGACCTCAGAGAAGCGCAATCCAATCTTACCCAAGCCAAGATCGATACATCTGAAGATTCCGCCCGTAAGCAGGATATGGCTCAAAGGCGTTTAGAACTTGCTGAGCGAGCAGTACAGAGCAGGGAGAAACGCCTGGAAAGAGTCATGCGAAAATTCGAAGAGCTGAGCGCAGAAAAGGAAAAACTTGAAAACGATATAAGCTGGTTAAAAGACGAGATTCCCTCCCTGACCTCTCGAGCGAAGACATTAAGCACCCGCGAACGCCAACCTGCCGCGGCTCCCCAGCCGATAAAAATTGCTAGCCCTCTACCTGCGGCAACGCCACGGCCGGCGCCTATTGCAACACCCGAGCCACCCCCCGTAGTTGTTGAAAGTGAAGACACCCCAATTGCAAAAACTATCCAAACGGCAGTTGTCGCTGCGGCCCCAGTAAAAACAGGTAACAACGCGGCATCTCAAGACTTAACACCCCGTCAGCTCTACGCTCGGGAAGAAATGCACAAGCTAAACGAGCTGACCAAAACCGCTGATAAGCGTGAACATCGCCGCTACAACGAGTTGCTAATGGAAATCGACCGCAACGAAGTCGTTGAGCTAGAGTATATGGGTAATGAGCAATTTTATACGGAAACTCAACTTACCCAAGGCAAGCATAAATTGACCATTAACCTGCGCAAGTTTTCCGTCACCATTCCGGAAAAGGCCAACGGCGATACCTATGTTGTAATTTACGACACCACCAACATTCGCAACGCCCGATTTGTTATATTCAATAAAAAGCTGCTCGACTAATCTTTTTTGCTAGCACACAAAAAAAGCCCCGGTCGAACGGGGCTTTTTTTTGTTCAGTCCCTAATTACTGAGCCGTACAGGTTGGCGTGGCCAAACCGCCATCCGAATTCCCCTGTATGCCGAAGCTTGTTGAAACTCCAGCAGCCAAATTGCCATTCCAGGCTATATTGCTCGCGGTAACGCTGGTTCCACCTTCAGATACAGACGCATTCCAGCTGCCGGTAACCTGTGGATCCTCACCAAATTCAACCACGACCGTCCAACCAGATGTAGTCGAGCTTCCACCATTGCTCACCTCAACATCAACCTGGTAACCAGATCCCCAGTGATTCATATACGTCACTTCACAGGCGATACCCCCAGAATTGTTGCTACTGGAGGAGCTACTGCTGGAAGACGAGCTGGAGCTACTACTTGTTGAGGAAGAGCTGGAGGAGGAAATGGAACTGCTGCTGGAAGACGAGGAGCTAGAGCTGCTACTAGAAGACGAGCTGATAGATGAACTGGAACCGTCACATATTTCCACAACACCCCCACTTCCACCCTGGCTTTCACAGGTGGTTCTACCGACACAGCTCTGCTGATCTTCCCAACCCCAACCGCTATCCTGATTCTGACATAGTGGACGAGGGTCATCCTGATACCACTTACACATCTCGGTACACTCGCCAGTGCCGTTTGAGCTACTGCTCGAAGAAGAACTGGAGCTACTGCTCGTAGACGAGCTAGAGCTACTTGAAGAACTGCTACTGCTGGACGAACTGCTAGTGCCGTCCAATACTGGCGTCAAAGCGGCGAACCACCCATCAGCCATTTTCCTGTCGCCACCGTCGTTAGGGTGAACACCGTCGCCGGTGTCGGCAACCGCATCAAAGCCTGTCCATAGGTCAACAACATAAATTGGTGAAGCCTGAGTACTAAGACCAGAAGCCCAACCAGGAATGGCATTATTTAGAGCAATCACACGCTGGTCACAATCAGCGCAGGAACCCGCTGGGTCCATAGGAATAATTTGAGCCACCAGAATTTTCATGCTGGGGTTATTAGAACGCATAGCGTTCACCAAGGACGTGAAAGCATCCAAAATTAAGGATGTTGAACGCGCACTCCAAACATCGTTGGTGCCCAAGTGCATCAACACGATCTCAGGATTCGTTTGTGACAGCCACGGGCCCAACTGGTTTTGATTCGCCATATTGGTGGCAAGAATACCGCCGTGACCTTCATTATCGCCATCGTGCGCTATAGAGCAGCCCTGAGGCCCAAGAGAACCAACAAAATCCAGGCCGGTGTAGCCCGCATTCTGTAGCTTATCCCACAGATAAGCTCGCCAGCAGCCCGGGCTACCGGTAATAGAATCCCCCAAAGGCATAACCCTTTGAGCTTGCACGGAGGAGATAGTAAAAATTGCCAATAAGGCAACGATCATTGAATACCACTTAATATTGCAGATACGCATGTTCAAGTCTCTTCTGACTGCCCGGTCTCACTGATGTCGTACAGCGATACCTCTCGAATCTTAGTGTGAGTTGTGATCGGGAATATGAATGTGAATGTTATAACTATTATGAATGTAACCGTTTGTAGCTACAGGGACGTTTTAGCACTATTTGTTAGAAGATAAAAACGAACTTAGGCCGTTTTTAAAAAAACTATCATTCCGTATGAAGCTTTTAATCGCTTATTGGAACTTTAGACGGACATATAAACCATCATGTGTATATTCATCGTCGCAACAACCAACAGGCCTTTCAGTTAAAGACTGGGTAGGAAAAAAATTCATCACATTTGTGCGGTATTCCAGGCCAGGCATCCGAAGATAAAACGCCTATACTTGACCTACACTGTATATTTTCACTACTGAGACACCGCCAATGAGTCTGATCAAACGCATACCCATCGATAAAGTTGAGCTGGGCATGTATGTGTCAGATCAAACACCGGGCATTGACAAGGGCGAGCTGCGCCCCAAAGGCTTTATACGGAGGTGGGAAACGGTCGACAAGCTTACCAATATGGGCTTAACAGAACTCTATATCGACACCCACAAAGGCCTGGATTCCCCGTTCACCCTTCCACTCCCCCCGAAAAATGCAACCCTTCAAGCTACCGTCAGCCTGGAGCAGGAGCGCGAACAAGCGCAGAAGGTGTATGCCGAGGCAAAGAACCTCGTCAACGAGTTGATGAACAACGTCAAAATGGGCAAAGCTATTGACGTTGGCCCCGTAGAAGGATTGGCGGACGATATAAATAACTCCGTACTAAACAACCACAACGCCTTACTCTGCTTGTCGGCCATTCGAGAGAAAGACCAATATCTGCTGGAGCACTCTATTAACGTTGGCATCCTTATGGGTGTATTCAGCCGCTTCCTTGGCTACGAACAGGAACTCGTTCACCAGCTGGTAACAGGTGCCTTACTCCACGATATCGGTAAAGTTCGCGTACCAAACCATATTCTCCACAAACCGGGAAAACTCACGGAGGATGAATGGCAAGAAATGAAACGTCATGTTGTTTATGGTCAAGAGACACTATTGAAATCTGAAGGTATCTCTGAGGTGGCTCTCTCTATCTGCGGTATGCATCACGAACGACTCGATGGCACTGGGTACCCTATGGGACTTAAAGAATTTGAGATCAATTCCTACGGTAAACTAGCCGCAATTGTCGATGTGTATGACGCCATCACTGCTTCACGCGTATATCACGACGGCAAGCCACCCGCCGAAGCTATGCAGCTTTTAATGGACTTAAGCAATGACCATCTGGACAGGGATCTGGTTCTGCAATTTATTCGCTGTATGAGCGTTTATCCTGTCGGCAGCTTTGTCGAACTCAGTAACGGCAGCGCTGGCATTGTTATTAGCACTCACCCCTTAGAACCCGTTCAACCCACAGTTAAAGTTATCTACAACGTCCGTCACAATAAACATGAAAAGCCCAGTATTATTGATTTGGCAAAAGAAACCGATATCACCATTTTGGACGCCCTCCACCCCGAACAATACGATATCGCTCTAAACGAGTTTATATAGACACTCTTAAATGCGCTAAAGTGTTTTCTCCGCTAGATACTCAAGCTCACATTCGTGTACCCTTGGCTCTATTTCCTGAATAACGCCAAGCCACAAGACAACACCTATGCATCACCTCTTTTCCATTGTTTTTTTTGCGGCTTTGCCAATATTAACTGGCTGCACCCCAGAACCCTACAAGCAAAATACAGCAACGGAAAATACGCGCAGAGTCACCGACAAACGCACGACCACCAAGCCCTGCCCCAACACCTACTTAATATGTGAAACATTTGAAGACTCACGCATACCGCAAGAACAGACAGGCAACATCAGCTTAAGCTCACTACAATCGCATACAGGAAAGCAATCACTGCAAATCACTGCAAGCGGCAACGGCTACAACACCAACTTTCTAGATATAGATCTCGCCGATATAGCGGATCTACAAACACAACTCTACGGGCGTATGTTCGTTTATCTCAGCGGTGAAAATGCCCTGAATACCGACTTCACTTTAGTGCAGGCAAGTGGCACATCAAAACAACACTCTGGAATCCCCTCAGATACAACTGTCATGTATCGAGGAAGGATCGACGGGCGCAACGATCACGTTATGGCAAACTACGATACATGGGTCGACAGAAATCAAGATGGCATAACCGACTGGCTGACGGACTGCTGGAAACACCCTAATGCCGATGGCTCAGCACCGCCGCCTCAGCACTATCTTTTCCCAAAAAACGAATGGTCTTGCGTACAGTGGTATTTCAACAGCAAAACCAATGAAATGCGTTTCTGGTTAAACAAATCAGAACTAACAGAACTACAGATAAAAAATCGGGGTGACGGCTGTTTAGGTAATGTGCAAATGGGTCAGTGGACAGGCCCTGAAAGCTTTACGCAATTGAGTGTGGGCATTGAACAATATCACTCAACCGCAAAGCCCAAAACACTTTACATTGATAATCTGGTCGTTGATGACTCTCCAATTCCCTGTCAATAAGGCCTTCAACTCCCCCTGCATAGGAGCATCCTTCATATGATGCTATGGAAGCGAATACTACTAATTACGGCAGGCTGGATTGCCGTAATTTTCGGCTTTGTAGGTATTTTTCTTCCGATTCTACCGACAACCCCTTTTCTTATATTGGCCGCCGCCTGTTTTGCTAAGAGTTCAGACAGGTTTCACCAATGGCTAATAAACAGCCCTTTTTTCGGTCCTATTATCGACGACTGGCAAAGGTACCGCGGTATTAAAAAGCCAGTTAAACGCTGGGCGATTTTTGTGGTAATTGTTACCTTTAGCTTTTCAATATTTATCGTCCCTTTGCTTTATGTCCGTATTTTTCTGATCATTATGCTCTGTACCTGCCTCTACTTTATTGCTCGCCTACCTGAGCGATAAGCATAAAAAAACGGCAAGTACCCGAAGGTAGCTCACCGCTTTTTTCTTGCCCGCAACCTTCGCGGCAAGTAATAGATCTAGAGCTAAATTAAGCTTTAGAATCCATGTATTCCATCAGCTCAACAACTTTACAGGAATAACCCCACTCGTTGTCGTACCAGGAAACCAGCTTAACAAACTTGTCACTCAACTGAATGCCAGCATCTGCATCAAAGATAGAGGTGCGGGAATCGCCAACGAAGTCTGTAGAAACAACTGCGTCTTCGGTGTAACCCAGAACGCCAGCCATTTCACCTTCAGAAGCAGCCTTCATTGCAGCTTTGATTTCGTCATAAGTAGCAGGCTTCTGCAGACGAACAGTCAAGTCAACAACAGACACATCAGGAGTTGGCACACGGAAGGCCATACCAGTCAGTTTACCGTTCAGCTCAGGGATAACTTTACCTACTGCTTTGGCTGCACCAGTTGAAGATGGGATGATGTTCTGGCCTGCACCACGGCCACCGCGCCAGTCTTTCATAGAAGGACCGTCAACAGTTTTCTGGGTAGCTGTAGTAGCGTGAACAGTTGTCATCAGCGCTTCTTCAATACCCCAGTTATCATTAACAACTTTGGCCAGTGGCGCAAGACAGTTAGTAGTACAAGAGGCGTTAGATACGATGTTAACGTCTGGAGTGTACTTGTCGTTGTTAACACCCATTACAAACATTGGGGTGTCATCTTTAGATGGGCCAGTCAGAACAACCTTCTTGGCACCCGCTTTCAGGTGAGCTTCTGCTGTTTCTTTGGTCAAGAAGATACCTGTGGCTTCAGCAACGTAATCTGCGCCAACTTCGTCCCACTTCAGGTTAGCTGGGTCACGCTCGGAAGTTACACGAATGTTTTTACCGTTAACAATCAGCTTGCCATCTTTAACTTCAACATCGCCGTTAAATTGACCATGAGTAGAATCGTACTTCAGCATGTAAGCGATGTAATCGACGTCTAACAGATCGTTGATACCAACAATCTCAACATTATCGCGCTCGCAAGCAGCACGAAAAACGAGTCTGCCGATACGGCCAAAGCCATTGATTCCGACTTTAATGGTGCTCATAGTTTTCTCCTAGAGTGTGAAATAGTAAGCCGGTAGATTACGGCTTAAGAGTTGCGTGGGTAGTTGTTGCTCGGCCACCGTATACCGATTTAGCTACGGTGTACCTCTTTACATCTACTTGATTCGGTGGCTTGTGCGACACATATCAGGATCGCTTCCCCGCCTTTATTTGGCGAACAGGAATGTCTACCAAAAACGGTCGCCATTCTAGCGTTTTTCGATGCGTTCCTCCACACGAAGAGTATAGCCAAGATCAAGAAAATGAGTATTCAGATATAAAAATCCGTTAACTGGCCAATAGAGCCCTGAAACCGGGCTCTCCAGCAGGCACTTGCAGCTCGACTAGTCGAGCGCACACCACAGCTCAAAGTCTTCGTTAAGCCACTTGCGATCATCTCGACCTAACAGTTCGTCGGCGCCATCAGGACCTAAGCCCCCAGACTGGTACTCTTCAACGGGCATACCTGTAGCTTTCCACCCAGCAAAAATCTGATCGACCCATTTCCAGGCAGCCTCAACTTCGGCAGCACTGACAAACAGCGTTGGATCGTTGCGCAACACATCAAAGAACAGGCGAGAATAGGCGTCATAGGTCACTTTTTGTTCTTTTTCGTCAAAAGAAAAATTCAGTACACCGTCTTCAACAGGAATACCTGCATCCAGGCCGGGAACTTTATGCATCAAACGCAGCGCAATACCGGCATCCGGCTGCAACTGAATAATCAGCTGATTAGCCTTATGTTCGGAATGGTTTTCCTCAAAGATCTGATGCCGGCTCTGTTTAAACTGAATCACAATTTCCGAGTGGCGCTTGTGCATACGCTTACCTGTACGCAGATAAACCGGCACGCCAGACCAGCGCCAGTTTTCAATTTCAGCCTTAATCGCCACAAACGTTTCCGTCTGGCTATTCGGATCAACCTTATACTTATCCGATTTTTCTTCACGGTAGCCCGGCACGTCCTCATCATCCACATAGCCGCTGCCATATTGACCCCGAACAGTCAGGCTCTCGACTTCTTCATGAGGAATCAAGCGCAAAGCATTTAACACCTTCAGTTTTTCAGCACGCACCGACTCGGCATTCAATGATGCAGGCGGTTCCATAGCCACCAGACACAACACCTGCAATAGATGGTTCTGCACCATATCGCGAGTTGCCCCTGTTTGGTCATAAAACGCCCATCGGTTGCCTACACCTACAGATTCCGTAACCGTAATCTGAATATGGTCGATATAACGGGAATTCCACAATGGCTCGAACATATCGTTGGCAAAACGCAAGGCCAGTAAGTTTTGCACCGACTCCTTACCCAAATAGTGATCAATGCGAAAAATCTGCTCCTCACTGAAGGTACGAGACAACTCGTTATTAATCGCGAGAAATGATTCCCGGCTGTCTCCCAATGGCTTTTCGATCACTAGGCGAGTGGTTGGACGGTTTAGGCCGCAACGGTTAATAGAGCTGCATACATTACCGAAAATCATGGGCGGAACAGCGAGGTAGATCACCAGGTGGTTATCATTCTCAAAAAACTCACTTTTAACACGCTCCAGGGCCTCCGGGTCGGTTGCATCACCCTGCCCAAACCAGATTTTATCCGCAAAGCTCAGCCATTTTTCTTCTGAATACAGCTCTTCCTTGATTTTACTTTTCAACCAGATATTAATCTTAGAATGGAATTCTTCTCGCGTTTGACCGGTGCGCGCCATACCAATAATACGGGTGTTTTCTGGCATGCAGTTGTTTAGCTCAAGATAGTACAGCGATGGATACAGCTTACGAAGAGCCAGATCACCATCACCACCAACAATCAACAGGTCTGTTTTCATACCTTTACCTTTGGACACCTTAATTCAGAAACGACTAGATCAATATGTATCTAGCGCGGTTTTACGTATACCACCCCCCTAACCTCGTGGCACAACACGTTCCGGAAAGGGATCGTAAAGCGGATGAGAAAAGATCAGGGGATCGATCCGGGCGCTAGTGATAACCCGAAACGGCTGCTATTTGTTTATTGGTTTTAAGGGCGATCAGTTTTCGCACTAACGACTAATAAAGCTACGATTATCGATAGCCAAGATTTTGGTTTCAGGCACGTTTATACCAAACGTATACGTACACCAAAAAACCTATAAAAGCGCGGCCATTTTAGACTGTGAACGGAACTCATTCAACCTCACCGGCTCATAGCTGGAAACTATAGTTTTAGACATAAAAAGGAAGCCAGGGCAGACGCCAAAAACCCGAAAATCACATTGTTCAAATACGGACAGGAGCCCTGAAATACACAGGACAAAAGCCTTACACTCGCAATTCAGATACTATTCATATTCTCACTTATAGAATTCACAACATCACAGTAATCGCAAAGGAATCTTCAACCTGTTATGCCAACTAAACTATCGATTAACAGCTCCTCCGGTGAAAAATCAGTTTTTAGCCTTCTTTGCTTTGTACTATGGGCATATTGTGCTTTCGTCTCACCTATCACCGCGGCAGACGAAATTCTGTTTAAGGCAGAATATGAAGGCAAATATTCGGGCATGACCATTACATCAACTCGAACACTGATTGCAAAAGATGCAAGTACATTTCTCGTTGAATCCCGTATGAAAAACATCCTTGGCTCAATCACAGAAAAGAGCAATTTCAAGTTTGAAAATGGAGTAATGCAGCCCTCCGAATACCGCTATACCCGCAGTGTTATTGGATTTAAAGCCGATGAAAAAATCAGCTTTGATTGGGATAGTAAGACGGCTCGATATGAGAGAAAAGACAAACCGGAAAAAAACCGTGAGCACAAACTAGAGCCTGGAGTACTTGACCCAGTGCTATACCAGCTTCAAATGCAGCGCGAAGCTTTTAGTGGTAAAGACGCATTTCGCCTAACCTTTGTAAAACCGAGCAAAGTACAAACCTTGCTATTTCACAAAACCGCAGACGAGGCACTTACCGTTGGCGCAAAAGATTACCCCGCAATCAAATTTGAGCGAATTAACCTCGACGACTTGAAAAAAACCCGCATATGGTTAATCCCCGAACTCAATTATCAGATTGGCCGTATTGAACACATTGAGGAAGATGGCGACTCTTATAATATCTTTCTCAAAAGCTATACCGCATCCCCTAAACTGGTGAGCAATATTTACCAGGCCTCAACGCCGTAGAACAGAATACAGCCATACTCAAAAGAGTGTAATATTCCCGCTCCCAAAGGAAACACTCATGGCTGGATCACTAGAAAAAGGCGCCGATATTGCCACACAGGAAAATGTTGGCGAACACGCCGTACTTTTCGCTGACATTGTTGGCAGCTCGAACATCTACCAGATGCTGGGGAACACCCGTGCGCAACGTGAAATTGATCGCCTTGTCTCACTTATGATTCAGGTCGTCCAAGCTCACAAAGGCCAGCTGGTCAAAACCATTGGGGACGAAATAATGGTTATTTTCACGGAGCCGGAAAGCGCTGCCGAATCGGCCATAGCTCTCAACCTGAAAATCCAGGAACAAAATCAAGCCATTAGAACGGGAATGGCCGTCGGTGCATTAATATTCGATGGTCCCGATGTTTTTGGTAACACCGTTAACCGAGCGGCCAGCCTTGTACGCGCAGCACAGAGCAAACAAGTGCTTATGGACCAGCCCATGCAGGAAGGAATGCCCTACTGGCTGTTAAATTACTGTGAGCTATACGACCGCCTAATGCTTAAAGGCAGCGAGAGTAAAGCTCTGGTTTACCGCCTGAATTGGCAGCAAGAGAACTGTACAGATCTCAGCGCCACACAAGTAAGCGGAAGCATGATTTCGGCGAAAACTCAATTTTCTAACGAGCTTGAACTTACCATCGAGCAAGAGACCTTCTATTTCACTGCCGCCGACAAGCCCCTCACAATTGGCCGCGACCCGGCGGTAGCCCAATGTACGATTACTGACCCTAAAGTCTCTCGCTTGCATGGCGTTGTGTCATTTCATCGAGGCAAATTTATCTACGAAGACCGAAGCACCAACGGCAGCTACCTTCAAGAGAGTGGGCAACCTCAGATCTATTTACGCCGTGAATCCGCACCGCTTGTAAAGGCTGGTGTTATCACGCTAGGACAACCGGAGCAAACTGAAGACAATATGATCCGATTCAGACACCTGTGAAGAAAACACCACCTAAAACCCAGAAAACCTAGAAATAGCACTTTATAACTATATTTATTTGTAATGGTGGCGTTAAAAACATGTTTTATTCAGCATAAAGAACCACTCCCGCTCTTTTAATTACATACACAACGTTAGTAAACACTATCGCCCCATTTAGCTACTCCAAACAAGTCTCACTTCAGCCAAACAAAACTGTGATCAATTGCACCTATATTTCGGCCTCTGGATTACGATTTGGTATAACCGGGCATCTTTCTTATTTCCACCATTTTAGTAATCTGGACTTATCAACTAACCCGGAGGCATCCCAAAATGGTCCCGATTTTTCTAAAAGGTATAAAAGCGTGCTGTACAAAGCTGGCTATAGCTTTGTGCGGGCTGGGCATCTGCTGCCCCTGCCTTGCGGCATTTTTTGGGGACAACGAGGCTAGTATCCACACCAAAAACATACAAAGCCCATTAACATTTCTGGCTGTCCATATGATGGATGACGAAGCATTAATCCACTCTGCGCAAATGCGGCGTGACACCAGCATGACGAATCAGGTTCGCCTGTTGAATAGCCAGTGGCTATTACAGGACCAGCACAACACCTGGTCTGGCAATAAAGCGGTCAGTAAATTTCTGAAAATTGGCTTGAAGCGGTTTATCAGCGTTCGCTATAAGATGCAAAATAACTTGGTGGAGCAGCCAGAGAATAACGATTTTGAAACATCAATCTGGAATACCTACTCTTTAGAAGTGTCGGGAAACAAAGTGATGCTAGGTATGAAGTTCCAATTCTAGTGTAGCACCGAGCACTAACCTTATGCCCATCTTGATGGGCCCCTGCGCCCAAATCGTCTGTCACCTCCAGTTCCGTACCTGTACGGGATTTTTTATATGCTGAGATAAGGCAGAAGGCAGTACGCTGTTCGAGCACAGATACCCAAGGGCTGCGCCCTACACTCAGCCCTCAACCAAAATCAAACTAAAAGCCACGTTAGATACGGCCCCCTACCACCCACACCCCATTCCCCGTAAAATGCTGTTATCAATTTTAAGGCAGTAAAATCAATATGGCCGAAGCATTTATTACAGATACCTCAAAGGGCGCCCCACTTTGGCGACGATTTGCCTCAATGTTGTATGACAGCTTCCTGCTAATGGCCCTAAGCATGGGCTACGGCGCCCTGGCAACGCTAGTTCTGTTTTTAATCCACGGTGACTCAACTGGCGGTGAATACCAACCTATGGTCACAAGCAGCATCGGTAATCTCCTGCTGCTAACCGGTTTGGTAACGACGCTGACGGGTTTTTATGTATTCTTTTGGCATAGAGCCGGACAAACAGCGGGAATGCGGGCCTGGAGGCTGCAGGTCATCACTTTGTCAGAACTGCCTGAAGTAAGGCAGCCCAGTTTAACCAAGAGCTTGGCGCGCGCGCCCCTATCTTTTCTGGCTATCGCGGTTGGTGGATTGGGCTACTGGTGGCGTGCATTTGATATCAATGGCGATTGTTTACACGACAAGCTGAGCCAAACCCGTGTCATCCTTACGGCGCCACGCAAGAAAAAAAGCGCTCCGAACTAACCCGAACGCTTAATTAACAACCAGCCCAAGACAAAACAGGCAAGAATGGGCGTTAAAACCGCAAACATCGGTGAAAACCCCATAATAATGGAGATAGGACCCAGCAACTTCTGGCTGGTTTGGAAGACAAGCCCCACAATAACCCCGATAAAAACCCGGAACCCCATCGTGGTTTGACGCAAGGGGCCAAAAATAAACGAGATCGCAATCATCACCAAACTGAGCGTCGCCAGAGGCTGCAAGGCTTTTTGCCAGAAGGCGAGACGATATTGACTGGAATCAATATTCTGCTTTTCCTGATAATTCGCGTAGGCGTTTAAGCGCTGCATAGGCAGCTCATCCGGATCCAGAACCAGCACGTTCAATAAGTCCGGCGACACTTCCGTATACCAGTGCCGGGTTATAAATTCTTCACGACGAATAAGATCGCCCTCAAAATAAGTTATTTCACCCTCCTGCTCCGCCCAGTATTCACCCTGATAAATAGCGGAGTGAATAAAACTGGCTTGCACAAGATTACCGTCAGTGTCGAATCGGTAGCGCGTAATGCCGTAGAGCTTACCGTTCGGCAATACCGCATTAAAATGCATATACTCATCGTTTTCGCGAAACCACAAACCACGCTCACTTTGCATAGCCTTTTCGTGGCCTTGCAAAAACGCGCGACGGCTGTCTGCAAACTGATCGGTATAGGGGGCAACATATTCACCCAACAGTGCACCGGCAAAAATAAACAGCAGCACCGGCCGCATAACAGCCCATATAATTTGACGAATGGAAACACCCGCGGCGCGAATAACCACCAGTTCAGAGCTATTAGCCAGCAGACCTAAGCCGATCAAGCAGCCAACCAGAGCGGCCAAAGGAAGAAAATCGTAGACGCTGGAAGGTATGTATAACAGTACATACAAGAGCGCTTCGATAAAAACGTAGTTACCCTTAAGCTGGCTCAGCTGATCAACTAGATCGGCAATTGCATCCAACGACACAATCACCATCAAGACACCAATAACAGCCGCCAATACCTGTTGAGCGATATAGCGTTTCAATTTAATCACGCCACACCTCCAGCTTGCCCACGTTTAAGTATCGTTTTTTTTCTGAAAACAAAACGTTTTTCCGCCAACAGCAAAAGTCCTAAACAGAAAAACCCCAGGTGCACGACCCACAATGTACCTACGATGGGTTCGTTATTTTCTTCGATCATGCCTCGCGCTGCGTTTACGCAAACCAAATACACCATATACAAAATGACAGCGGGCAACATTTTAGCGTAGCGCCCCTGACGTGGCTGGGTACGACTGAGCGGTACCGCAAGAAAGCCGACAACCATCACCAGTACTGGCATGGAGAACCGCCACTGCAGAGCGGCATTGGCTGCAGCCGTGTTTTCGTTAAACAGGCTCTTAGTAGTTAAACCATCGGTAAAACGTTTTGGTTTTACCGCATAATCCGGCTCGGGCAGCATTTGTGAATATTGGGAAAAACTCACAACGCGGTAATCGACATCCCCCGGAATACCAATATAACGTCGACCATTTTTTAACAGCAGGTATTTACGACCCGAACCTTCATCGATAACGGTTTCACCGGATTCAGCGGTGACTACCGTTAAATCCACTTCCCGTTGCTGCTCCTGTTCATAATCAACCGACGTGTCGATAGGGGAAACCTTCGCCATAAACACATTACGCAGTTGCTTTTTATCTTCACTAATAGACTCGGCGTAGCTAGTACCTGTACCGCCATCCAGATTGTGGAAACGCGAAGGCTTAAGTGTTTCAAAATCAGTTCGGCTGCGCTGCTCTGCCAAAAGCGCCTCGGACGCTCTCACCCCTTCCGGCCCCAAATACAAGCTAAACAAGCCAACTACAATGGCCACCACCAGTGAGGACGCAGTTGTGAACATCACCAGTCGCTTCTGGCTCATACCACAGGCATGAAGCACGGTCATTTCACTGTCCAGATACAGGCGCCCATAGGCGAAGAGAATGCCAATAAATAACCCTAAAGGTAGGATCAGCTCGAGGTAAGCCGGTAGTCGGTAGGCCATTAAGGTCAGCAAAACACCAGCATCCAGCTTGCCTGTTGCAGCCTCGGCCAAATAGTTCACAAAACGCGCACTAATGATGATCATCAACAACACTAAACTCACCGCAAACATGCTGCTGAGCACTTCGCGCGCTAAGTAACGGAATATAATCATTGGCAAAATCATTCTATAAAATGAAGGGCGAGATTCTACCAGATTTGCTGCAATGAAAACGAACGCTTAAACTCCTTACATCTTGAACCCGCTTTGGAATTCCATACCATGCAATTCTCTACCAAAAATATTGATGTAGTCGCTCAAGCCACTCAATGCGCTGTTGTTTTCGCTCTAGAAGACAAGCTGCTTGCCAGCGCCAAGGCCATTGATAAGTTACACGGTGGCGCGCTCAGCGCGCTAATAGCAAATAAAGATCTCAAGCCCAAAGCTGGCCACAAGCGCTGGATCACTTTGGCGCCGTCCAAACGCCCCTATCAAAGAGTATTACTCGTTCAATTAGGAAAGTCCGACGACAAAAAGGCCAGCAAGCTGAAATCCGACAACCTCTTGGCCGCGCTCAGTTCAGCGGCAACAGCCCTTAGCCAATCCCCCGTGAAGGATGCCACGGTTTATATCGACGACCTATTTAGCCAAAACATCACGGTCGAACACAATGGCACAACCGCAGACCCAAGTTGGGTAGCAGAACAACTGGCAATAGCCGTTCAGAAAGCCAGCTACCGCTATACAGAAACCAAAAGCAAACCCGACGCCAAACCAGCTTTAAGCAAAATAACCTACGCCTCCAGCAATGCCGCCCGCGTAAAAGGCCAACGTCTGGCGCTGGTACGCGGTGCCGCCATAGGCTCGGGGATCAACTACACGCGCGAACTGGGCAACCTACCACCCAATATTTGTACGCCCTCTTTCCTCGCTGACCAGGGAAAAGCTCTGGCAACCAGCTCCAGCAGCGCCTTGACGTGCCGCAGCCTAGACCACAAACAGATGGAAAAGCTGGGGATGGGGGCCTTCCTCTCCGTTGCCAAAGGCAGCTCGGAAGAAGGCAAGCTCATTATAATGGAATACAAAGGCACTGCAGTGGCCAACTCCAAGCCCCACGTATTGGTGGGTAAAGGAATTACCTTCGACACCGGAGGCATAAGCCTTAAACCTGGTGCCGCGATGGACGAGATGAAATTCGATATGTGCGGTGCCGCGAGCGTGTTCGGCAGCATGAAAGCCCTGGTGGAAATGAAAGCCAAGGTACATGTGGTAGCACTGATAGCCGCTGCAGAAAACATGCCTGCTGGCAACGCCTCCAAACCAGGTGATGTCGTAACTTCCATGTCCGGCCAAACCATCGAAATCCTCAACACCGATGCGGAAGGACGCCTGGTGCTCTGTGACGCGCTCACCTACGCCGAACGCTTCAAGCCAAAATCTGTTGTCGACATCGCCACCCTGACCGGCGCCTGCGTGGTGGCCCTGGGCAACCATGCCTGCGGGCTCTACAGTAACCACCAACCCATGGCCGAGAAACTATTAGCTGCTGGCACCTTCAGTAACGACAAAGCCTGGCAAATGCCACTGTGGGATGAATACCAAAAACAACTCGACAGCAACTTTGCAGATATGGCCAATATTGGTGGGATGCCGGGCGGCAGTATTACAGCGGCCTGTTTTCTCTCGCGCTTCGCCAAAAAATATCACTGGGCTCACCTGGATATTGCTGGAATAGCTTGGCAATCCGGCGCAAAAAAAGGTGCGACCGGGCGTCCCGTTGCCCTTCTGGTTAACTACCTGCTGAATGCCTGATATGACGCGTATTGATTTCTACATACTGCAAAAAAGCGAAGTGGCGGCCCGCCATCATTTCGCTTGTCGCCTGGTCGATAAAGCGGTTTCCCAGGGCAATCGCGTGATGATTGCCACTAACAATGAGGACGAAAGCCAACTTGTGGACGAACTGCTGTGGAGCTTTCGTCCCGAATCCTTCGTTCCCCATGGACAACTAACAGACCACAACGCAGATAAATCGGCCGTTATTATCAGTCACGAGGATGACGACCCGGGCCATCACCACCTACTCGTTAACCTGCGTAATAACGTTCCACCCGAATTTAGCCGCTTTAAACGCTTGGCAGAAATCGTGGTACAGGAAACCCGCGTATTGGAAACAACTCGCCAACACTACACTTTTTATAAATCGCGAGGGTATGAGCTAAATAATCATCAGCTTCCTTAACAGCTTTCTACTAAACAGCTAAGATAGGCTCAATACAAGAAAACGTTGGACGGATCTAGATGTGAATTCCGATACCCCTGAAAACAGTATTCCCTCCAAAGAGGCCCTTATTCAGGAGCTTGAAGAGCTCAAATCATCTCTTTTAGATGAAGTACCTCACTATCAAAAAGAGAAGCGGGTTGAGCAGAGCACGTCTCTGCTTGCCGATATTAATGAGGAATACCACGATGGAGAGGAAGCAACCTTGAAAACAGACAGCATCGGAGAGGAAGAACAAGCAGGGAAGGCGGAAGACTTCAGCGCAAAAGCAGCAGCTGAAAAAACACATTATGGAACGGGTGAACCACCGACGTTAGCCGAGGGCAACTTCACGCCGGAAATTCAAGAACATCAAACGACAAGTAACACAGTAGAGGCTTCTGATATCTCGGCTGAGTCCCTACCCGGTCAGCAACCACTTTTTGAAGAAGATCTAGCAGCATCAAATATAAAAAACAGTAAGAACAATACCCCGAAAACTGTACTTCCTGAAGCCAAAGGTGAAAACCCCTTTCTGCCAACACATATCCGCGAACGTCTAAGTGAAAACAAAAACGCGATTTTCGAAGAATTGACACATGTGGGTGAAACCCTGGCAAAACACGGCTTCGGATCTAACTCTGATAAGGCAGCTCCCCTCTTAAGTGAGGCTGAACTCCTCCAGGAAGCGGCTAATTCTGAGCTTATCGATGAACTAGTAGCCAAATACCTGCCAACAATAGAGAAGGAACTTCGCACAAAGCTTCGCGAACAATTATTGAACAAATAGACCTTTCTTTGTCAAACCCTGCCCGCAGCAACGCTGCAAGTTGCTGGCGGGCAGGGTATAATCGCGCCTCTTTTACGCTCTCAAAAATAACTCCAGCAAACACGGTACATTAGCGATCCCTATGGAAAAAACTTATCAGCCCTCGGCAATCGAAACAAAGTGGTACGAAAACTGGGAATCCCAAGGGTACTTCGCCCCTAGCGGTGAAGGAGAACCCTATTGCATTATGATCCCGCCACCGAACGTAACCGGCAGTTTGCATATGGGCCACGGCTTCCAGGAAAGCATTATGGATGCCCTTATACGTTACCACCGCATGAAAGGCTGCAATACTTTGTGGCAAGTGGGCACCGACCACGCCGGTATCGCCACACAAATGGTAGTTGAGCGTTTGCTGGATACCGACGGTAAAACACGTCACGACCTGGGGCGCGAAAAATTTATTGAGAAAGTCTGGGAGTGGAAAGAAGAGTCCGGCGGCAATATTACTCGCCAGCTACGCCGTTTGGGCGCATCGCCCGACTGGAGCCGCGAACGCTTCACGATGGACGAAGGTTTTTACAACGCCGTACAGGAAGTTTTTATCCGCCTGTACGAGGACAAACTCATATACCGCGGCAAGCGCCTAGTTAACTGGGATCCTAAACTGCACACTGCCATTTCCGATCTCGAGGTGATTAACGAAGAAAAGAAAGGCCATATGTGGCACTTTCACTACCCATTAAGTGATGGATCCGGTCATCTCACTGTAGCAACCACTCGCCCGGAAACTATGCTAGGTGATACCGCTGTTGCCGTAAACCCGGAGGACGGACGGTACAAACACCTGATAGGTAAGACTATTAAGCTGCCCTTAACCGAACGTGAAATCCCCATTATTGCCGATGACTACGTCGATAAAGATTTCGGTACCGGCTGCGTAAAAATCACGCCCGCACACGATTTTAACGACTACGAAATGGGCCAGCGCCACAACCTGGAAATGATCAACATCTTCAACGACGATGCCCAAATCAATTCAAACGCTCCAGAAAAATATCAGGGTATGGACCGTTTTGTTGCCCGCAAACAAATTGTCGAAGATCTGGAGGCACTGGGCCTGCTGGATAAAATCGACGATCACGTATTAAAAGTACCCTATGGCGACCGCTCTGGCGTCGTTATCGAGCCCTACCTCACCAACCAGTGGTACGTAAAAACCCAACCACTGGCCGACGAGGCGATTAAAGCTGTTGAAGATGGTGATATAAACTTCGTTCCCAAACAGTACGAAAACATGTACTTCTCCTGGATGCGCGACATTCAAGACTGGTGCATTTCCCGTCAGCTGTGGTGGGGACACCGCATTCCCGCCTGGTACGACGATGCCGGCAACGTCTATGTAGGGCGCGACGAAGCAGAAGTTCGTCAAAAACACTCTCTCGCCGACGAACTTACCCTAACCCAAGATAACGACGTACTGGACACCTGGTTCAGCTCAGGCCTATGGACCTTCGGCACATTGGGGTGGCCGGAAGACAACGACTTCCTGAAAACCTTCCACCCCTCATCGGTGCTGGTAACTGGCTTCGATATTATTTTCTTCTGGGTAGCACGCATGATTATGCTTACGCTCTACTTTAAGAAAGAAATCCCCTTCCATACCGTTTACGTTCACGGCTTGGTGCGCGATAGCCACGGCCAGAAAATGAGTAAATCCAAAGGGAATGTACTCGATCCCATTGATTTGATTGACGGCATCGACCTGGAAACCCTGGTGGAAAAACGCACCGCAGGTATGCAAGTGCCACAATTAAAACAAAAAATAGAAAAGATGACGCGGAAGGAGTTCCCCGAAGGCATTGAGCCTTACGGCACCGACGCCCTGCGCTACACCTACTACTCGCTGGCCTCGACTGGCCGGGATATCAATTTCGATGTAGGCCGAATAGAAGGCTTCCGCAACTTCTGTAACAAGTTATGGAATGCATCTAACTATGTATTGATGAACACCGAGGGGGAAGGCTGCGGGCAGGACGGTTCCGAAAACTTCGAGCTAACGCTGGCGGACCGGTGGATTGTCTCCCGTCTTCAGGAAGCCGAAAAAGCGGTAGTAGGAGGCATGAATACCTACCGCCTCGATTTGGCCTCACAAGCCCTGTACGACTTTATTTGGAAAGACTACTGCGATTGGTACCTCGAATTAACCAAGCCCGTGTTATGGGACGAAAATGCCAGTGCCGAAATCAAAAAAGGGACGCGACGCACATTAATTCGTGTATTGGAAACTGTCCTCCGTTTGGCTCATCCACTGATGCCGTTTATTACCGAGGAAATCTGGCAGCGCGTTAAACCATTAGCCGGTGTCGAAGGGGATAGCATTATGCAAGCCCCCTACCCCATTGCCGACGATAATAAAATCGATGCCCAGGCTATGGCCGATATTGAGTGGGTAAAAGGCGTAATCGTAGCAGTGAGGAACATCCGCGGCGAAATGAATATTGCTCCATCCAAACAGCTACCAGTGTACGTTAAAAACGGAAACGACAACGACAAACGCTGCCTGGACAGTAATTCACAATTCCTGAAAAAGCTGGCTTCACTTGAGAGCGTTGAATGGCTCAACCTCGAAGATGAAGCGCCGCTTTCCGCTACAGCACTGGTTGGAGAATTAGAAATCCTGGTGCCCATGGCGGGCCTAATCGACAAAGATGCAGAACTCGCCCGCCTGCAAAAAGAAAGCGATAAGCTCGAAAAAGAGCTCGCTCGCCTGAAAGGCAAGCTGAATAATCCAAAGTTTGTCGACAAAGCACCCGCTGAAGTTGTACAGAAAGAAAAAGATAAGCTTACCGATGCGGAAGCCGCATTAGCCAAATTAATGGAGCAGAAAGAAAAAATCGCAGTACTGTAACCTTCCACTGACAGTCAAACACCACGGTCTTAGTGCGTGGCGTTTGACTGCACTCTGTATGCGCGTGATAACGAACCTTCTAAAAAAGCCTGCTAGCATCTCCGAATTACAATTTAAACACTCTCTCTAAAATTTTAATTCTAAATTCAAACTGAAAGACAGTATTGGCTTTTTCACTTCTTCATTATCTTAACGAGGTAAACTTCCATAGCTGAACTCTACATTTCACCCAAGAAACATTTAAAATGCCCGCCCCATCCAAAACCGACTCTAAATTCGTTATTCACACCCAGAAGCCCCACGTCGGCCACCTACAGACAATAACGTATTAACGTTGTTACGATTACTACACTGCTACCCCTTCTGTCGTTGAGTGTCGATATATAGACAAAAACCCCCCAAGATAAAGTCTTATGATTCAATCACTTATCATTTGGTATAGAGTTTGCTGAATGTATCATTGGAATTAGCGCTATATACACGAGTACCTAACGCCAATCTTGCAAAGGCTTTCGTTAATCCGTTTTATTAAGGAAACTTAATGACTCTAAGATATTCGCCTTTCACCTTTTTAAGGCTCACACAAATCATTTGTCATTCAGCCTTAACCAAAGACTCTACCGAAGGTCAACTCTATGAAAAAAACAATACATCTTTAATCGTAGACGAATACCAAGGCATAAAAGACACTCACTTAACGAGCAATTCCTCTAGTTTTGGATTCAGAGGCAAAAAACAACTGGAGCGTAACACCGCTGCACCCTATCAGCTGAAATACGAAATAACGCAGGATGAACGCGCTGCCGCTAACAATAGTATTTTTAAACAGCGTAACGCCTTTGTTGGGCTGGACACATCCCTAGGTACCTTGATTGCGGAAAGCCACGATACGCCTTTAAAAATGATCCAGACAAAAATCGACCAATTCAATAACCTCCCAATTGGTGTCCTGAAAAATTTAATGGAAGGCAAAGTGGGGGCATCTGACGTCGCACTTTACACCTCGCCCACCGTTAAAAACATACAGATACAACTTGCCACCCAAGCCAAAGAGGATGGGGAAGGGAAAGACGGCACCACAGCCGCGATAAATTACCGCAAACACAACCTTTATCTGGATGCCGCGACTGCCCAACAGACAGGCAACCCAGGCCTGGAACTGGATGCAACCCGCGTAGCAGCACAAGACACCATCGATCATCTGAAATTATTAACTGTTCAAAAAAGTCTGATAAAACTAACGATGCCAAACATGGCTGGCTCATCAGCAGCCTATACCTATTCAAAAAAATTGCCCCGAAAGCACAACTTGGTCAAGGTGATAAAAAAATCAGATGGTCGCTAATTATTCGGAGCTGGCCCAGATTATACCTATGGAAGAAAAACCAAACTTTTTACCGACTACGCAACATACGAAGATATGTGAAACAGAGGCGCTGACTTATTTTACTGGATCGGATTGGAACATAAATTTTGATCTTTGCGCGACATACACACTATCTAGCATTCAATGCGCTAGGAACGCCCAAAGAACCGGTATCTCGCCTTCTGCATCGAGGGTAAAGCTTTGAGCAGTCAACGCCAGACGCAAGTAGGTCACCTTTTATGTGCCGCATTATTGAGGAGCACGTAGCTATGGAGCAGGACAATCTAGAAAACTCGGTTGAAATACTGCAACCCAGTGGCGATTTCAAGTTAGGCAGGCAGGGGCGGGGTTTTGTTTCAGAACGACGTATCAATCTGTTAGAAGCAATTGAAGCTACCGGTTCTATTTCCCTGGCAGCGAAACAGACAGGCTTAAGTTACAAGGGGGCGAGGGATTCTTTGGAGCAGATGAACAATCTGGAGGAATACCCGCTTATGGCACGCCAGGCGGGTGGGCGTTACGGCGACGGAACGATGCTTACCCCTTACGCGAATTAGTAGCGCTCTATCGGAGAGCATCAAATTACCATCACCGCTTCCTTGAGATGTTAAGAGATGAAATGGGTAACCCAAATGCATTTTCCAGTTTGGACAGGAGGTTGGGCATGCAGATCACTATCAGAAACCAATTATTAGGTAAAGTCGCAGTAATCACCACCGGCGCCGTAAACACTGAAGTGATAATCGCGCTGGGGGATCAAGGGAGCATCACCGCCATTGTTACCAATGAAGGTCTCGAACAACTGGGGCTGGGCTTGGGTGACGAGGTAATCGCATTAATAAAGGAATCGTCGGTATTTCTGGCTGTGGGCGATGAACCACCGCAGATCTCTGCACGCAACTGCCTCCAAGGCGAAATTACTCGCGCCCAGAAAGGCGCTGTAAATACCGAAGTCGTGCTCAACCTATCTGGAGGCAAAAGCATCGTTAGTATTATTAGTAACGATGGTTTTAGTAATTTAGGTATTACTCAGGGCACGATCATCTGGGTCTGTATTAAGGCCAGCGACGTCATGTTGGCAACAGCTAAATAGAATACGGATTAAACAATGAAAAAAGTCATTTTGTTAATAATATGTTTTCTCCTGACAGGCCAAGCCTTTGCAGCCGAAACCATTATCGCCGTCGCCGCGAATTTTACCGATGCCATGCGCAATATCGTACCTCTATTTGAACAGTCTACCGGTCACAGCGTGAAAGTCAGTTTCGGATCCACAGGTAAACTGTTCTCACAAATCGAGAACGGTGCGCCTTTTGATGTATTCCTTGCTGCCGACACCAAACGTCCAAGTAAAGCGGAAGAAAAAATGCTGGCAGTAAAAGGGACTCGTTTTACTTACGCACGAGGTAAGCTGGTGTTATGGAGCGCAATACCAGGATTATTCAATGATGGTGAGGCCTATTTAAAAAAAGGGGACTTCAAACGCATCGCCATCGCCAACCCCAAAACGGCACCTTACGGTTTGGCAGCGCAACAGGTATTGGAATACCTAAGTATCTGGAACGTACTACAGCGTAAATTGGTGCGGGGTGACTCCATTGCTCAAACCTTCCAGTTCACTGCCACCCGCAACGCTGAAATAGGTTTCGTTGCGCTATCACAAGTCAAATCATGGCGCGGTAAACCTGGGTCGTTCTGGGAAATCCCTGAAAGCGGCTATGCCCCCATCGCCCAGCAAGCAGTTTTACTAAAAAAGGGTGAAAAAAATACTGCAGCAAAGGCCTTTCTCGAGTTTCTGAAAGAAGCCAAAGCGCAAGCAGTTATTGCGCGTCTTGGATATGGTGTGGAAAATAGCATCATCGGAGAATAGCATTTTACATCTATCACTTTCGACAAGTCAGGCTTTGGATACCGTCAAAGCCTGACATATTAACTATTATTTAAGCGCTGGAAATAAATATTTCAGAACCATCATTGCCCTGGTAAACGATGTATCGGAACGAGCCAAGGAGAATACTACAGCGCCCTCGGCTTCACATGTATATGTAGAGACAATGGGTTAGCGCCAACGATAAGGGACTAAATCAAACGACTTAGCCCACTCCTGAGCGGAACCATCGTAGAACTTTACATTTTCATAGCCCAGCACCTGAGTTAACAGATACCACCAGATACTGGTATACCCACCAACTCCACAATAGACCACAATTTCAGATTGTTTGGATGCCCGCAAGCGTAAAACGCCGGCCACCATATCATCAAGAATTTCTCGATCCTTAAATGTGTAAACGTTATCTTCGCTTAAATCATAAGCCCAGGGTGCAGGGAGTGATTTGGCCGTAAAAATATGCCCGGGCTTAGCAGCAAAAGGTTCAATCGTTACACCAAAATAGACATCCGCATCACGCGCATCTATTATATTGACTCGCCATACCTGAGTTAACACATAGTCTAATGATACAAACATATCGTTAATGGGATCACCGTCATAAACGGTACCCACAGATTCCACCACTTCCACACTCGCGCCTCGCTCCTCACTCGACCATTTAGTATAACCACCGTCCAAGATCGCTACGTTATTAACACCAAGATAAATAAGCGTATCAGCAACTCGTGTTGCCGCCGCCAGACCATAATGCGGCGGTTCGCCGGGGCTTGGATCGGAAACAATCACGACCTTAGACGATTGAGCTATACCCAAATGCCCCAGGGTTTCAAATAAACCCTCGACTTCCGGCAACTCCAATAACAACCCCTCGTTCATGGTTATCCAGGCGGAAAATGGAACAACGAAAGGCTCATTTAACGCGCCAGGAATATGACCAGCCAAATACCTATCTGCAGAACGTACATCGAGCACAATCACATCCGGCACATTAATATTTTCCGATAACCAACCAGTGGAAACGATCGGATCAATTGTTCGGCTAGATGCCAATGACGATCCAGCAACAAGAGCAAGCAACACTAATAATCCACGTATATAAATAGTCACGGGCAGTTCCTCTCCAATATAATTAACAAAATAGAAATTCTAGTGTGAAGAACGGTCGTTAATCCGTGACGAAAGTGATATTTAGACAGAAAATAGTATTGGCTCTGCTTACCTCTAACTCCCGCGTGATCAACACCGCGAATTCAGTGGGTATTTAACCAGGTAAATTTGATAAAACACATGAATGTAACAGGCGTATCACATGTTTACTAACAATAAGCAAAGATGACCTATCACCTCAACAAGCGATACGCAGATAACAAGACAACAGTCATGGCGTACCGCCTCCACAACGCAAATATCTAGTCGAGTTTAACGTCATAATTTACCCTTTTGTTCACTAACATATCCCAAACGGGAACACTGCTTTGATAAGCCGCAAAAAATAGGTGTATCATCAAGCAGCATAGGCGTATATAGCGCAACTGAGGGTGACAAAGATCGAACAACGTGCAGAACTGTCGAACACCCGTAAGAGCAATGTGTTTTTCAGCCCCATCAATAAATCAACCATTAAGAGAGTCTATACGATGAAATTACCATTGAAAAAATCGATTTTCGCACTGGCATGTTTTTGTTTAGTGACTGCCGCTGGCTGTAGTGTTGAGGAAAAAGACAAAGCAAAAAGCGCCGTTGAAGATGCCATGAACGCGACCAAATCCACGCTTGAAGAAACAAAAAATACCGCTGGCGAATATACGGAAAGCGCTGCTGACACCATAGAAGATGGCGTAGCAGCAACCAAAGATAAGGCAGGGAAGGTCGCCGACAGTGCCGCCTCCACGTATGAAGACACTAAAAAAATGGTGACGGAAACGGCAGGCAAAATGACCGACAAATCTGAGAGTATGGTAGACGGTTCAAGCGATAAACCCGCAGAGCTGAAAGCTACCGCCGAAGCAAAAGCGAAGGCATTAAGCGACAAAGTAACCAAGTAAAATGAACGAACCCGATCCATTACAAATGGGTCGGGTTAATCTATTCCCCTAAATATCGACTATCACCGATGTAAATATCATCATAAATACTTCCTCTGAAGACTCAAAAGAAAGTATTAAACCCACGCGTGAGTTACACTATTTTCCTCATCAATTTGGTCATTAAGCGTCCAAAGGTCATAAAGAATCCCCAGGCCAAAAAGACCAAACGTCAATAAATACAACACTGCGGTTAGCCACTTACCCATGTACATACGATGTGCGCCAAAGACTCCGAGTAAAAACAGTAATAGCCAGCAGATGCTGTAGTTAACACTCCCTTCGATATACGCACGATCAGCATCGCTATCCATAGCCGGGATTAAGAAGAGATCGACAATCCAACCAATTAAAAAAAAGCCAAATGTAAAAAACCATAATGTTCCCGTAATCGGTTTACCGTAGTAAAAGCGATGCGCCCCCATAAATCCGAATATCCAGGCCACATAGCCCACCGCAACCGAATGCGAGTTATTGTTATTCATAAGATCCTCTATACTAAATTGCTGGGACTGCAGTAATACAGGATTCATACCAACTTACAACTTGTTGAATTTGCTAGTGTTTTTTAATTGGTGGCTAGCGTTTTTAAATAATCAGACTAAATTGTGGCTAAATTCGCCAACAGGCTAAGGATACCCAGCCATCATCCATGCTATACGAACAGATACCTGATCCTATGCTCTCCTATGTGCACCCCGGCCGCCTAACCTGGACTCCGCTCTGCATATTCCTCTAGGTGAAACATTTTCCCCTCCAGCATGGGATAAGAAGCAAGGGGATGGCACTAAACAATGGGATTATGCTATTACATCCAGAAACAAGGCGCTCTTCGGTGTCGATGGCAGCAGAAATTCGTAATAAACGTTCAATCCTTTAAGCCCCGCCCCTCGGGGCCTACGGGCCTATTCGTCTAAAAATCGGAGCGCTGGCCGTATTATTAAGCGCTGCTATATCAGCTAGTAGTATGCAAAATACCCGTTTCTTGCGATAATCCGGCTTCGCGTAAGCGCTCACTAAAATGCGTATAGGCAGTTTGGGCGTTGCCCCGTGCCATTATGGCGTCAAACCCCTCCTTGAGGATTGCTGACAAAGACACGAGCGTCTATGCGTAAATTTAGTAAATTCAACATCTGTTTTTGTAATGGTGATGGCAAAAACAGAATTTTATTCTTCACCAAAAGATAAAGAGCACAGTATGACTAAAGGTACAGTAAAGTGGTTTAATGCCGATAAAGGCTTCGGTTTTATTACTCCTGAAGATGGTAGTAAAGATTTATTTGTTCATCATTCAGAAATTCAAGCAGGCGGCGGATACGCAACTCTGAATGACGGCCAAGCCGTTGAGTTCGAAGTAGGCCAAGGCCAAAAAGGACCATGCGCAAACAAGGTTCGTCCTCTGTAAGAGCAAACCTATAGCAATTCTAGCAAGCCGAATAGCACGAACTGCGCCGCTTTTACCCTAAAGTGGCGCTTTTTGCGTGCTATTCGGCTTATAGGCCTTTATCTAAAGCGGGCCTTTAGAATGAATAAGCCAACGTTATATAGCTTCTCTGGACTGCCAGGATCGGGAAAATCTACGCTTGCTCAAGCGCTATCTCAGGTTACAGGTTTTACCTACTTAAGAATTGATACTATTGAACAAGGCTTGAGGGATCTCTGCCATACCGAAGTCAAGGGCGAAGGTTATCGCCTGTCTTATCGAATTGCCACGGATAACCTAAAGGTAGGCGTCTCTGTTATTGCCGACTCCTGTAATCCCATTGAGCTAACTCGGTCAGAATGGAATGAAGCGGCTTTGCTGTCAAATGCAAACATTGTAAATATCGAAGTGATTTGTTCGGATGTATCCGAACACAAGCGACGCGTAAAAACCCGAGCAAATACAGTAGCTGGACTCAGCCCACCCAAATGGGAGGACATAGAAAACAGGGAGTATCATTCTTGGACAAAAGAGAGACTTGTTATTGATACTGCAGGTAAACTCTTAAGCGAAAGCCTCAAAGAACTACTATCTGGCCTAGGCATTTAATAGATCCGATACAAATCGGCCCTTAAGATATAAATATCGCGAAGCACAACCAATACGAGCACGTAAAGATTGGTTTTGCGCCTACCCTTTAATTCCCCTCACAATTTCAGACTCAACTGTCAATAGAGCCTCACCAATAGACAACGCCTTCCATACACCGTTTTCACAACGGGCGAGTCCCAGCCTCTCCAGCTTTTTAAGACCGTCTTCTACCTCAAAATCTATTTCTGTCTGCCATTTATCCTGAAACCACTGTTCGATATCCCTATCAAGATTATCTTGCGTTAATCCGTTACGACAAATTGAAAGAAAAAACCAAGCCAGAAAAGTCTCTTTAAACTCCTCATCTTCCGCATCCGCTATTAAGCGATAAAAGACTCCTGCGTTGTTATCCAGCGATTTAAAATAGAGGTTCTGTGTCAGTGCCTGACTGAAACGCAACTTTCGATTTTTAAAGCTATTAAACTGTTTCCATAAATAGCCGGCAACAGCGCCCACACCTGCAGCCAAAGCAAGTAAAGCGGCGGAGTCCAGCGCAACAGGTGTATTATGTAAACCCAACCAAAACCCTAGAACACCGCTCAAAAGAACAAGCGTGGCCCCCAGTTTGGTAGTAAGCACTACTCCGCCACTGACTAATGCAGGAATACCTATCAACAGCTTATCCAACAGACGCATACCGATGCGCGTATTGGGAAATAGCATTTCCAAATCGGCTTTGGGCACGTTGCGAAATAACTTTAATAGCGTTTTACGAGAACGACCAAGCAGTTCGACATTTTTTCCAAGCGAGGCAGTATCTTTAAACCGCAGATAAAGCACCACCCTGTCGTAATTGGTGAATTCGATCTCACGTTTTCGAAGGCCAAGTAATTCGGGAATAACTTCTGTCTTTATCGAGATACCACGACAATAAACCAACACCTCTTCAAATTCATCAAAATCGATATGCAGGCGAATTTTAAAAAGAGAGGACTCAGATAAAGCCGCTTCAAGATCAACCTTCGTTAAACGAATAAAATTGCCCTGCTCTAAAACTCTTTCGAGCTTCTGCTTAAACTCACCAGAGGTTTCTCTTACGCTTACATCTAAAAACGGTTGCCGTGTATCCAAATCGGGATCAAAAGGCTCATAAGCCAGCGTAAGCTCATTCTGCGTTTGATAAAACTCCGAGTGAAACAACTTTTGTAGTAATCCGGCTATACGTACAATATCGTTTTTTTGATATTTAGATACACCTGAACTCTGTAGGCACATTGCCAGTAAATCGTGGCGCGTAAAAGGAATAAAGTGTTGTAGATCTTGTGCCATGTTTCGCGCTCTATCCAGAAAGTGGGTTCACCCATAATATTAACAGTTTAAATGGCCGCCATAGAAAGTGAAGGCACCCAGCGTCTATATTTGGGGGAATAGATAGAGACAAAGGAGCGAAAATATAGGTTAGAGCTCCCTGAAAGGACATTTAAAACCACTTAGGAAAGGCCGAAATATTTCGCCGTTGCCTGTTGAATCCAGCTTTCGTTATGCTTATCCTGCCGACCTAAAATGTTCTTTTTTACACAATCACAGTAGCTGGCGTCGTCCTCTTGAATATGCTCCAGCAACCAATTTAGCAATATATCTGCCAGCAACGGTGCGACATTTTCTCCAGACTTAAATCGTCTGTATAAGGCCTCAATTTGGTTTTTAAACGCATGATGGGTCACCTGATGCTCAGCCAGATCAGGATAGCTGGACTCTTCCATCAACGCTTCTTCAAATTCGAAATGCGACCAAGTATAGTCGACCAGCATGGCCAGAACTTCAGCGAGTTCGCTCTGATTGTTCGGGTTATCCTTCAGTTCTTCCACCTGATTAATATAACCAACAATGCGTTGATGCTGGCCATCAATAACAGGAATACCTATCTCATACTGTTCCGACCAAGTGATCATAAGCCAGTAACCTCCGATATTTAACCAAACAGTCGATTAAACCAACTGCCCTGTTTTGCTTTGGTTCGTCGCGTAGCCTCTATCATATTCGCTTTAACAACTGCCGAATAATCCCGATCATCACATTTAATATGATTAACCAACCAGGCTTTCAACACGTGAAGTAACTCTTCCGTAATATCATCGCCGGCTTTCGCTCGCTGTTGAAAACTGGCCACTCGCCGAGCAAATAAACGGTGTACTTTTTTATGAGCATTTAAAAATGGGTAGCCAGACTCCTCCATTAGGCTTTCCTCAAAAGCGAAATGCGAAAGCGTATAATCCACCAGCTCATCCAGAACCGAAAAGACGTCGTTCGTGCGATGGCTCTTGTGAGCATCGGAAACCGTGTTGATATAGTCAACAATCCGTTGATGCTGAGAGTCGATAACAGGAATACCCAGCTCTAATTCTGCAGTCCAAGCGATAGCCATTGGAACACCTCCCGAAAGCCCAAAATAATCGCACCCACAACCCCGATAGAATTTAACTATTGGTAGCGAGTGGAAATTGATCAACTGAAGTATAAAACAGAAGAGTAAATATTCCAGAGAATAGCTCTGGGAGAACGAAACAAGCGCCGCAATCGATTTAAAGTGGCTAGAGACCTAGAGTATTACCAAAAAAATAGGCATTAAACCTTGTGAGCCTGCACTTCATCCGCTAAGTAATCGAGCAGAGAATAGAGTTTTGAAGGTAACTGCTGGGAAAGCTCCTGACACGCGAGAAAATTCTTGATCGCCAACCCCAGATCTGTATCGCCCGTAACGCATAGTTTTCGGCGAAAAAACAACATATCCGGGTCAGTTTTTTGAGTGGCCATTAAAAAGAAATAGTGGCTGTTTCCAGTAAATTGAACATCGCTCCGGTCGGCATTTTTCAAAACTTTAAAACGCCCTCCCGCATAACTGAGATAAAAATTCAATGCGATGTCGTCAACGCTAATATAAAGAATTTTATGCTGGAAAAAGTCCAGCTCCTTATCGTCAATGGCTTGCCTAAAAAGCTGATTTAATGCGCTCTCGATTGCGCGATGCATAGCCCAGAGGGGCGTGATACGCAGCAATTTTGATACCACCAATGGAGTGGTATCAATAGCTTTTTCAGTAAACCGTTGTTGATATGACATAACTCAATTTTGCCTTGGACATTAAACGTAAAATCTTTCGAACGCGCGCTATTATGCGGCTCCACAATTAATTAAAGCAAATACTAATCACGCCATGGAATTACTGTGCCCAGCGGGCAATATGCCTGCATTAAAAATCGCCATTAAAAACGGTGCAGATGCCGTTTACGTTGGTCTTAAAGACGAAACTAACGCTCGCCATTTTTCTGGTTTGAATTTTACCCAAACCCAATTATTACAGGCCTGCCAGTTCGCCCACCAGTACAAGCGAAAACTGTATGTCGCCATAAATACTTTCGCCCATCCCAATAACTGGAAAGTCTGGACCGACGCCGTAGACATGGCCATACAAAGTGGCGCCGACGCGCTGATACTTGCAGATATGGGCCTGTTAAATTACACCGCGCGACAGTACCCAGATACGGAAATTCATCTTTCTGTTCAGGCCTCGGCAACCAATAGCGCCGCTATCGATTTGTACCACCGTGAATTCAATATCACCCGCGTGATTCTTCCCAGAGTACTGTCATTTCAGCAGGTAGAAAAACTGTCTGAGACTTGTACAACCCCCCTAGAGGTTTTTGCCTTTGGCAGCCTCTGTATTATGGCCGAAGGACGTTGTTACCTTAGTTCATATTTAACTGGCGAATCACCGAATACTGTAGGCGCCTGCTCCCCAGCGAAATATGTACGCTGGCAAGAAACACCGAAAGGCCTGGAGTCGCGGCTGAATAATGTACTGATCGATACTTATCAAATCAACGAGAACGCGGGTTATCCCACTCTGTGCAAGGGGCGCTTTAATGTAGATGGCAAGCTCTACCACGCACTAGAAGAACCTACGAGCTTGAACACACTCGATCTCCTGCCACACCTCCTGGCCATCGGGATTCGTTCGGTGAAAATTGAAGGGCGCCAACGCAGCCCTGCCTATGTTGGGCAAGTCACGAAAGTGTGGCGAGAGGCTATTGACTCGGTCAAACAATCACCTACGCAATTTTCAGTAAAAGAAAACTGGCAAAGCACGCTTACCAGCTTGTCTGAAGGCTGCCAAACAACCCTGGGCGCTTACGAGCGTCAGTGGCAATAGCATATAATCTTCGAGAGAGACAAAACCTGTGAAATTTTCCCTTGGCCCTATTTTGTATTACTGGCCGAAAAACATCGTTAAGCGCTTTTATCAACAAGCCGCCGACTCCAGCGCCGATATTATTTATCTTGGCGAAACGGTGTGCGCTAAGCGAAAAGAGATATCGTTGGATGATTACCTTCAAATAGGCCACGAATTGCGCGAAGCGGGCAAGCAGGTGGTGTTATCAACCATGACATTACTGGAATCTCCCGCTGATGTTAGACAGCTTAAGCGCTATTGTGAAAATGGTGACTTTTTAATCGAAGCCAACGATATGGGAGCTATTGGTTTCTTAAGTGAACAAAAACTGCCCTTCATCGCCGGTACCGCACTTAATTGTTACAACCCATACAGCCTCGACTTTTTACTATCCCAAGGAATGCAGCGCTGGGTTATACCCGCGGAAATCAATAAAACCTGGATTAGCGAGCTGACTCAACACTCGCACATTGCAGGGAAACGCAGCCAATACCAAACCGAACTCTTTGCATTTGGCCATATTCCTCTCGCCGCATCTGCCCGCTGTTTTACCGCTCGATCTGAAAACAAACCTAAAGATAAGTGCGAAACCTGTTGCATCCATTACCCAGAAGGAAGAAAAGTCAAAAGCCAGGAAGATCAAACCCTCTTTGTGCTCAATGGCATTCAAACCCTTTCGGGCAATTGCTACAACCTAGTGAATGATCTTTGCGATATGGCAGGCATTATAGATATTGTACGTATCAGTCCACAGCAGGAAAATACCTTCTCCTGGCTGGATGCATTCAAGGAAAATCAGACAGGAGAAAAACCGCAATCGCTTATAGATGAAAATTGTAACGGCTACTGGCATGGAATGCCGGGAATGGATCGATTACAAGGTTGACAGACGCCCGGCCAAAGCACACAAAACGAGAGCTAAGTTCTATCCTATTTCAGGACAGCAGGCCATTATTTCAAAATAAAGAGATGATGAACAAAAGGCTGCTTTCGCAGCCTTTTTCTTTCAATCATTTAACCTTACATTTCACCAAAAACATAACGAACTCATTCACATTATCCACTACTATCGCCGAGAGGCTCTATAGTAACTTACAAACTCTTTGCTATTTTTGCCACAAGTGTAGATATTCGAGCACATTGTTCATTAAATCATTTACTTCGCGGTATCGCCCCTCTCTTCCATGTAAAATTTCATTTTCTGTCTGAATATATTCAGAGGGAACCAATTCGTTACCGCAATTTACTACCATTGCCTGAGTTGACGTCGGCGTTGTTTCAAGGTGGAATTGTAAGCCAATAACATGATGGCCTATTTGGAAAGCCTGGTTTTTACAACCCACACTTTCCGCGATGTGGATCGCCTCTGGAGGCAAGCTAAACGTTTCACCATGCCAATGAAATACCTCGGCCTCTACGGGGAATTTAAAGGCTGAATGACGCAATGATGACGTTGCACGAATAGGAAACCAACCAATTTCCTGTTTTGCGTTTGGATATACCTCAGCACCCAGAGCGTTTGCGATAAGTTGTGCGCCCAAACAAACCCCCAACGTTGCTCTACCCGATTCGATAAAGTAACGTATGAACGCCTTTTCAGTTACAAGCCAGGGGTACTGTTTCTCGTCGTTAACACTCATGGGCCCGCCCATCACTAGAAGCAGGTCAACATCGTCCACTTTTGGTAAATCTGAAGATTCATACAGTTTCGTACACGTAATTTCATAACCAGCCGATAGCAGCCAAGCTTCAACACTGCCTAAACCTTCGAAAGGAACGTGTTGTAAGTAATGTGCATGCATTTTTCTCTCCTGAGAATCGACATAAGGGTAAACGACGTGGCTTTACGGCTCTCAGTTGAATTACGCGTAACAGGGCCTAATGTCTAACGCATTGAAATACTATTGCTTAAATTGCACCCTTTAGCTTTGCCAGACCATAAGCATTAACGGTTGTAGCGTCCTTTATAAGGCCAGACAATATCATTTTTTCAAACTCATGAACGCTGACTTTCTTCGTAATCAGCCCCTCCTCTTCCGTATCCAAATGGGTAGACGTAAATTCCAAATCCCTGGCAACGTAGATATGATACCCCTGGTTAGAATAGCCATAGGCTAAATATTGATGCCCCAAATACATCATATCTTTCGATACTAGGCCGGTCTCCTCCTGTAATTCGCCTGCCGCCAATAAGGCGTGGTCAACCTCAGGATCATCCTCCCACGAACCTTGGGGAAACTCCCAAAAGCGCTTTTCTACAGGGTAGCGATACTGCTCCACAATATGAACGAAACCATCTTGAATTGGGATGATAACGACAAAATCCGGTTTTTCAATAACACCAAATATACCCTCAGAGCCACTTAACCTTTTTATCCTGTCCTCACGAACTTTCATCCACTTGTTTTGATATACCACCTTGCTATCAAGTGTTTCTATTTCCTTCATCACCTACCTCATTACGAATGTGATTAACTCAAATAGGGTTATATTTTAAATGATTGTCTACAGTGACACTTATAACAATATTTACGCTGTCGGCTAGAGCCGCCAGTCTCCAAACGTATTGTCCCAATTTATACTCTCATTCAAAAAGGTTGCCCTTCCTCTTCCGCTGTCGACGTCATCACTCTCACCAAACGATTACATCGCTTTGCGAATGTAGTTAACCCCTTCCCAGCGCTTTCGAGAGTTTACGACTAAATTGTCTTTAGGTCGCTAGCATTGATCGACCGGTGTAGAAATAGGTAGGTTTTTAGAGGTCGCCTGTAACCCTTGGCGTGAACAAAAAAAATGCCCGCCCGTCTACAGACAGTGCGGGCATTGTTGGGTGAAGCGATTAACTAGAACGTGTAGGAAGCACTCAGGTACACATTGCGGCCCAGCTCGTAAGTATCAAAGTTGTCATCTTCCTCGTGCAGTTTCACATCGGTCAGGTTTTTAATACCGTACCGCAAGGTGAAACTTTCACTTAACACACTGGAAAAGCCCAGGTCAGCACGAGTATAGCTCGGCAGAGTCAGGTAATCCGGCCAGACGTAGGTCACTTGCTCGCCGGTATAATTGATACTCAAGGACGCCTTTACTGCATCAAGAGCCTGCCAATCCAATTTAAGGTGGGCAATCTGTTCAGGACGATTTTCCAGTTTTTCGCCAGCACTGTCTTCAGTCTCCAGCTTGGTGTAATTCCCGCTGAGTTGCAGTTTGTCATTAACGCTGTAGGTACCTTCCAACTCCAACCCGGAGGTTTCCACTTTGTCGATATTTTCCCAATTGCGCTGGTTAGCTTCCGCATCGTAAGTTGCCGATATCATGTCGGTTACTTCGTTTTGGAAAATCACCGCAGTTAAATTCCAATCGCTTTGACTAACGGCAATACCAAATTCAACGTTCGTGCTGGTTTCTGGATCTAAATCTGGATTGCCGCTCAGGAAGCAGCTACCGCCACAACTGATAATGCGGTATTCCTCACTCAACTGGTATGCCTGCGGCGCTTTAAAGGCTTCGCTGACACCACCTTTCAAGGTTATCGCATCATTCAACTGATACACAACATAAGCACGCGGCGTAAAGTGGCTACCGAAAAATTCGTTGTCATCCATACGTCCACCCAACGTCAGGGTGAAACTATCGCCAATACTGATTTCATCTTGAGCAAACACAGCGGAGTCGGTGATGGAGACTTCACCGGTATCTTGGTAGCTCACGTTGTCGGACACGATCTGCTCGCGGTAATCAAGGCCAGCAGTAATGTAATTGCTGTTGCCCAGCTTAGTATTGAGGTAACCCTTTAAGTAAGTGTTTTTTTCATTCAGCTCACGTTGTGCCGGTGCATCGTAACGAGAATTAAAGTCATCAATCGTGCCATCTTCCTGCTGTAATTGAACGGTGCTATTACCCCAGCCCCAATCTCCCATGTGAGTTACGCCCAAGGTGCTGCGCGATATTTCCTGCTCGCGGTAGTCAACCAAGTCTCCAGACGCATAGTAGATACTATGAGGACGATCGTCTTTGTTGTATCCAAGGTCGAAATCGAGGCTTTGGTTTTCAGCCAACTGCCAGCGCAATGTCGTGAAGAGATTCTGTGCTTTTTTCTTTTCAAGCTTGGGCGCTGAGATTTCACTGTCGTCCGAATACCAAGCATCGCGATCATAGGCCTCTGCGGAAACAGACAAATGCAAAGTATCAGTCAAACCACCCTGCGAGGAAACACCCGCACGTACCTGGTTGCCACCATCACCAGACATAACCGATTGGTATTCACCGCTGATAACACCCTGCCACTCATCCACAGGCGCTTTAGTAATAACGTTAATCACACCACCAATTGCATCAGCACCGTAGAGTGACGACATTGGGCCGCGTACTACTTCCACCTGTTTAATGCTATTCAAGGGAATCGAGTTCAGGTCAAAATCACCACCACGCCACAACGCGCTGGAAGAAGATACACGCTTTCCATTCACCAGTACCAATGTGTAATTACCACCCAAACCACGTAACTGCAGCTGGTCGCGACCGCTAGCATCGGTAAAATTATTCACACCTACGGTTTCTTTCAACAACTCCGGTAGCCCGTTGATAGGTGTAGCGGTAATATCCTCTGCGGTAATCACGCTAGTAAAGGCCGGTGCGGTTTGCGTGGTTTTCTCCGTCATGGAGGCGGTAACCACCATAACTTCGAGTCGCTCATTGCCATCTTCAGCGGCAACTGAGCCCATAGAAGCGGTAGTCATACCGGCAATGACTGATGAAAGTAATAGCTTGTTAAATTTCATGTATTGAATCCCCAAATAAATCCCATTAAACGATTCACACCCACTACATGCGTATGCGAATCGTTCGTATTATTATTATATCTAGAGAAATAGCAAGGAAAATCGCGCCTAAATTGTGGTTAACTTGATCTAACCCTAATCAGCAGCGGCCGTTGAATCAGTCATTAGTTCAGGATTATTTAGCGGAGCGTTGCGTACGGTTTTGCATATTCCCAGTAGCGACAGGCCAACTAGCAGCGACCCCGCTCCCAGTGTAAAAATACTGCCTAAAGCCGGTAAAAATTTACCCAGAACACCAATCCCAAAGGTACCAAGCGAATCACCACATGCGTCCTGAGCAGTCCACAACCCGTTTATGCGACCTAGATAAATATCGGGAGTGTGTCCTTGTACCAAGGTGTACTGCAGTAATGATGCGATAGATACAAGATACCCAAACAACACCAGTATCGGCAGTGCCAACCATAGATTTGGCGTCAGGCCCAAAAGTGTAATACAGACGAACACGGCCATGCATACCAGCATCATCACCTGCCCTGGCTGCCGAAGGTGATTGGCCCAAGCGCTGATGAGTGCACCAAGACAAGCTCCCAGCGGCACGGCTGAATACATTAAGCCCAACTCGAAAGCGCCGCCGCCAAAACTTTCGTCTACTAGCGCAGGGAATAGCACGCGAATAGCGGTAGTGAACGTAACTAATGTGCCAATAGCCACCACACTGCCGACCACCTTGTTGTGCAATACGAAGTTAAGGCCGTCCAGTAGCTCTAATAAAGGGTTCCGCACCGCCAATACCGGGGGTTTCATTGCTGGCAAGCTAAGCAATGGCAGTAAGGTTAATCCTGTACCAAAGGCCGCAATCAGGTAATTCCAATGCACACCGGCGTTGGCGATAATCACCCCGCCCACGGCCGGTGTTATTACGGTCGCAAGCCGCATGGATACCATGCTAATAGCACGCGCCTGCATCAGTTTTTCTCGCCCAACAATATGCGGCATGCAGGCCAGAAGCGCAGTAACCCCAAGGGCTCCGAATAATCCATCCCATAGGGACAACAGGTAAATAGCAGTGAGCGAGGGCTCCGGTAACAATGCGTTGAGCGCTAAACCTAGGTACCCCAGTCCGCAAATTCCGCGAGCCAGCAAAATCAATTTTTTCCGGTCGTACCGATCGGCCAATACCCCACCGTAAAGCAGGCCAACAAAAAGGCCAAGACCGTCGCAGGCCATCACCAGCCCCACCTGAAAACTGTCGCCCGTCAACTCGTAGACCTGCATGGGTAGCGCCACGGCGAGCATGCCCAAACCGATAAGAGAAAGGGTGCGGGCGATAAATACCGTGCGAAAATAACGGTTCGATTTCAACAGGCTGAAATCTACAAACGGTGAGTTGTTCATGGTTAAACTCCTAAATTTCGGCCAGTGCGGGCAGGTGACCGGCTCTGCTGCTACGTGCATCGACAAGCAACTTATGAATTAAAGGCCCAAGGGTTCGAAGCGAGTCGGGCGACATAAGATCCTGGTGTTCGCAATCAACCAGATGGTGCAGTTGCAGGTGATGAGCATAGGGCAGCCAACTCTCCCTCGGATGGATGTAATCTGGCCGCGATTTTTCGGCAACAAATACGGTTACTGGCCCGTCGTAACGAGGCGTCTTCGCTTTCGCCAGTAAATCTACTGCGTCTTTGTAGTTGGCGAAAATCTGCTCAAGCATGGCTTCGCGTTCGCGTTGTAACTGACTGTCCGCCTGATCATCGTTCATAGCCTGATTCAGTACCTGCTGTTGTTCACGCTCGGCGCCAACATCTGCTTCAGCGTTGTCGAGGTCAGACCAGTCGTGGACTTCTGCCGGGTAGGTATCAAGCAAGCCGAGAAAATCTACCTCCTCGCCCTGCTCCCGCAAGCGTACCGCCAAACCGTAAGCGATGGTTCCACCAAGCGAATAGCCCAGCAGGTAATAGGGGCCCGAGGACTGTACCTGCCGCAGGACTTCCAACTGTCTGTCGATAAGCTCATCCATACTCGCGCTGGTGGCAATAAGCCCTTTTGGCCTGGGTGATTGCAGGCCAATAATGGGCATGTCAATTTCCAAGTAGCGAGATAGCACACTGTATTGCCACGCAAAACCGGAACCTGGGTAAACGCAAATTAGAGGGGATTCGCTACCACCACGCAGTTGAATAACGGGGTTAAAGCCATCACTCCCCTGCTCGTTCACAACACGCTCGCTAAACAGGTGAACCGCCAGTTTTTCAACAGTGGGCGTCACCATAATCTGCCCTACTGCCACCGGTCGTTCCAATTCCTTGCGAATTTCCACCGCTAGCGTCATCGCCATTAGCGAGTGACCGCCAATCGCAAAAAAATCGTCGTCGGCGTGAATATTGTCAATGCCCAAAACGCGCTCAAATATCGCTGCCAATCGGCTTTCCAGACCACGTGCAGGGAGTCTCCGAGTGCCCTGCTGTGGCAAGCCTGCCGATATTTTCGGCGCAGGTAATGCCTTGCGATCAAGTTTGCCGTTGGGACTTAAGGGAAGACTCTCGATTTCCACAAAGGCGGTGGGAACCATCGCCGGAGTTAACTCTAGTTGCAGCTGGGCTTTAAGAGTTTCAGCACTGAAGCTGGCGCCGTCAGCCAGCACAATATACGCCACCAACTGGCGTTCATCGACGCCGCTGCCCGCTGCCGATGAACCACCAAGCACCCGCGCGTGAACCACGGCATCGGCCACCTCGGGTTGTTGTTTGATCAACGATTCAATTTCACCCAGCTCTATACGCTGACCACGAATTTTCAACTGATCATCGGCCCGACCCAGATACTCCACGTTGCCGCTCGGCAACCAGCGCACAATATCGCCCGTGCGATACATTCGCTGTCCTATATCGAAAGGGTTCGCGACAAAACGGGTGGCGCTAAGCGAAGCGCGCCCAAGATAACCCAGGGCCAGTTGTACCCCGCTCAAATACAGTTCCCCACACGCTCCGACGAGCACCGGGCGCAAGTACTGGTCGAGCACCCATAATTGCGTATTCCACACTGGGAGGCCAATCGGAACACCGCTCCCACCTTCAGATAAATCACCAAATGCGGGCCTATAAGTGACATCTACGGCAGCCTCGGTTGGCCCATAGAGGTTGTGCAACTCGGCATCGAACAGCTGGCCAAAATCACCCGCCAGATTCTTACCCAATGCCTCACCACTGCAAAAAACTCGGCGCAGGCTGCTACACAGCTGGCCGTCGTTTTTATACAGAGATGACAAGCTGCTGCAGAAAATTGCGAGCATGGAAGGCACAAAGTGCATGGTGGTTACGGAAAACTGGTCGACACAATCACGCAAGGCTAACGGGTCACGGTGTGCCTCGGGCTCCGCCATAACCAACTTCGCCCCCACCAGATACGCCCAGAAAAATTCCCACACCGACACATCGAAACTACAGGGGGTTTTCTGCAGAATCACATCATCGCTCGCCAGCGGGTATTGGTGCTGCATCCACTCAATGCGGTTAACGATGGCCCGATGAGAGATCAACACCCCCTTCGGACGACCGGTGGTACCCGACGTGTAAATAATATAAGCCGGGTCATCGGCCGTCAGATCTGTCTCCAACAGTGGTGGCTGACGCCCCGATTCAAAAAAACTATCGAAGCAGAGCACCTTGCCGTTTGCAGCGAACCGCTGCCGGTTCCCGGTATCGGTTATTAGCAGCCGCGGGGCAGCGTCTTCGAGCATAAAATGTAAGCGTTCATCGGGATAGCCAATATCCAGCGGCAGGTAAGCAGCACCGGCTTCAATAGTGGCAAGAATCGCAACGCTCAAACGCGCAGAGCGAGGAAGCGCCACCGCGACGATATCGCCACGCGCAACGCCACTATTACGTAAATCTTCTGCCAAACACTGAACCTGGTAGCGCAGTTCGTTATAGCTTAAGGCGTGATTAGCATCGGCAAGCGCCGGAGCCGACGGAGAGCGCGCTGCTTGGTCGCGCAGGAGACTGCGTAAGCTCAGCTCAGGCAAGCTGCGTTTGGTCTGGTTAACTGCCCGCAAGAACACCGTTTCCTCAGGTGTTTGCAAGGCGTAATGCGCCAACTTCCTACATGGATCAAGCAACATCGTTTGCAGAAATTGTTCGATCCGACGAGCCAACTGCTCAGGTTGCTGAACAGCACCGCGATTCTCTACCAGCAAGCGAATGCGCTCACCAGGAATAACCAGCAACGCCAATGGGTAATGGCTGTACCCACGATTGTGAATGTCGCCAATGCGCACGCCATCCAGGTCGTACCCCAAATAGGCGCTGTCCGGGTAATTTTCGACGACCAACAAACTGTCGAACAGGGTTTCGCCCCCCGCCAATTGCTGTATTTCGGCCAGGCCCAATCCATCGTTTTCCAACAGCTCCATATGCTTGGGTTGCAGAGCCTGTAGCTGCTGCCACATGGTCTGATCAGCCTTGATCTCCAGCGCCACTGGAATGGTATTCAGAAATAACCCCACCTGCTCTTCAATGCTCTCGACCGCCGCCGTACGGCCCGAAACAGGAATCCCAAACACCACTTGATCGCGCCCGCTCATGGCAGACAAGAGCAGGCCCCAGATACCCTGCATCACGAGGTTCAGCGTGAGCCCACGTGCGCGAATTTCCGCTTGCAGGCGCGCGCTGAATTCGGCATCAAGCAGCAATTCAGCCTCTTCAACGTGCATATGGATTTCCTGGCTGCCAAACAGTACGCAAGGTTTTACCCCCTTTAGGTGATCCTGCCAAAGGTCCCGACTGGAACTTAAGTCGCGACTGCACAAATGCTGTAATACTCTGGAATAGCCGCTGTCTGAAACGGCTTCTGGGTACGCATTACCGCTGTAAGCCTTCAGTAAATCTGCCAATATCAGAGGCGTGGACCAACCGTCCACGACCAGGTGATGAACCACCATCAGCAGAGAATAGTGTTGCGCGCCAAACCTCAGAAGGCAGGCGTTTAACATACCGCCAAAGCGATCTGTGTGTTGCGGTGCGCTCAGCATCTCCGCTTCTATTTCCGCAGCACGAAGCGCTTGTTGTGTGCCTTCCAACGCACTTAAATCCAGTACCTGACAGGGCCAATCCAGAGGACCTTCGGGTGGCAGCAAGAACGCGGGTTTATCGGCAGTATCCAAATCAAACAGGCCCGCCAGTTGTGGGTGACGGCTGACCACACAATCAAGAGCCCGGCATAAACGCTCGCTGTCCAGAGCGCCATAAAAGCTCATTCGGGTGTAAGCGTTATAGCCCGCGGCCTCGTCACCAAGCTGCGCGAGAAAAAGCATCCCCCTTTGCAGCGGTAGGATCGGCGCTACAGCGCGGAACGCACCGTGACGAAGCTCCAGCGATTGGCGATCCATATTACTTAACGGTAAGCCTTGCTCTTCATCGTCAGCCTTCACTTCTGTACTGATAGGCGCCAGCAACAGCGCCATAGCGCGTGGCGTTCGAGCCGAGAAAACGTCGCTGGGGCGCAGGAAAAAACCCATTTTACGCAGGCTGGTACACAACCCTATGGCCAGGATACTGTCGCCACCAACATCGAAAAAATCGTCCTCTGCACCAACATTATCCAACCCCAACGCCTCTCCCATTGCGCCACACAGGTTGCGCTCACTCAGCCCCTCCGGCGCTACTTTTTCTTTAACCATAAATCTAGATTTAGGCAGTGCCTTTTTATCGATTTTGCCATTGGAGGTGCGTGGGAGAGTATTCACCAGCGTAAGTGAGGCTGGCACCATATAGTCCGGCAAAGTCTGTTGCAGGCTCTGCAGAAAACTTGCCGCCAGGCTGTCGCTCAAGGTAGCGTCCAAATTCGGCACAGCGCAGTAAGCCAGCAGCCGATAGCTGTTATTCTGTGCCTCAGCCACCACCGTGGCTGCCTCTACTTCGGGCAACAGCGACAGCGCGTTTTCGACTTCTGCCAGTTCAACACGGTAACCACGCACTTTTACTTGATCGTCACCGCGCCCCAGAAACAACAGCTGTCCCTCTGTATTCCAACGCACCAAATCACCGCTACGGTACATGCGCTGCCCCTTGCTGAAAGGGTTAGCAACAAAGCGGGCGGCACTAAGATCGCTGCGTCCAAGATACCCCAAAGCCAGCCCTTCACCGGCAATATAGAGTTCACCCACGGCACCAGCAGCTACCGGCTGAAGCCAATCATCCAATACATAAACCTGGGTATTCGCGATGGGCCGACCAACAACGGCCGCAGGGTTTGCCGATACTTCCGCACACAGGGTGTCTACCGTATATTCCGTGGGTCCGTAAAGGTTATAAGTATTTAATTTCGGCCACTGCCGCAATTGTTGCCACAATGCTGCCGGTGCCGCCTCACCACCAATAGCGATCAACCTCGGGCTGTGGCCGGGAAAATCCATCAAACTATTATTCAGCATGGCCGCACAGATAGACGGCGGCAGGTCCAGCGCATCAATGCCATACTGTTGTACTTGCTCCACCATGGCGAAGGCATCACGTCTCAGCTCGTCGCCGAAAATATGCAGTTCCTGCCCCAACAGTAACCACAGCAGTTGTGCCCAGGAAGAATCGAAAGCCAGAGAATGTGTGTGTGCGGCCCGCACTCGACGGCCCTCTTCATTGTGTATCTGATCAATAAGGGGTTGATAGATCTGCTCTCGGTGAGAAAGCAGCAGGTTTAACAGGGACGAGTGACTTACCAACACACCTTTTGGCTGCCCTGTACTACCGGAAGTGAAAATGATGTAGGCAGGATCATCACTCTGGGGTTGACGAGGGCGCTCGGCTAGACTCAGCAGGCCTTGGCCTAAGGATGCCAGCTCGGCTGAAACCTCGGGCGTATTCAGATTTAACCGGGGAACCGCCGTATTGGCCAGTCGAATATCGGAATGACTAAGCAGCAGGCTCGGCCGCGCTTGTGTCAGCATACTGTTAATGCGCTCGACCGGATAATCCAGATCGATGGGCAGCCAGCTGGCGCCGCAATTCAGTGTCGCCAACATTGCGCAAACCGCATCGATTGATCGCGGTAGCGCCACAGCCACAGGTACACCGATTTGAGCCCCAGAGGACAACAGCCAGCGGCTGAGCTGATTGACCCTGCCGCATAACTGACTAAGACTTAATTGTTCGGCTCCCATAACCAAGGCGGTATCATCAGGCTGCTGCTCGGCACGGGCGAACAGCAAGTCGAGAATATTGCGCGCGCGCTCTGGCCCGGCGAGCCGTTTACCTCTACCCCACGTCTGTAGACGTTCTCGCTCCTGATCATTGACTATCGGAAGGTTCCGCACGGCGCTCTCTGGATTTCTAAGTAGCGAGGCCATCCAAAACTGCAAGCGTTCTGAGTGTTGATCCAGCTCCTTATCGGCGTAGAGACGGGCATCTGCGCGCAATTCGATATGCACCCGCTCGCCATGGATCATCAAGCCAAACTCGAAATCATCAATGGGCCCGGCCGCGAGGTGGTGGGTAATTCCGGTTACGCCGCCAAAATCCAGGTTGTAATCGAACATTTTGTAGTTGATAAGCGGCCCGTAAAGACGTCGCCCAGAACCAACAAGCTGCTGGTCCCGCTGAATCCACTCAGCATCGTAACGACTGTGTTTACGCAGGCTTTTCAATTCCTGTTTCAGTTTGGCGGCAAACGCCAGCCAATGGCAATCAGGTTCGACTTCCAGCCCCAGAGGTAACACGGTTACAACAGGAGCAGAGGAACTGATAGCAACCGACCCCATACGCCGCATAAACGGCAGGCCGACCACCTGCCGGGCGACACCGGTAAGACGATAAAGGTAAAGCACCACTGCACTCATCAGCAGCTCGGGCACGCTCAGCCGATGCCCCTTTGCCAGCGCCTCCAACGCTGGCAAAGCGCCTATGGGCAACTGCAGATTACAACTCAACTGCTCGGCGGTGGGCAGTAGTTCAGCCTGCCCTCGGTGTGTCAGACTTTGGGGTACAGCCAGTTCGGCACAATAGCTGCGCCAGAATTGCTTATCCTGCTCAAACGCTGCAGAGTCCCGATAACGGGCTTGCTCATCAAGCACCTCCGCTATCGAGCACAAGGAACTGGATTCTGGCACCTGCCCTCGCAGCAGAGCTGAGTAGATACCGGCAATACGTTTGGTGAGCGCGGTAAAGCTATAGCCATCGAGCATAATGTGATGAAAACGCTGGTACCAGAACCAACGCGCCCTGCCTTGCCGGTCCGACAAACGTAAAAGAACCTGGCGATACAAGGGCTGGTCAACGTCGCAACTCAGTGGCTGACGAAGATCCGCCGCCATCCACTCCTGAGCCAATTGCTCACCATTTTCGCAAGCGCTAAAATCCTCCAACTCAGGATCGGCCAGCTGCTCTGGTGCCAGCCTCGACTGTAGAGTTTGCGAGCCATCCTGGTAGCGAGCCGTGACCGTATCGGCTTCAGTCATTGCCTGGCGAATGGCCTGACCAAGCAAACCCTGATCGATATCACCATTCAATTCTATGTAGTGGGCAATAACATAAGCGTTCTTCTCGTTGCTAACCTGATCAGCCAGCCAGATACCCTGCTGGCTTGGCAGCAAAGGTAGTACTTGCTTGTTTTTGGCCATAACCTTACTCCGCGATTACATCTATCGAGGGAAAGAGCACACCGTCTTTCCAATTGCGTTCAATAAACGTCAAACAAGCGCTTCTATCCGATGGCCCAAACTGAATATTCCAGCCCCCCGGCTGCTCAGCAAAAGTCGGCCACAGGCTGTATTGCCGTGCGTTATTGACCAGTACGACAAAGCTGTGAGCCTCATTGTCAAAGGGGTTAACGTAATCTTCATTCATCGTCGTCATGGTTTATTTTCCAATATCGATGGCGGCAGCAGTTCTTGTAAGCCGCGCAATAATCCTTCGCGCCAGCAAACCCAATCGTGGCCGCCGCGAAATTCGTGATAATTCACCTGATGGCCCGCTTTAATTAACGTATCTCGCATTGCGCGGTTGTCATCAAGCATGGTGTCTTCGTAGCAGCCAACCTCCAGATAAAACTGCAGTGGGTGTCTGTTGGCCATACCGGCCACCCTTTCCATCAGCGATCCACCCGGTTCGCTCTCCCCCCGCCACCAGAAGGAACCGGACTGACTAAGCACGACATCAAAGCACTGGGGATAAAACAACCCGGCATAGCAGGCGGCCAAACCACCTAAACTTTGTCCCGCTACCAGCGTTTTCTTCGGGTGGAGACTAAAGCCACGCTGCTGCGTTATACGTGGCAACAGTTCCTCCTGCAGGGCCTGCCAGAACCTGGCATTGCAGGCCAGTTCCCGGTAACGGGTTTTCGCATCGATGGCATCAAGCAACAGATAGGACGCCGGCAACAAATATCCGCGCTGGGTGAGAGAATCCAGCGCGCCTTTGATGGGTATGGATTTGGCCCAAAAACCGCCATCCAGTAAAATTACCAGCGGTAAATCTGCTCCATCACCCGTGGTGTACAGCCAGATATCCCGACGGTTACCAAGCAAGCGACTGTGCCAGCGCAGGGCCCGAACACCGCCATAAAACCGATCGTACTGCGCCCCCTCCAACCCGCTTGTGTTAGGCGACAGGTTCAACTGCGAGAGGGGCCTTCCCTCGAGACCGAGATACCCCGGAAGCAAGTTGAGCGGGTCGCTTTGAGCTGAATCCGCTAGCCGCTGTAGCCACCAGTCCCGTCTCGCGGCCAGCTCGTTGGGCGCCACATGCTCGCCGTTATCGGGCACGAAAAAATAACTGCCGCACCAATCGCCGGGCACACAAACCCGCCAAAACCAGACGTCGGTATCATCAATGTGAATTAAACAGGTGAATTCACCTACAGGATGTGGCGTTAACGACCATGCATCGATATACACCTGCCGAGTCGTCGAGGTGCGCCCCCCTCCGCCAGGGTCCCGCCACAAAAAGGTTACTTCACTGTGCCCCCCAGCGAGCGGCCGGGTTATAGGCGTTCCTGCGCATTCAATCCGTCGCCACCAATGGGCGCTACCGATATCGCTGGCACATAGTTCATCTTCGCAACCCATAAGTTCGCGCTTATCCATTGTCAGACCAAACTCAGGCTGACAGGCTTGCGCCGCCATCCACCACCAGATCCTGCAGGGTAATATGACCAGCAAGATCTGATGCCAGAAAGACAACACTATTGGCAATATCGCGAGGGCTCGCCAACTTCCTCAGAGGAATACCGCTTTTGTAGGTTTCGAGAGAACCGGCAATGGTGCGCGCAACGCCGCGTTCATCCTTGAGCATATCGCGCAGCATTGGCGTATCTGTTGATCCGGGGGAGACTAGGTTGCAGCGCACCCCATATTGGGCCAGCTCCAGGCCAAGACAGTGACTTAAACTTTGCAGCGCCGCTTTGGATGCACAATAGGCTCCCATATCCATTCTTGGCACATGTGCCGCGTTGGAAGCGACGTTCACGATGCAGCCCGAGGCCTGCTGTTTAAACACGGGGATCACATGCTGAACCAAATGGAAAACAGCGCTGACATTGACGTTCAGACACGCTTGCCAATCTTCGTTCGATAAAGTTTCCAGTCGCCCCATTCGCAGAATACCAGCGACGTTAACCAATATATCCAGGCCCGCCCGCTGGGCCAGCACCTGCCCGCACGCGCTGGCGATTGACTCAGGATCAGCGAGATCAACCGAATAAGTGGCAAAGGGGTATTCAACCTCGGGAAACTCGCGATCAAACCCGTAAACCTCGGCACCAAGCGCGTGGAAACTCCTGGCAACTTCAAGGCCGATACCGCGACCTGCGCCGGTAACCCAAACCACCTTTGCGTTAAAGTTGAGCACATCTGCCGCTGTATTCATGCGGCCATTTTTTCCTGTATCAGTGCCCACCAGCCATTTAATGTTGGTTCTCGAGCAAGCTCTTCAAAACGAAATGTGAACCCCAATTTCTCCCATTCGGCCATCAACCCCATCACCTGCACCGAATCCAATCCGTAGTCGACCAGGTTTTCATCCGGGTCAAACGCCTGCTCGTCTTCATCGATCAACTCAAGCAGTGTTGCTTTCAAGCCTTCACGGGTCAGTTTTTTAACAAGGGAATCCAGTAACTGCTCTTTGTGGATAACCGCACCGCATCGGCCCGCCACGTATTTAAGCGCCATGTGATGCTCTTCTTCGGAAAAATCGGCTACTGCATCCGCGACCATAAAAGGTTTAATGTCACGCATAAACGCGTCCAGCGCTGTGGTGAGGCAGCCAATATGGGCATACACACCAACGATAATCAGCTGGTCACGCTGCCACTCGTTCATCAGATCCTGTAAATGGCTCCGCTGAAAAGCGCTATAGCGCCACTTCACCAATACCGTGTCGCCCTTTTCGGGTTGCAGAAGAGGCACAATATTCTGCTGTTCCGGGTCCGCATCTGTTAAACCAGGGCCCCAAACATGATTTAGCAGCGCGCGCTGAGCGGTCGTTTGGTTGGCTGGCTGTGCGGTATACACCACCGGGATACGCTGACTGCGTGCCCAGCTTATAATTTCGGCAATATTGTTTTGCAACTGCTGTAGCAGCGGATTCACCTCGCCATAAAAACGGGCGAAGTAATTTTGCATATCGTGCACCAGCAGCACAGCTCTATCACTCTGTGGCTGCCACGTTACCCGGTTAACCGGTAGCTCATCCGGCCCAGGGAGTGAATAAGACGGTATGGATGGGATGCTCATGATTGGGAGGTTCCTGAATCGAATTTAAATTGTCTCGCCGCGTGCTCGCGTAAGCGTTTTTTGTCGATTTTGCCCACTGCCGTAAGAGGTAAATCCTCAAACTGCTGAAAGTGATCTGGCAACTTGTACTCAGCCACGCCTTTGGTTCGAAGAAATTTGCGAAACACCATCGGTCGCAATTTTTCAACGCCAGCAACCAGACAGGCACAACTTTTTTCGCCCAGGATAGGATCCGGCACAGACACCAACGCAGCGTTAATAACACTGGGATGACTAAGCAAAAGATTTTCGATTTCCTCCGTGGCGATTTTTTCCCCGCCGCGATTAATCTGATCTTTCACTCGCCCAACCACGCGCAGGTTGCCAGCACCATCGCGTTGCACCAGATCACCGGAATAGTAAAAACCGTCGCCGTCGAAAACACGGGCATTGTGCTCCGGTGCGTTGTAGTAACCGCGAAAGGTATAGGGGCCCCGCGTTATCAGCTGCCCCACTTCACCGTCCGCCACGGGCTGGTCTTTTGTATCCACAATCTTTATTTCGTCGTCGGCACACATGGGCCGTCCCTGCGAAGTAAAGATGCTGCTTTCATCGTCTTCTAGCCGGGTGTAATTCACCAGGCCCTCCGCCATCCCAAACACCTGCTGCAGCTTACAACCCAGTTCTTGTGGCACCCGGCGGGCAACCGCCTCCGCAAAGTTCGCCCCTCCAACCTGCAGAAGCTGCAAACTGGAAAGCTTTTGCCTGTGCCCTGCAGCGGTGTTTAGCCATAGAATTACTGCAGAAGGAACCAATGCCGTCATCGTCACCCTATGCTTTTGAATCAGCTCGAAACACGCGAGAGGCTCCGGCAGAGACGCCATTACAACAGTTCCGCCGGAGTGGAAAACACCCAGAGCGCCCGGTGAACTTAGAGGAAAGTTGTGCGCGGCAGGTAATGCACAGAGATAGCGAGAAGTCGGAGAGAGACGGCAAATCTCTGCGCTTTGCCTTACGCTGTAGTCGTAATCGTTATGCGTGCGGGGAATCAGCTTAGGCGTACCGGTACTGCCGCCCGACAATTGAAAGAAAGCCACGTTTTCCGCGTTAATACGGGGCAGCCGGGTTGCATCACCCTCGACCGGGTCGAATATCAACTCCAACAGGTTTTCAGCATAATCTGTTGCCCCTAAAACCAGTATTGAATCCAGAGGTGTTTCGACACTCAGCTCTTGTGTAAATCTGCCATCGAAAAATAAAACGTGCTCACTGGAGCCTATTAAAAGACGGGGCTGTAATTGCCTGGTATAGGCCGTCAACTCCAACCGCTGATGACTAAACAGGGCGTTTACTGGCGCGACACCCAGCTTTAACAGTGCGAAAAATACGATATAGAATTCCGCCACGTTGGGTAGCTGTACCAGCGCTGTATCTCCCGCGCCAAAGCCGCGCTGATGAAGACGCCAAGCCAGATTAGAGGACAAATTATTGAGTTCGGTATAGGTGAATTTTCGCTCACCACAAATGAGCGCGACCGAATCCGATTGGTACCTGTCTTCCAGAATCTTGGACAGGGGCTGATCCAGCCAGTAACCCTGCTTGCGATAATACTGCGCTGTCGCTGTCGGCCAAGGGGTGTATTCCAGGCTCATAACGCCGGCTCCACCGCAAACGGAAGCGCTTTAATCATGGTTTGCATCTTGGCCTGAGTTTCCGCCCATTCAGCCTCAGGACAAGATTGCTCGACAATTCCCGCCCCGGCAAACAATCGAATATTGTTGTTTCTCGCAATGCCACAGCGAATTGTTACAACCCACTCGCCATTACCCTTACTGTCCAACCAGCCCACCATGCCAGCAAAAAGGCCACGGTCAAATGATTCAACGAGGTTAATTAACTTGTGCGCCTGACGGGTGGGGTAGCCGCAAACAGCGGGGGTTGGGTGCAGCATACAGGCCAGCGCCAAAGCGCTGGTTTGCGGGTTGTGCAGCTGCCCTTCAATGGCGGTCGACAAATGCCACATTGACTCGGTAGACAACAACGAGGGATCTTCCGGCACCGTCAGCTCTTTGCAGAAAGGTCGCAATACGCGGTCAATTTCCTCAATCACCAGACGGTGCTCATAGTGATCCTTGGCCGACTGGCTAAGCTGTTGCGCCATTTCACTGTCCCGAAGTGCGTCGGACTGACGCTTCGCGGAGCCGGCAAGGGGGTTAGAGTAAATACACTCTCCCTCTTTGCGCACCAGTAACTCAGGACTGACGCCAATCAGATTACCGCCGCCTTCCAACGGAACACGAAAATGATAGCCTGAAGTATTTTGGTCCACCAAAGTATTAAATATACTGTCTACTTCAACCGTATCATTCAGCTCCAATTCCAACACCCTGGAAACGACGGCCTTGCGTATATCACTCAGCTGAAAATTTGCAATAGCCTGCTGAACAGACTGCTTGTAACGCTGCTCCTCCGGATAACTGCGGCTGGAAACGACAGATAACTCGTTGACCGGTACCTTGTTTGGAATATCCAAACGATCCCGGTTACAGAATTCTGCATTCAACGGTATATACAAACTTGAGGGCTGGCTCAAATCAAACGGAATTGCACCGATAACGACGGGATCGACCACACCGCTTTGCGCAGCCCTGCCTAGGGCATCGTTCAGGCCTGCCGTAAACTGTGATTGCCCACCCTGGCCCTCAACCGGCGTTGATATCCTCTCAAATAGCCCATAGGCTTTAAGACTGCGATGCGAGGAGCAAAACAGAAAATCCGGATGACTAGGTAACGCGATAGAGAAGCGATTTTTCTCCGCGAACTGAACTTTCATTTTACCCTCCTAGATACAATTACACTCAAACACGAATGCTAATGATAACGGTTCGCAACTGTATCCATGGAAAAGATATCTGTCAATCGAGTTGATCAAAAACTTGATCAGAATTAATTAACATATACATAAAATTAGCGCGCGCCGGTTTCAGGCGACAATTAACCGACTTGTCACGAAAAAATTACAGGCGATAGGTGGCGCGCCAGATATAGAAAACAGCACGAACTGGAGAATTAAAACTGAAGCATAACGGTGAATGTGGCAGACGCGCATTCACCGGAAAAGTCACCGACAGAAAAGACACTAGCAGCTTGTTGAATAAAGACCGTCAGCGCAGATAATTTTTCAACGGCACGCTAATCGCACACCGGTTTTGAACGGTATACGGTGGCACCTTCGGCGAGTTCTCTCTTCTCACTTTGCAGCGACCACACGCTGTCGGCAGCACCGTAATGCGCCCGATGCCAAGCTTTACGCGCAAAATAGAAAAAGCACAACGCAAATATTAACGCCGTAACGTCCACACTCAGCGTAGCAAGGCTGGCGTGCGTCCACCCCAATGTGGGCACAAGACTCGCCAGCAGTGATGTAAGGGGAATGGCGAGAGCAGAAATACCGCAAAGCATTAGCAATTCAATTCCCGATCGAGCGGCTCCGCGCCAGAAGGCCCAAGCCACGGAGGAAAGGAAAACAGTGTAATAGACGAGTAAAAAAGCATAATTAGTATTGCTCATCTGGCCGTGAAGCCACTTGGCCGAGACCAGAGACAAACACACACCAGCTACCGATCCCAGGCAGACACCCACCGTTGCAGAAGCCATCACCCGACATGAAAGATTTTGTTCCGGCAACGCCGCTCCCCGCCGTTGTTTTTTTCTGCGTTTTTCCAGCCATAGAAGATTCCCGGAGTAAAACAGAAAAGCCCCGCCAATACCCAAAGCGAAATACAGCCAGCGCACCATATTTCCGCCATAGCTCCCAAAATGCAGCGAAAAGAACTTGGACACTATGCTACCCCAAAGCCCCTCTTGCCCCGGAAGCATACCGGTCTGCATAATATCCCCGGTGTAAGGGTTCATTCCCAGATAACCCTCGCGCGCGCCGCTTACCATATAGTCGGTATTCATAAGCGCCACACGGACGCCCGGACGCTTCGAATCCAAACCAGAAAACATCATTTCCGTTACCTTCATATTTGGCGCTCGCTGCTCAACCCGGTTCAACAACTCGCTAACTGGCAGCATATTTACTGGCTGGAAAGCTTCCGCTGATGGGGGCGCGCGAGTAAACATGGGTTGATCACGGTAAACCGCAACCGAAAGCGTGTCGTAAAATTGATCGTGAAAGGCAAATACGATGGCGGTGAGACTAATCACTATATGAAATGGCAGGCTGGCAATGCCCACAATATTGTGAGCATCCAACCAAAAACGCTTGCGATTTTTGCCTTCGCGCAAAGCGAATAAATCCTTAACCAAGGTTGGCAACAATAAAATGACACCAGAAATCAACGCCAAAAAGTACAGAACTGCAGCCGCACCAAGAACATAAACACCAAGATAATCATGTCCGGCAAAAAACGGCAGGCCCGCCGTTCGATGAAGCATATCGATCAACTCTGCCAGCGCCGACGGCACCGATTCCCTCACCAGTATTTTCCCGCTGTCATCAAGCGTGGCATAACTGAAGCTGTGGGCCAGATCCAACTCTCGCCCACCCTCGTGATCACTCCAGCTAACAGGAGCTAGAACACTTTCGGTATTTTCCAGCTTAAGCGTAAAACCGCGATGGGATTCGGGGTAACCACCGAGAACTTGATTAACAAGAGAATCAAATTTTTCCGGCACGACACTGTTCATTTTCTCTATCGGCGGCGACAACCAGCGGTCTATCGGCTCTTTGAAAATGGTCAGAGCTCCCGCATAGAATGCAATAAACAGCAAGACACCGGTAACAATCCCCGTCCAGGTATGCAAAGACTGGTAAATGCGTAATATATCGCTACGAATTTTCACAACGTCACCATTATCGAGTACACCAAAAACAGAAGGGAAAAAACGAGAACATTCGCACCACCAAACCAAAGCAAAGCTCGATTTCCAGATTTAAAGAGGAACACAAAACTGAACATAAGCATCCATACCGGTGCTATAGACCACATAGCAAACTGTGTTTTCTCCGGCGCGCTGATACCGCCCGGACCCAGCCAGGCAAACAAACCACTCAAGCCGACCGAGAATAGAAACCCCAAAACAGCGCCTGCGAGAATTTTCCTCCACCAGTCGGGAGAAATTTTTTGCCTCTCACGTTGCTGGCTCACAAACGCTGCTCCGTCTTCACATTCCGTCGCAGTAAAACTGCGAAGGGTAATACGCCGAAAAACAGCATCACCGCGACGAGCCAAGCAAAAACCGCCGTGCTGGTCTGCAGACTATAGCTCCAGAAAAAAGGCGCGATTAAACATAAAATCCACCCAAGCCAACGCCAGGGAATCGCTGCAAGTGGGTGTAACAACCAACGCTGATTGACATGACTTAGATACAGTAACAGACAGGCCGCGCACGTTATCGCAAGCGCAAGAACGGTCATAAATTTAATTCCTTAGATACACAATTTCATTCGCAATACACGGCAAAATAAAACCTATGAGCCTTTTTATTTCCCCTCTAAAAATATAGGTCTGCCCGCAGATAAAGACGCCTCGGCCCCACCCCAGTCGTTCGCGATAACGGCTTTTGATTTTATGGGTATAAAGAAAAGAAATAGAACGATACCCACGAGCACAACAACTTTGAGCCAATCTAAAATCGTTTGTTTTAGGGAACCCATACATTGCCACCGCTGCTTACAAAGCTACCAGATACGCCAATCCCACCAACGACAATACCGCCACCTCTTTTGCAGGTGATCCGCCCAACGTTAGCCGCCAGGTTTCTACATCGACAAACGGAAATAAATTACACGTCGATTTAGCCACGCCTATAGTGAGCAGGAATCACAAACAAGACAGACATATAATGATAATCATTATCATTAGCGATTTCAAGCCCCGTTTCGATGAATCAGTCCTTGCGGGTAATTTAATTACCCGCGGCCGATACCAATACCGTAACGTCGAAAAGGAAGAAGAGAGAGACGCGCCGACCCACTATAACCTTGCGTCTACAGGTTTGACTCGCAGGCTAAGCCCGACAACAAGAAAAAACGTGCGCTTTTAACGCACGGAAAATACATTCGCAGAGATATCGTAAAGTATTTACATAAATAGTGCTTATGGCCGAAGCCCACAAGATGTTAAACGGGCTGCCATACCAGTCCGTTTAACATCTCAACATTTCGAATCTGCGCCGCATTAACCACGCAGATCGTCCTGCCCGTTACGGCTCTAGCAGCACAGAAGATCTGGCGGCATCCATATCCCGAACCCTGCGGCGAAGCATCATGCTCACGCCTAACACAGACACAACCAAGATCATGCCAAGGAAAAACACAATAAGCAGGTCACGAATAAACCGCCCAGTAAAAGGTGTTAAAAAATTCCACTTGTGCAGATAGGTAAACGACCAACGTTCTGTGCGATCAACCGTGCGAGACTGATCCACCAATACACCGGTAACGGGGTCGATAAAATAAAAACTTCCCTCCTCATCGTTTAGACTCACCTGCCACACGGGCAAACGCTTGTTACGAAAATCATATTCAGGGCCAAACCGTGTCACTTTATCTACAGCCGAAAAAGTACTGACAGGTAATCCGGAGTAACCAGCGGCAAGCGCTTTAACTTGCTGTGTATCGGTCAGCTCGTTTACAAGTTTTCCAGTACTCGCATCAACATAAAATGACTCCGTTTCGGCAGGAATTCCACCATAGCGGGCAGACCGGGAAATATCGCCGGATGGCTGCACCGAAGCCAAGCTAGCGCGGTACAACAGCTCGCCCTGCTCTCCCCTAACCAGCGATAAGCTATTCACTTTTCGCTCGCCCAATGCCTGAAGCCACTCATTATTGCCATCAACAACGGTATTTTTACCCAGATTTTCCCCTAAGCGGATACCCGTTGGCATCTCCACCAGTGAAGCCTGTAATAGATGATAAAAACCGCTGGCAGACCACATCAATAACGGCAACCAAAGTACGTAACCCAACCAGCGGTGGTAACGCCGACGACCTTGCTTAATCGTTCGAGCCTTCAGCGCCAGAATCAGCGATAACCCCAGTAGGGCCATTGCACATAGGCACAACATAAATAAAGCCATAACTATCAGCCGGCCATACTCCACACCGCTCAACCATTTAAAGGTGTGAAAATGCTGAAATATCCATTGCATGCCTGTTTTCACCCCGTTGGTCAAACCGGCCATCGCGGTAGTTTCAGTATGTATAAAAATGGCCAACCCATCACTACCAGAATACTCAATCTTATATACCGGTAGCAAACGATTAACCCAGGGATATTCTTCACTAAATTCCGTTTGAAAAACGACGTTAGCAATAGCATCCCGCTGTCGACCGGTATAGTAATTTGCCAGCCATATCGCCTGCTCCAGATCCTGTCCTGTCAGGTGCTCACCGGTATTCAAGTTGTAATAATCCCTCGCGGACTGCTCGCCCGTCGTTATCTGTAACAACGGACTTTTTTTCGAAGGAACAATTTTCGCCACTCGGGCGTTTTTCAAAAGTTCACCATCGGCCAGCAGAGCCGGAAAATGCTGAAGGTTACTGGCCGACAACTGCATCGAAGGTGGGAAAAATTTATCGGCCTTGGGACCGAACCAACTCATCATTGGATGACAGGCACCGCTCACCACCCAGATCACAATACCGAGCAACGCCCACCAACCAATAGCTCTATGCCAGGAAACAATTTTTTTTCGAATATTCATACGACCTCCTTTGTCTAAAACGACCAGTTAAACCCAGCGCTTAGGGTTTGTGGTTTACCCGGCCGATAACTTAAATCGGGATCATTTACTTGGTTCGAAGTATAAGTCGAATAACGTTCATCAGTGATATTAGCCAGGCGAGCATAAAAACCTAGACTGTCATTAACATCATAATTTACGCGCAAATTAAGCAGATTATGTCCATCGTATTTTTGCGTATTAGTTTGATCGGTAAAATATTCACCCATACTCACCCATTCCAACTCAACACGCAGCCCTTCAACAGATTGCGGCGTATACGCCAGGCGCATATTCGTAAGTGAATCAGGTGCTTTGGCCACTTGATTGCCTGCGAAATTTATTTGTTGATTACAAAAACAATCGCGCGAAAAAAAGACGTAACTGAAATCTTTGTAGCTTTGATCGGTATTGGTGTAGGAGACACCCAGCTGCCAGTTCTGAGAAAACACCCAGTCAAAGCCCAATTCCACGCCTTTATGTTGCGTTTCACCAGCATTCACAATACGACGAGTATCGTCATCAATAATCGACACAATATCGTCTTCAATATTCATATCGTAGAGCGCAACTTCGTAACTGAAGTTTTTATGGAAGACACCTCGAAAGCCCAGCTCAGCACTGGTGCTATTGACTGCCCGTAACTGCGTACTGTCCCGTGACGACCCGGGTCGGAATAGCGCCCCGACCGTCGGCGCCCGAAAGGCATAACGATAATTCGCGTAAGCGTTATGGGTCGGCAAAAACTGATAAACAACACCCAGCTTGGGGCTGGTGTTTTCATAGCTGAGTTTCCGGCTTTCTGGTCGCCGATGAGAATAATCTGCAGAACTTTCCGGTAAGCGGTTGTTGTAATCCACTTCAAATCTATCGTAGCGAACTCCGGCATTCACAAGCCACTGATCAGTTAAGCGAAAATCCCCATGCACATAGGGCGACTTGGACGTTTGAGTTGCCTCGAAATCATAGAGCAGCGTACCAGTGCGTTCGTAGCGGGTAAAAATGCCGTCTTCATGCGTAACTTCAATACCTTCTTCCAAATAATCAGACGGGGTTGAATCCACATCCAACCCCAAAATAATTTCACCGGCGTCCTGCGCAAATTGATAACGATACTTCAGCAACGCACCGTAACTTTGGAAACCATACTCGCGAATATTGGGGTCGTAGGTCACCATCCAGCTGGGCATCATCAGCATCGTGTTGTCGCGATAAAAAGGAGTTGCGGTAAACAGATGGGATTGCCCTAGCATATATTCCATTTCTGCCGACAGCCTTAACGCCTCAACTTCACGAAACCCAATATCACTGTGGTAAAAATTCTTTTCAACGTTATTCTCGTAATCATCTTTCTCTAAAGAAGACACACCAGCCTGATTTATCTCGGAATAGGATGTAATGAACTTGACCGAAAATTCATCCCCCAGCTGACTATCCAAACGAATGTTCACCGAGCTACGATCATACTTCGCCTCATCGCGAAAGCCTTCGTTGTCGGTATAGTTAAAATCAATTCGCGCTGCCGTATGCTCCCCGAGCTTACCTCCTCCGGAGAATAATCCCCTGCGCCAACCATAGCTACCCGCTTCAAGATTGACGTGCGCTTGCGTTTTATCCGGAGCCTTTTTGGTAATAACGTTTATCACACCGCCAATCGCATCACTGCCATACAATGCAGACGCAGGGCCTTTGATCACTTCTATTCGGCTACTCTGGGGAATATTGATTTCGTACAAACCGTTATGATTAAAAAACCCGGTCGGACGTGTGGGAATACTGTCTTCCAGAAACAGGTACACACCTGCCGTAGTGATCGGTTGGCGTATTGCCGTCATGTGGCCTTCACCACCGAGATTGTTGATATGCACACCGGCAATTCGATTTAATGCTTCAGCTGGATGTGATGGTGAAATGTGTTTTAAATCGTTATCGGTCAACACGCCAACCGATTCCGATAATTCAGATAGTTTTTTTTCTTCCCGCGTCGTCGTTACAAAGACCTGTTCAACAGCCTTATTTTCGGCAGCAGTATCATCGGCATGTGTCACAGGACTTATCGTTACGGCTGCAAAACACACCACACTACAGACGAAATTTTTATTATTGTTATCCATCATTTCCAGTTCCAAATTTATGAACTGGGCGATTCTAATGATTTATTGACGCTTGGGTATGTGACATATAGTCGCAGCAGAATGCTGCGACACGGAAAAAGTGAATCCTTTCACTTTTCGAAGGAGTTTGAAATTACAACTCGAATTGAGCCGTTTCTCCACCAACAGAACCGCCACCAACCATTACATCAAAAGCACCTTTCTCTACCAGGAACTCTCCCTTGGCGTTATAGAAACCAAGTTCTTTCTCGGTAAGCATAAACGTTACTGTTTTAGATTTACCCGAAGCAAGGCTAATTTTTTCAAAGCCTTTTAGCTCTTTTACCGGACGCACAGTGGAAGCAAAACGGTCGCGGATATAAAGCTGAACAACCTCTTCTCCCGCAGATTTACCGGTATTTTTCACGTTAACCTTAACTTGCACGCGGTTTTCACCCAACGCCTTTACTTTTAGCTTTGAGTATTCAAACGTTGTGTAACTCAAACCATGTCCAAACGGGTAAAGTGCGTCGCTTTCTTCATCTATATAGTGCGACCAGAACACAACCGGTTTTGGCGTCCCGCGGCCAGTGCTGAACAAACGATAAGTCGTCGGCAACTGCCCAACGCTACGGGGGAAGCTCATCGGCAATTTTCCACTGGGGTTGTATTCACCAAATAGAACATCGGCAATTGCATTACCACTTTGAGTTCCCAACTGCCAAGTTTGAACGATAGTAGGAATATGCTTGTGAGCCCAACTTAAATCCAGAGGGCGGCCACTGCTAACCAACAATATAATATTTTTATTGACGGCATAGATTTCTTCTAACAACTCCTGTTGAAGACCAGGCAAATCAATTTTAGTACGGCTGCGCCCCTCTCCAGACTGAAAGCCATGCTCACCCAGCATCATAATAACCACATCAGATGACTGCGCTAACTGCTTAGCTTCTTCAAAACCGGTTCGGTCCGTTTCATTCACTTCAATTTGGTCGGCAAAAGTTTCTTTGCCAACACTGAATTTAACGCCCTGCTCATATTGAAAATTTTCGTTATATTGCTTAAGGCCTTCTACTAACGATATTGCTGTATTATCGTCAGCGGATACTCGCCAAGTTCCCAGCGGGCTGTTCTTATCGTTTGCCAAGGGGCCAATAACAGCAATATTTTTTTGCTTTTTCGATAGCGGTAACAGGCTGCTTTCATTTTTCAGCAGTACGATGGAACGCTTAGCCACATCTCTAGCCGCGGCCATATGCGTTTTATGATTTAACCACTCCTGCTCACGCTCTTGGTTGCTGTAGCGATAAGGATCCTCGAACAGACCCAGTTCGAATTTAACACGCAATACACGACGAGCGGCATCGTTGATCAGCGCTTCGTCGACCTTGCCTTCTTTAACCAACTGCTCCAGATGATTGATATAGGCGTACCCTTCCATATCCATATCAGAGCCCGCTTTAACGGCAATTTCCGCTGCTTGCTTATCGTCTTCGGCATAGCTGTGGGCGATCAACTCACGAATCGAAGCCCAATCCGAGACCACAAAGCCCTCAAAGCCCCACTTACCTTTCAGAATCTCTCGCTGTAAAAACGCAGAACCGGTTGCAGGAATGCCATTAAGGGTATTGAAAGAGTTCATAAAGGTTTTGACACCGGCCTCTGCTGCCGCTTTAAAAGGAGGCAATATGGTGTTGTGAAGGGTGTAGGGACTAACGTCAACACGATTATAATCACGCCCACCTTCCGCAAAACCGTAACCGGCAAAGTGCTTGGCGCAAGCCGCAATAGTATCAACCGCCGCCAAATCCTCGCCCTGGAAACCTTTAATGCGCGCCACACCGATGTGAGCGCCCAGATAAGGATCTTCTCCGGCACCCTCAGCTACACGTCCCCAGCGAGCATCTTCGGAAATATCGACCATAGGGGCAAATGTCCAGTTGATGCCTTGTGCTGCCGATTCAACGGCACCAACACGCGCAGAACGCTCAATGGCGTCCATATCCCAGCTGGCCGATTCCGCCAACGGGATGGGAAATATCGTTTTATGGCCATGAATAACGTCGAGCCCAAAGATTAAGGGAATGCCCAGACGGGTTTCATTAACGGCAACTTCCTGTAGCTCACGCACTCGCTCGTAACCGGAAACGTTGAGCACAGAACCGACTAAACCACTACGTAAATGGTCATATTTGAGTTTTGCGAAGCCCTCCTCTGGGGCTGGCCCTGTGGCATCCCAGAAACCATTGTACTGATTCATCTGTCCGATTTTTTCGGCCAGTGTCATTTTTTCCAACAAGCTATCGACTTTGCTGTCGATATCGTCATTCGAGGCAAAACTTTGCGCTGCAAGCAATACCAGTGATGCTGAAGCTAATATGCGCTTTATTTTTTTCCAAAGCATGGGAGACCCTTTTATGCTGTGTTGTTATTAAAATATAATTCCCTCTACCCTTGGTTTTTCCATCCAATTCAACTGGAAATTGTACTCACGCCCTCGTGATTACAATGTGAACAATCGCGCAGCGTATAACCCAGTAGGGGGGAACTCGCCGCTACAACGACTACAGAATAGAATAGCAGACCAACTTACGTTACTGTGCACGCTCCCCTTTGAGCTTTAGGGTTAACCGTAAATGCCATACCTGTTCAAATGCTGTTTCAACTTGTGCAGCCCCCTCTGGATAAGCGTTTCCTGCGCGCTGGCTATCTCGTTGCACTCGGCCGTTGCCTCACCTATTAAAACGATTAACCACACACCAGACAGCGTAACTGACCCGACCATACATATACGCCTTCCCTTTGATAGCACCGATCCAGTCTACAGGGAGCGCGGCCTGTACACTCGGGAATTAATCAAGCTGGCACTCAATAAATCTCAACGCCCCTATTCAATCGAAGCCGTTGACCTCCCAAAGGTGCCATCCAGCCGTACCATGCGAATGCTGCAGGAAGGTCGCTATAACGTTGCCCCCTTGCATACAAACCAGCAGCGAGAGCACGAGCTATTACCCATCAGAATACCGCTATACCGTGGTCTGGGAGGATGGCGCCTGCTCTTTGTTCGAAATGAGGATCAGCGCTTTAGTCAGGTACACTCTCTGAAGAGACTAAAAAATATGAAGGCGGGTCTGGGGCATGATTGGCCGGATACACAGGTGCTCAATGCCAACCGTTTTAATGTAATCACAGCATTCAGCCGCGACAGCCTTTTCCAGCAGCTACACTTTAAACGTATCGATTACTTTCCCAGAGGAATCTATGAAATTTGGGATGAGAAGGCTCTGCCCATAGCCCTAGGCTTGAAAGTTGAACCCAATATCGTGCTTCGTTACCCAACGGCAACCTATTTTTTTGTAGACAAAAACGATACGGAGCTGGCAACAACCCTAAAACAAGGGTTAGAGCTGGCCATTAAAGACGGTTCATTTCATCGAGTATTTATGGCATTTATGGCTAGCCATATTCTACAAGCCAATTTACAGGGGCGAACGCTATTGGAAATACCGAATCCTACGTTATCTAGCGAAACACCTTTAAACCAGAAAGAGTTATGGTTTAGTATTGATGAGCTTAAGCGACTACCCACACGCCAGACACAACCCAATCGCTACCCGTAATAGTGGGCGTTTACTCGGCTCATAACGGAGCCTCTACAATACCCACGGGCAGCTAAAAGCTCAAACCCAAATTAGAACGCGTATCACAGCCAGCCAAAGCTCCTATTAACCGTCTATCATTTTTTAATGAATCGCCCAATATGCGCAAATACAAAACAGGTCTGCCGCGAACATCAACGCAAACTAGATTAAAACTAATAGCAGGCCTTATAATCGTACTGCAATCTCCATTCTCCCTAAGCGAAAAAGAGTTCGCCACAAAAAAAATTGGCGCGCATCCCATAATTGTTCGCCACATAGCCGTTCCGGAAGACAGAGTGTACGACAGGCGTTCACGATATTTTGTCGAACTACTAGAGCTGGTATTGAGTAAAACAGACGTTCCATTTCAACTAAAATCAATCCCCACTCCCGCTGTGCCATCTTCAAGAAATATAAAATACATGCAGGAAGGTCGTTTTGACGTTACCTGGATGCATACGAGTAACGAACGCGAGAAAACCCTAAGGCCCATTCGCATTCCCATATTCAGGGGGCTCTCCGGCTGGAGGCTGTTTTTTGTTCAGGATAAAAACTATAGAATGTTTTCCGCTATCACCAGCATCAGTACCTTAAAGGCTCTTAAAGCCGTCCAGGGCCACGACTGGCCAGATATTGCCGTATTGAAAGAGAATCAATTTCAAGTCCGAGCATCATTCGGCTGGAACGGTGCATTCAATATGCTTGTTAACGAGAGAGCAGATTACTTCCCTAGAGGTCTAATGGAGATCTGGGATGAAATGGAAAAACTAAATAACCATTTTATACGGGCCGGAGATGACCCAAGCGCAGCAATCGCGATCGACAGCCATTTAGCCCTTGTTTACCCAACCGCTTTTTATCTTTATGTATCACCTAGCAACCCAGAACTGGCGAATTCAATTGAAACTGGCTTTCTAAAGGCCTACGCGGACGGGTCATTTGAAACGTTATTCAAGCAATATTTCAGCGACGACATTTCAAAATCTAACCTTAAAGATAGAATTCTTTTCGCCGTCCCCAATCCAAACCTTCCTCCAGACACGCCAATTGACAATAAATCGCTATGGTTCAATATGACGAATGGATGGTAAGCACTCAACGCTACTAACAAAGGCTATGATTTACCGCGTCATTTTTTTCACAAAAACAACAACAAATAACGCCAAGGTAAAACTGCCGACAAAAGCCTCCACCGCTGCAAAAGCGCGTGTAAACCCGATGGGTGATAAATCGCCATAACCGAGCGTTGTAAACGTTACAACACTAAAATACAAAGACTGAAAAAAGGTAATCATATTTTTTTCCAGAGATATCGCAGAGGAATACTGAACAACACTATTACCGTCAGCCACGCCCGCCAAAAAATAGATGATTGCAAAAGACAAAATAATAATTAACGAAAAGATGACAACTCTGACAGGCTCTTCGCCATAACCACAAAATAAATCTACCACTTTTGACAGAAAACGTCGAAAACTTAAGCGAGGTAATTGACAGCGACGCATAATCATTTCGCGTTGAAAAAACCGCCCGGCACGCTCAAACAACCCTTGTGACTCAGCCGTTCTGCGCAGGTTTCGATATATTTCCTCGGCTTGCTCGAAACAATCTCTTTGTTTGGCCCTATCCCCTTTAGTTGCATAAGCGAGCTTTTCCTGCCGAATAGCATCGTCCCAGCGAATATTGTCGAGTTTGGTTCCATCAAGAACCACACCTAACAGATTAGTTTCAAGCAAAGTCGAGCAGTTTAAATTGGCTTCACTTAGCTTGGCCTTCATTAGCGATGTACCGGTAAAATCCATATTAAAAAGGTGGGCATTACGCAAATCGGCGCGGTATAAATCACTGTATAAAAGCTGGTAGCCTTTACTGGAGCCATGCCGAACAAGATTAACACCCTGCAAATCAACATTTCGCAAACTGAACCCAACCATAGGCCTACCCGTAGCGGCTCTCTTTTCCAGACGTTCTCTTAGGTCTATCTCTGTCTTCTTTTGAGTGTCATCGTGCCAATAACAAAAACCATCTTCTTGAACCAAGTCTTCACACCTTTCACCATGCGGGCCGAGGTAACAGCAAGTGAGTTCCTCAGACATCGTATACCTCCAGTTTGCAAGGGTGAGATTAAGTCTAGCAGCGAAATCCACTTAAACCACGCATGGATGGATACCGCAACCGAAGCTAATAACCCAAAAACATCAATATCAACAACAGATATTCACAATTACTATATAGAATGCTGAAGCTAATCTTTTAAAAATAGTTGGTTCAATTTGTCTATAGTTTATAAGTGGCTCTTTTACTATAACGCATAAGCAAAAATCACCATTCAAGAGTAAAAATAACGGTACGTAGTAAACCGTAATTAAGGATTCATTATGACCTCCAATTCGTCACCGAGACTCGGTGTATTTTCTCCTTATATGCAAGGGTTTTACTTTGGTGAAATGATTGGACAACTGCAGCAAATATGCCGGGTAAAAAACTACAATTTCAGCCTGATTTGCACGGGTGGCTTCGGGGAATACACATCAACCGCTCATATAAATCACTTGGATTTCATTATTATTCTACGAAACGCTATTCACGTTGACCTAGCCAAGCAGTTGATTGGAAGTGGCAAGTTGGTCATTTCTGTTTCCTACGAATATTTCCCACTTCCAATCCCTGTGGTTTCCTGTGATAACGAATTCGGAATGCAATTGGCATTTGACTATTTATTAGAGAAAGGCCACAAACATTTCACCTACGCCGGAGACCTAAGCATTTTTGATTTAAGAAAACGTTACGAAGCTTTTTGCGATTTACATGAAGAGCATGACCTAGACCTTTCAGAAACACACCTGATCTCACTTAAAGATACAATCTTTAAAGGTGGCTTTGAAGCAGCAAAGAGCTTTATAGCAAGTGGCTCAAATTCGACCGCCATTATTTGTGGCGCAGGCCTAACCGCGGCTGGATTATCGCTGCAGCTTAAATACCTAGATCCAGAAATAAGGGAAAAAATCACAATTGTCGGGTTCGACAACACCTCTATCACACCAGTATGCTCACCGGACGTCCATACAGTAGACCAAAACTTGCACCTGCTTGCCGCCAAAGCGGTCGAGATACTGGAATCTCAAATTATTGGCGAACAAGTAAGTCAAATGAACACCATTACGCCTAAGTTTATACCGGCCGAAACCGTAACGGCCGAAGGCGCAGATATGTACCTTGCAACGTCCGTAGAGCTAACCGAGCTGCACAATGCAAATTATATGAAAGCGATAATTTCTAACTTTTACGTGTGGCCGAAAAAAATGGCGCAAGAAGGGTTAGAAACATTTATGACTTTAGCGCCGCTATTTCCCGGATATATTAAAATGGCCGCTATAGCGCGTGTCGCTTTTGGAAAGAATGGAACAGAATACACCAAAATATCAAAAGTAATTCTTCCAGACAAAGTTATCACCACAGACATAAAAGACTCCAGCAGCCTATGCCCCGCCAACAAATTCCCAATACCGCTGGACGATATGCACCTTGAAAACTATAGCAACACCATTCTTCTACCCGTCGCCAGACGCGGATCAGGATTCGACATTTTAATGGTTCTTGGCACGCACGAGCACACCGACTCACCCAACAGCCTGTCTGCACTCTGTGGATATCTGAGTGTATTTGCAGATCTAAATCATCTTGAAAAAATAAAGGAATCCCATAACTTCAAAACTGTAATATCCGACGAATCGATACCCAACACTGCGGGAACCATACTTTGGATGATCAATAGGAATGAAACCATCTGGGATAACAACGCCCTAAACATCCTCGGATTCACCAGCGATCTAGACCAGAACGTCTACAAAAACATGTACATCACGGATCGAATTCACGAAGAAGACGAACGTACCGTGCGCGACATGCTCATTAACGCAAGAAGCGAAAGCGTTGAATTTGTCGCACGGCTAAAGATGAAGGATAGAAACTACAGCGAATATCGTTTCACTTGCGAATATGAGAATGAAACAAATACGGTAGTCTGTACTATATCCCCCTGGGATGCTTCTGCATAAGGCATAAGAATGAGTCTTTTTGCTGACACAATATCACTGGAAGACATACTGTTTTTTGCAGTCACCCTAACTGTATTTTTCAGTTTAGCTGCAAACGTCTACATGCTGTTTAGAAAGCTTCAACCTGAAGACAACGAAAAGTTAAAGAAATCATTTATCAAACAACTTAAATCCTTTCTGAAAAACCAGACGGACAGTTCAAAAATAAACGTAAACAAGCATTTCCTTCGCGTTAAAAAATTTAGGTCTGCCTACCTTGACATAGAGAACGCTGCAATAAATAGAAACATAAATTCCAACGAATACCGAGACTACATCAACGAAAATATCTTCGAGCTAATAAGATCACTAGAGGAAAAAGCAAAACAAGATATAACTCTTATAGATATAAACAACAAAGTTGCATTCATAAAAAAACAGCTTACAGACAAAAACAACCCGTCCATTATCAAGTTAAAAGGCAAACTAGAGAAATTCCACTCTCTCTGCAAAATAAACTCATCAAACACAAAGTCACTACTTAAAAACAAAGAAAAAATAGAACAGTTAGCAATTCTTTTCGGCAGTCAGGATTTTATAAATACCGGGCACTTAACCAAAGCGCAGAACAACTACATCAACAAGTCAAACAACATATTGAAGCAGATAAAAAGCACGTCCAAAGAAGAGTTCAACATTAGCTCGCATTGCGACACCATTGGAGAACACCTGCTAAACCTAAGAAACAAACTAGAATCAGTCGAAAACGATTTATTCGACTCAGAAGAAGCAAAAAGTATTAACAACGAATTACTTGATTACGCGTCAAACATTCAAGACCTGAACGAAGATGAAATAAAAAACCTAAAAGATAAGATAAAAGCGCTAAAAAAGACCATTATATTACTAGAAGAAAAACTCGATATATCCAGGCACGAGCCGTCTCAACAGACAGAAGAGGACATACTTAGGGAGAAAAACCTTAAATCATTAAAGAGTAGCCTTAACAAAGCAACCAAGTATATAGATAAACTTGAATCCGAACTGAAAACTGTAAGAGATACACAGTGTAAAACGGAAACGCTTGCGGCGGACAACACCCCAACACACTCCGGTAACGACTTTTCACCAAACTCTTCACAGGAACATTCTTACCGACATAACGAATCACTGCTACTTTTTGTACAAGACAGTATTGAAGCGAATACAGTAGAAGATATATCGCTCGTTATTTACCAGTTTTTACTCGATCTGGCCATACAGCCCTCGATCTTGATTTTTGGTAACTCAAGGGTCGTCGAACTTGACAACAGTGGCAAAGTTCCAAAAAACAAAAAAGTTATTATCGATTCCATGCATGACAATGAAATCAATTCAACTCCCAGTAAAATAACCTTCAAAATTCGTCATATCGCCGGAATATTGTCTGGCCTAGTCAGTGCAGACGATACCCCAGACTTTAGAGAAACAGCAATAGCGGCGATCAAGTTCGCCGACAGCATCTTGGCAAAGATAAAATTTTCAGAGAAAGGCCAACGGCAACATATGCAAATAACCCACTTATCTGACGACATGAAAAAGCTTATGCACGATACGGAGTTTTTGTTTAAAGAATTTTCTCAATCAGCGAACGAGAAAGATCCAGTTAAAATATACATTGGACACTGTCAAGTCACCCTTAAAAGAAAGATGTTGGAAATCCTCAAAAAAATCGAAGATATTACTCACTAGGCGTCTCGATCCGATACTGGACACGTTAACTGACACCGCCTAGCGCCCCTCATCAACTCAAAACCACCCGCCATTTGTCGTACGAGTTCAACCGAACAACAACCTTCACAGCCTTCCCCTACATATCCAAGAAGCCATCCTGAATCACTCTAGTACGGGTCGATCAGAAGCCTGCTAATGTAGTGGTCAACCTCAAGGAAGGCTGGGAAGGTACGTTTTGCTGCCTGATCCATACGAAGAACCGAAGCTCTCTCGATTTTCAGGCCTTGCATCGGGTGAGCGATAAGCAACGCTATAGGCGGTATTTTCTTACTGTAAGTACATCCACACGTTGTAACAAGCTACGGCACTCAATCTGTCGAAATACTCACATTAGATACCAATCAGCAATGTCGCGATACACGACTAAACCCACTCCAATGTGTACAGTCGGGTTATCTACGCTTATTGCCGATAGAATACTCATTAACTCATTTTGCGTAGAAGTTGCGACAACAATAGACCCTCACGACGTCGATCAAAATTTATACGCTTCAATACTAGACCGTTTGCGAATGACAGATAAAAAATTCTCTCCGGCCGCTACTAAACGTGGAAAGAAACAACATGACACTCTCCAGTTACAACCAGAAACAGATCAAAACGTAGCGCGAATACTGAGGTATAAAATATTGCCGTTCTTTTTATCTGAGTATATTTTTCGAAGGAAAAACAATATCCGTTTTAAAAATGGTAAAACTCGAATGGCGATTATAAACGTCGCGTACAGTTTATATGACGACACCCAAACGTTACGGACCCCCTCGCAAAAACAGTGCTCATTAAATTTTATAGACGCTTGTCGATATGCTTAACATTAATTGGTTTTATCTTCCAAATAATCCATAAAATATTTGGGAGAGCACGCCAGATGACATAACTATCATCTTTCTTTGTCGCAATAAACAACAGTATGTTCAAACGGCGTAAGTGGCTGATTATTGAGCTGCAAATACCCCACCATTAGACGGGTTTTTATACAGTTAAATTATTATCTTCGAAAAAAATAGTCGCATTTAAGCTAAGCTGATGATTTACCTAAAGAAATATTCGCAGGCTCATTTTTTGCCTGCGTGTTTAGTTGCCAAATATATTATTTACCCATAAAGAATTTTTTTGGCGTCAAATACAGATTGCTTTTACACATAATTTTCGCGAAAAACATTTCATATTTTTTGAAGGAGTAAAAAATGAGAATCTTAAAAACCGGAATCATCGGATTACTATTATTAGTGTCCGGTCTTTTTTCAGCAACGAGCTTTGCCGACACGTCCGTCGAATGGCAAAGCCCGGCAGACGGTAGTACCTACGATACTGGCACGGTAGTTAACATTCAGGGGCAAGCCGGTGCCAGCGGTTTGGTTGGTACAGGTTTAGATCTAGTATTGGTTCTGGATTCTTCCGGGAGTATGGCTAGCTACGTGAATGACACAGGTTCCTACTCTTGCTCTCCATCCGTAGACCCTACATGCCAAACACTTCAACAGTGGCAGCGAGACGCTGCAACCGCATTGGTAAATAGCTTGCCATCCGACATTACATCGGTAGGAATTGTGGAATTCGATTATGTCTCCAGCACGGTGACAGTCCTAACCACGCTGACTTCTGATCGCTCCGCTATGATAGCGGCGATTAATTCTGTAGACGCCTCGGGTTCCACGAATATTCCCACAGGTATTACGGAAGCGACAGCTGAACTCACCGGCGTAAGACACACCGCCGGTCGTGCGCAGCATATGGTCGTGTTTTCCGATGGTTACACCTACGGAGCTCCTGGCGATGACGCTGCTGATGCCGTGGCAGCTGGCGTTGATGCCGTTCATTCCGTTGCTCTCCCGGGAGCAGATATCGTTACAATGGAAGCGATTGCAACCAACGGCGCGGGCACCTTTATCGATGCCACCACAAACTTATCCGGTTTGGTTGGTATCTTTAGCGGAACAGCCGGGTCACTCGTCAGCCTAGACTATGTCGATGTCACCCTGGCAGACGGTACAGTGCTTACAGATGTTGCAACAGACGCCTTTGGTAATTTTGATCTCGACGTAACTCTCGAAGATGGTGTCAATACATTTATTGCAAACGCCTATGGCACTGATGGTACTGAAGCGACTGATACTCTGACACTGAATGGTCAAAGCTCAAACGTAGCCGAACCTACTACGCTGTCATTACTTGGCCTGGGCCTGCTCGGGCTAGGATTACACCGTCGCCGCAAAGCCTAACCAGCCCCGCAAAAAGAGCACAGTGGTACTGTGCTCTTTTTTTTAGCGTCATTTTCTTTATACTTTACTACCAATGGAATATCGCCCACCCACTTATTGGATCGAGTTCAGCAATGAAAATAACAATAGTCTCGGGGTTTATCTTTTTCGTCCTCAGCTCGTTCTCTACAGCCGCAATTTTAGACGACTTCACCGACGATTTTTTTAAAAGCCCTCCCCGCCCGAACCTTAGCTCCGACAACCGGTTTCTCCTGGGTGAAGAACAAGTAAAACCATTGGACTATGCGTCGCTATCAATAAAAGAAAAATATGCCGTTATGCAAACATCCATACAGAACGGCTACCTCTATTCGGCACTCGTTATTGCAGAGGAATTACAAAAAACACAAGCGAACGATATTACTATTAAAGCCCTGATTGCCGCTAAAGCCGTATACAACGGCAAGTATAAAGACGCAGAAGCGCTGCTCAATACCTTAAAGGGCGGCAATAAATACGAATCGGCGACCATAGAGCTGGTTTGGGCTCTCTATTTTAACGCCACCGCACAAGTGCAAAACGCATTAAAGAGTGTTAACGCCGTTTTATCGCTCCGTCCTAAACACCCATATGCCTTCGCACTCAAAGGTGTGATTCTGTACTCCGAAAATAAAATCCCCGAAGCCAGAAATTCGTTTTTACAGTCCATTTCACTCTACAACAAGATGGCTATCGCACACGTTAATCTCGCTTACCTCGAACTGGAGGCCAATAATTTTTCGCTGGCCAGTACACACTTTCAAACAGCCATTGATATTCACCCTAAAAACTGTAATGCACTTTACGGTCAAGCCATTGCGCTTGCACAACTAAATCAAACATCTGCGGCATGGCAGGCCATCAAACCCTGTACACAGAACAACACTCAGCTGAGCAACCGCAGGTTTGGCGCTCAACTCCTGCGCGATATGGGAGACAACGCCACTGCCTGGGAGCTAATAACAACAACGAAAGGGTTTTCCGATGATCCGGCAAGCCTGACGCTGGCCGCAAATATTGCTTTGCGGCAGGGCAATATTGATAAGGCTCTTCAATACAGCAAAGGGAAGTCTCACCAAGCGATCTATCAACAGGGTATCGCGTTGTTGGCGGCTGAACACTTCACGCAAGCCATCTATATATTTGAACAAATACATAACCCCGAAGAGCCGTATCCGAGCGTAGATCTGGCCAACCAAGTCGCCCACTTTCTCGCGCATAAGCCTGGGGCTGCGAAAAGTTTAGACGCCTTAACTCAGCATCCCCAATTGGCGCCTATCGCCCATTTTATTCAGGCACACCTTTGGATAAACACCGATAAGGCAGCGGCTGTTCAAGTGCTTAGTAAAGCTAGCGGTATCAGCCAAGGTATTAATTTTTCTGCGCTCAAGCACTCGTCTGCAATTGCGCAATTGGAAAACGCGACCGCGCCCTATCTAGTAGCGGGCGTTTTTTTCGATTTACTAGGTGCGAGCGCTATCGCGGAAAATAACTTCCGAAAGGCGCTCAGCAGTAAGGACTTTTTAGCCCACTACTTTCTCGGCCAGATATTATTCAAGCAAGGAAAGGTGGCACAAGCGCAAACGCTGTTTCAACAATCGATAGACACAACACCTGAATTTTTTGCCTCGAATCAAGCTCTCGGCGACAGCTATATGAAACTGGGCGACCTTGAAAAAGCTAGCCTCTATTTTGACAAGGCTCTTGCTGTTGAGGAGGCCCCCGGCGCCTACCTTAAAGCTGGCGCCTTAGCGGAACGGCTGAACCATTTGGAAAAGGCAGAGAGCTACTTCGAGCGTTTGGTCGAATTAACGCCGAACAACCCCATTGGCTTCAACCAGTTAGCATGGTTCTACGCCAGCCATGATTTAAAACTGGATACCGGAATTGAATTGGGCGTTCAGGCTGTTGAATTATCGAAGGGAGATCCCAACACTATGGATACGCTGGGCTGGCTCTATTTTAAAACCAAGAACTACGAGCAAGCACTACACTGGCTGGACAAGGCAAATAAGGCAAGTACTAACCGAAATCCTTCCGTTCTTTATCACCTGGGAAACACCCAGTATGCACTCGGTGAATCACAGCAGGCGCTAAAAACGCTGGAGCAGGCACTACTCTCTAAAAACTTTAAATATAAAGAGCAGACAACTCATTTAATTCAGCAGATTAAAATCTCACCGCACTAAAACCACTGCTCAGGTAATAAAAAAGCCAGCCCCGAAAAGGGACTGGCTTTTTTGTGCGCAAAGGGGCAAAACTTAACCCCGGTAAGGGTCCAGTGTTTGGATTTTACCGTCTTTATCGTAAGTGATCTCAGCCATCTTGATAGAGCGCAGATGGGTAACACCTTTGGACAAAGAAGAATCGTGATAAAACAGAAACCAACGACCTTCGTACTCGCAAATGGAGTGGTGTGTCGTCCAGCCTACAACCGGGTTCATAATGCGGCCGCCATAAGTGAATGGCCCGTAAGGGTTGTCACCAACAGCATAGCACAGCAGGTGGGTATCACCGGTTGAGTAAGAGAAGTAATACTTACCCTGATACTTGTGCATCCAGGAAGCTTCGAAGAAGCGACGATCGTGATCACCCGCCAGCAATGGCTTGCCTTCGTCATCCAGGATCTGGATTTCTTTAGGCTCTTCAGCGAACTCCAACATATCATCGCTCATTTTAGCGACAATCGGGCCTAACGACGGCTCGTCGTCAGCAGGCTCCTGACCATTGGGGTCGTAATGGTTGTTGCGGTAGTTTTGTAACTGACCACCCCAGATGCCGCCGAAGTACATATAACTTTGGCCGTCTTCGTCTTCAAAAACAGCGGGATCGATGGTGTAACTGCCTTTGATGGCTTCTGGCCGGGCAACAAATGGACCCGTTGGTGAATCAGAAACGGCAACACCAATTTGGAAAATACCGTCGGCCTTTTTCGCTGGGAAATACAAGTAGTATTGACCATCTTTATGAGCCGCATCTGGTGCCCACATCTGGCGCTCGGCCCAAGGGACATCTTTCACATGCAGGGCAACGCCGTTGTCTACCGCTTCGCTCTCGGGAGAGTCCATGGAGATTACGTGATAATCCTCCATACCGAAATGGTCGCCGTTGTCGTTGAATGGGATACCCGCATCAAAATCGTGCGAAGGGTAAATATAGATTTTGCCGTTGAACACATGGGCAGACGGGTCTGCGGTATACATATGCTTAACCAGAGGCTGCGAAATGGCCTTCGCATCGACATCGTCAAAATTCAATTCTGTATATTCTTCATCAGCCATAAGAGTGAAAAACCTTTTTGCGTTGTAATTCAGGCGACGAAACACGCCGCCCAGTCAGTATTCGGTGATTGCTAAAGTGTAGCAGTGCGTCTTGCGGCAAGCTCACCTTCGATCTGTGTCTCCATTTGCTTGTTGATCTTGTAGAAAAACAGAATGACAGCAGCAATAAAGAACGGAATAGCCGCATAGACACTGATAGCGAGTTTAATACCGTTCAAAGTAAATTCTCCTTGAACGTCCAGGCTGGCGTCGTAGCCATAGCTCGCCAAAATCATAGCCGCAATGGTTGAACCAATTGTCAGGCCACCCTTGAGACCAAGAATCATAGCGGAGAAAATAATTGCCGTTGCACGACGATTGTTTTTCCACTCGGAGTAATCCGCGACATCGGCAATCATCGCCCACAACAGCGGGATAGTGATGCCATAGAAGAAGCCATGCAATATCTGAGAGATAAACATTGCGCCAATCGCATCCTTGGGGATGAATACAAACGCGAGAACAAATAAGGTCGAAACGGCCAAAAACAGCGCATAAATATTGCGTTTGCCAAAGCGATCTGCCAAAGGCTTGGAACAGGCAATTCCCACAATCATCAGGATAATGCCACCACCGTTAAACAAACCATACCCCGATGCGGTCGCCTCTCGCGGCCACTCAAAGTTAACGCCCATACTCGCAAATAAAGAGGTCAGCCCATCGATAAAGCCGTAAAAACCAATATTACCGAGGAAGCTAGCCAGTGCGGCTTCATCAACATAATTGTTGAAGTAATAAATATACATACCACCCTTAAGCGCCAAGGTAGCAAAGACTAGAACTACGACCGCCAGCATAATAACCCAGGGAATATTTCGGCTCAGGTCGCGAAGATCATCTTTAACGCTGGATTCACTATCGCGCGCCACAACAACCCGCTCTTTGGTGGTAAGAAAAGTCACGATAAAACAAACGATGCCTAGCACGGCAAACACGGTCATTATTTTTTCGAAGCCTACGGCCTGATCTCCGTCACCAACCATCAGAATGATTGGCAGCATCAGTACCTGAACCATAAACTGGGCCGCCATCACAGCCACAAAACGGTAGGCAGACAGACTGTTTCTCTCTGCCATATTACCGGTCAATACACCGCTCAGAGAGGCATAAGGCAGGTTGTTTGCGGTATAGAGAGAGACCAGCAACAAGTAAGTAACAAAAGCATAGATAACCTTGCCACTTTCACCTAAATCAGGCGTTGAAAATGTCAGAAAAATACAAACGGCGAAGGGAATCGAGGTCCACAGAACCCAGGGACGGTATTTACCCCAACGGGTATTGGTACGGTCGGCAATCATCCCCATAATGGGTGCGAACATTACCCCGCCAAGAATACCACCCCAAAATATAACGGTTTGCGATGCAGCATTACTCAGTTTGTACACATCGGTGTAGAAGAAAACAATGTAGGTTACAAGGGTCTGAAACACCAAGTTCGCCGCTAGGTCGCCTAGGCTATAACCTACTTTCTCACGTACGGAAAGTTTTTCTGTTGCTGTATTCATAGGATTAATGTCGTAGTTATTATTTGAAAAACAATCGAGTTCAACACTTACGTATCAAGCTTAACTGTCGGGATTCGATAAACTCACTGTCAGTCTTATTCAGCCCTGCCAGCCCCCAGGGTCTCGCGAATCTGGCGGCCTCAAGTCTATAACAAATTCGCTCTGCAAAGTCTGGAATCTGCCTAACCACATGGCTTGAAGTCATTTTGACTATATTACTTTCCAGCACCGCTAAAAGATAGTGTAGCTACTATTTATTTGATTCATCTCAGGCTGTCTATACTCAAGCGAACATGCATTCGCTCTGGCAAGGAGGAAAATTGCATTATGGCCACGCCTATAGACCCCTATCTGAAAATACTCGCACAAAAAGACGGCTCCGATCTCTACCTAAGCACAGGCGCCCCGCCCTGTGCCAAATTCCAGGGTACGCTCAAACCTCTTTCGCAAACCCCCTATAAAGCTGGAGAAATAGAGGCCATCGCCAACCTCATTATGGACGAGGAACAACGAGAAGCCTTTAGCCATGAATTGGAGATGAACCTAGCCATATCTATTGCCGGCGTTGGCCGGTTTCGTATCAATATATTCAAGCAGCGCAATGAAGTCTCCATCGTGGCGCGGAATATTAACACTGATATTCCACAATTCGACAAACTGGGGCTACCGGAGGTGCTGAAAGACATCGTTATGGCTAAACGCGGACTAGTGCTGTTTGTAGGCGGCACCGGTTCAGGAAAATCGACGTCGCTGGCAGCGCTTATTGACCACCGCAACAGTCATTCAGGCGGGCATATTATTACTATCGAAGATCCAGTGGAGTACGTTCACAAACACAAAAAGAGCGTGATTAACCAACGGGAAGTCGGAGTCGATACCCGCAGCTTCCGCAACGCTCTGAAAAACACCCTGCGCCAAGCGCCAGATGTCATTCTTATCGGCGAAATTCGCGACCGGGAAACCATGGAGCACGCGCTTGAGTTTGCAGAGACCGGCCATTTAGCCATTTCCACTCTGCACGCTAACAATGCCAACCAGGCACTGGAGCGTATTATTAACCTTTTCCCAGAGGAACGAAGGCCACAATTACTTCTTAGCTTGTCGCAAAATATTCGAGGATTCGTCTCCCAGCGCTTAATCCCCACCGTAGAGGGCAAACGTTGCGCAGCAATTGAGGTTTTATTGGGCACTAAAACCATCCAGGAACTGATACTTAAAGCGCGCTTGACTGAAATTAAGGAAATCATGGAGAAATCTGAGAACCTTGGCATGCAAACATTCGATACTGCCCTGTTCAAGCTCTATAAAGGCGGTAAGATCAGTCTCGACGACGCACTTGCCAATGCGGATTCAGCTAACAACTTGCGGTTGCGCATTAAACTGGCCGAAGGTAGCGCTGCCCCATCCGCGGAAGACGTCAAAACCGTTGCCGCTAGCAAAGCATCCGACAACAGCTTTGGAAGCCTAGCACTGGAAGAGATCGAAAAGCCTGAACTTGAACAAGATCAACATAATCCCTTTATGAGCCAAAAAGGCCCCTAAATCCGAGGTTCCGCTACAAAGGCTCATAGCAAACACATTGTAGGAGTTATAAATGTTAGAAAACAAAGAAGGCCAAGCAGTCCCCTCCGTCGTTTTTAAAACCAGACAGGGCGATACTTGGGCAGACATCAGCAGCGATGATATCTTTAAAGGCAAAACCGTTGTGCTCTTTGCCTTGCCCGGTGCGTTTACCCCTACGTGCTCTTCGACCCACCTGCCACGCTATAACGAGCTGGCACCAGTATTTACCAAAGAAGGTGTGGATAGTATCGTCTGCCTGTCCGTTAACGATGCCTTTGTAATGAATGCCTGGAGCGCCGATCAGCACGCGGAAAATATTACCTTTATTCCCGATGGCAATGGTGACTTCAGCCAAGGCATGGGCATGCTTGTCGACAAGCTCGATCTAGGTTTCGGGAAACGCTCCTGGCGTTACTCCATGCTAGTAAAAGATGGCACAATTGAAAAAATGTTTATCGAACCCAACAAGCCCGGCGACCCCTTTGAAGTGAGTGATGCCGACACCATGCTCAACTACATTAACGCAAGTGCCGAGCTACCCAAACGTGTAACACTTTTTAGTAAACCCGGTTGCCCACACTGCTCCCGTGCAAAAGTTGCGCTTACAGAGAAGCAATATAAGTACGAAGAAATTACACTCGGTGACAACGGCATAAGCTACAGCTCTCTGACCGCCGTTACTGGCCAAGGAACCACACCTCAGGTCTTTATAGATGGGAAGCATATCGGTACTGCAGATGATTTGGAGAAGTGGCTAGCCACCAATTAATCCCTCCCTCAAAAGCCCGTTTTCAATAACGGGCTTTTTCCAACAAATTTTCACTCAATTTACTGTATGCTGATAAACATCTTGCAAAAGGGGGCTTTATGCCGCAAACCGTTCTGATAACAGGCGCATCTTCGGGCTTCGGAGAAGCCTGCGCACGAAAATTTGCCCAACATGGATACTCACTTGTATTGTTTGCTCGTCGCCTGGAACGCCTAGAAACACTTAAGAACGAACTCCAATCTCTTACTTCTATTTATATTGCACAGCTCGATATTACAGATGGTCTCGCAGTCGACGAAGCCCTAAGGGGTCTTCCTGAGCAATTTAAAAACATTGATATATTAGTCAATAATGCAGGCTTGGCATTGGGGCTGGAGCCAGCCAACAAGTCCGATTTAGACGATTGGCAAACCATGGTTGATACGAATATCTCTGGGCTGCTAAGAATAACTCATCGAATACTGCCTACGATGGTAGAACGTAACACAGGCCATATTATTAATATCGCCTCAACGGCCGGAAGCTGGCCTTATCCCGGTGGCAACACCTACGGCGCAACAAAAGCCTTCGTAAAACAATTTACCCGAGGGCTAAAAGCGGATCTTCTTGGCACCCCAATACGCGTAACCGATATCAGTCCGGGCATGGCAGAAACAGAGTTTTCCGACGTTCGATTTAAACACAACACACAAAAAGCCAATGCTGTTTATAAAAGTACCGAACCGTTAATGGCAAAAGATATCGCTGATATTATATATTGGGTCACCAGCGTACCAGCGCACGTGAATATCAACAGCTTGGAAGTTATGCCCGTCAGCCAGGCATGGGGATCACTCGCTGTATCGCGAACGGATTAACGAAACAAGTTCCAAACCGGAGCCTATTGCACTCATAAATCATTCTAACAATAAATAAATTGGAGTATGAGTGCTAGCAGCTTGTTGAAAAAGTAAAAGAGGTCGTCAGCGCAAAGTAAGAATGGACAAAAAAGCGAAGTTTATAGCGAATAAATGAGCATTTTGACCCCATTTTAACGCCGCGCTGGCAACGCAGATACTTTTCAGCAGCCTGCTAGGCTATTACGTGAACATAAAAAACAGGCCAACAGGCATTTCAATCTGTATATCGCTCTATGACACCTAAGCTATTCAATACAATACGCATAATCGCTTTCGTCCTAACACTGCTAGCGGTTCTGGGGCAACGATACCTACCCCCAAGAGCACTCGACATCCACCCCATCAAGAGCAATCATTTCGAACTGTACACAGACCAGCAACATGGAGGAAGAAGCACCATTGACTGGCTGGATGAAAGCCGTAGCCGATGGAAATGCACGGTACTTGAAAGCAATACCTACCCGGTTTGTGGGCTTGCAATCGTTTTTTCTAGAGAACCCTACCAATCAATCGACTTCTCCCGCTATTCCAGTATTCGTCTGCGTTTGGCCTACGACGGAGAATCCTCCAAGATTCGATTGTTTTTTCGCAATATGAATATCGCGTATGCCGATACGGAAGACCTGGAACTCTCTAAATTTCAGTCTGTCACGGTTAGAACTAGCGATCTGCAAACCAGCATAGACATTCAGCTATCCGAATTCTATGTCGCCGATTGGTGGAAGGACGAATACGACATTCCCCGTGAATACTCACAACCAGAAGCCAACTCCGTTGTCGCTGTAGGCATTGATCTTGCGCCCCCAATCTCCTACGGTGAACACATCTACGAACTGCAATCGATACAGCTAGTGGGTGAATGGGTATCGCGCGAAAGCCTGTACCTAGCAATTATTTTCGGCTGGATGCTGGTTCTTGGCTGGGAAGCCATTGTCCGCATGACCTACTGGTCAAGCCACGCCAAACGCTCCTCCGCACGTGTAAGAGAAGCTCGTCGTGAATCAGAAAGATATAAAGAACTGGTAAATATCGATCCACTGACCGGAATACTCAACCGTAGCGGCCTCAGTAAAATTATTGATGAAATGCCCGGCAAAAATCAACGGCTAACGGATTACTCAGTATTGGTTCTAGATATAGACCATTTCAAACACGTAAATGATAAACACGGTCACGATGCCGGTGACGATGTTCTATTACAGTTCGCAGAGCTTCTTACCGGCTGTGTTCGCGATGAAGATATTGCGGTACGCTGGGGGGGAGAAGAATTTGTCGTGCTACTTAAAACTACTAATTTACAAAAAGCACAGGCCGCTGCAGAAGATATTTGTCAAGAAATTTCAAATACAGAGTTTAAAACAGACCCGCCAATTCACATCACCGCTAGTATTGGCATCGCCATCGCCAACGCAGAAGAAAATTTTAAAAGTGTATTTAAACGGGCCGATAGTGCGCTTTATCAAGCAAAATTTAAAGGTCGTAATTGCGTGGAAGTCTATACATCCTAGCGCGGGGGTTTTACCGCAACCGTCAAACGCGATACGCAAACCAACTCTTTGCGTTCGTCGCTTATTTTAATGTCCCACACCTGTAAACTGGAACCGATACGAAGGGGTTCCGCCACAGCCGTCACCACTCCATCTTTTACCGAGCGCAGGTGATTAGCATTCAGCTCAACGCCAAAACTAATCGTGCCTTCTTCTGCCGCTAAATGTGCAGCTATGCTTCCCAATGTCTCAGCCAATACCGCAGAAGCACCACCATGTAAAAACCCCATAGGCTGCCGGGTAAAATCCTCCACAGGCATTGTGGCTGTAATAGATTTTTCTGCTATCTCTGTAATTTTAATTTGCAGATGATCAACCAAAGTATTTTGAGCGAATTGGTTTAACTGCTCCGGCGTTGCTTGTTTTTTCCAAAGACTCATATTCGCTTTTCCTGTAAATTTTTTGCAAGTACCTTTAAATCTTGTCGTTTCGGTTTTAAACCTTCAAATGAAGGCAGCTCAGCATAATAACGCGGCACCAGAAAACCCGGCAATACCCCTTTAAGCTCATCGATAATAGATTCCTTAGCTTTATCATCCAGCTCGGCACTGTGTTTTAATCCCACAAAAGCGAACGGCGTAAAACCAAATTCCGAATGCGCGACCGGAACCACAATAGCCGTTTCAATAATATCCAGCGTTATCAAATTCTGCTCAACCTCCTCCGGCTGAATATTTTTACCGCCACTGATAAATTGATTATCCAGGCGGCCGTCAATAATCAATTTTCCACCAATGTACTTCGCCATATCCCCCGAATGAAACCACCCGCCGGAATCCCGAGCAGTATCCAATTTACCATCACACCAATATCCGAGAAAGAGGCTACCCCCCTTAACCAATAATTCACCAGACTCGGCCAGGGTAATTTCACTACCTTCCAAGACTTCCTGTTCGCCGGATGGAGATTCGGTAATAAGCTGAGAGGCATTTTCCGTCATACCGTAGGTTTTCCAGATCGGGTAATTTTTTCCTCTGGCTAGATCAATAAGCGCCTTAGGACATGGCCCACCGCCAAGCAATACTGCTTTCAAGTTAGGAAGCGCTGCATTGCAGGCCAGCAGGCGTTGTAACTGGGTGGCAACCATAGATGTGTGCGTAATGGCCTGCTGATTTAATACATAAGGATCTTCGACAACACCGTCCACCACCAACGTTGTCTGTGACAGCAATGCACGAAACACCTGAGCTAAACCTCCGATATGGTAGAGCGGTAAACTGAGCAGGGTTTTGTCTGGATAGACTAGAGGGATGCGACGATTGCTCGCGCGGGCATTGTTCAGAAGGCTTGGAAAGCTGTGAAAAACCAGCTTCGGCGTTCCACTGGAACCAGAGGTAAAGATACCTAAAACAGCGGCGTCGTTATCGAGGCACCGAGGACTAGCCCCACCGGAATTCCGATTATCCGTGGAAGCCTGGTTTAACACTTTTGTCGAGAAGGATTTCTTTAACACGCTTATTCTTTGTTCTGGCAAATGATTATCAATGGGAATTGCTACCGCACCGATGCGAATACAGGCAAACAATTTCTCCAGACTTTTCCCATTTTTTTCGACTGGGATAAGTAAGCGATCTCCCGGCTGAATACCATCACTAAGCAATTTTTCAGAGGCGATCATCACTCGCTGTTCAAATTCCGCAAAAGTAATCGAGATCGTACTCTGCCATATAAAAATACGGTCGGGTTTTAATATTGCTGAACTTTTTACTGGGCACGCCATCATTCAATTAAATCCATCTCTTTGAACAGTGCTTCTTTTTGCCTTCCAACCCTGAAAGGTGCGGGGAAATACTTAAGGGTGTCTAGCCCATGCACCTGCCCCGGTGCCCAGCTCTGGGCCAAGTCATATAGCGCTCGCATTCCCGTTGGAGACTCGAAAGCGCTGCTTAGCACAACACCGCAATCTTGGCTCTGTGCCCACTGCACAAGCTGTTCTACCCGCCCATACCCCAGCAACGAAGGTTTCAGGACAAGCGCAACCAGATTCGGGTTTGCAGGAGGGAATTCAGTATGCTGATAAAGTGTCTCATCGTAGGCAAACGGTATCGTGCTAAATTCCTGCCAATGACGATAACCCTCCTGCTCGGCTAAAGGATCTTCCAGCCATTCAATTCGTTGACAATCAATAGCCCTGCTCAGCAGCTCAATATCCTCTGGAAGCCACTGCTGATTGGCGTCCAATCTTAATTTCCCGGTAAAGGTATTATTCGCGCACAACTGCTGTATTTTTTTAATGTCATCACTCAACTTTCCCAAACCCACTTTAAGCTTCACACAAACAGGATTACCCTCGAAAGAAGTATCACCATCCGTTAGCAAGGTGCAAATTGGGGGGGCAGGTAAAGACGGAGCCGATAACACATGATTTACGGAGCGTAAGCCAAACTCAACTGAGGGATACAAATGCTCGGCATTATCAATAGCGGAATTTAATACATCTAAAGATCGAACACCTTCGCGCTTAAAAAAATCAACGATCTGTACGCGGCATTCACTTAGATTTTCCTGGCTATAACCGGGAAGTGGCGCCACCTCTGTCCAAACGCTGAGAGATTCCACTTGCCATTTAAGCAATAGAACCTCTCTACAGGAAAGCGTATTTTCCGACAATCGCAGGGGCTGCCTAAACGGTACAAGGTAGCGATACAACTCCAGTTTTTGTAATCGCTGTACCACAATCAGGGCTGACGTTTAAATTTGGAAAAATCAGGTTTACGCTTTTCCAAATACGCATTGCGACCTTCCTGCCCCTCTTCTGTCATATAGAAGAGCATGGTCGCATTCCCGGCCAACTCCTGAATACCTGCCTGTCCATCGAAGCCGGCATTAAAGGCAGATTTTAGAACGCGCAACGAAATGGGCGACTGCACCAGCATTTCTTTTGCCCACTGTACCGTTTCAATTTCCAAGTTTGCAATGGGAACAACCGTATTAACCAGGCCCATATCCAATGCTTCCTGTGCATTGTACTGGCGACACATAAACCAGATTTCTTTGGCTTTTTTCGGGCCGATTAAACTAGCCATATAGCTGGCACCAAAGCCACCATCAAACGACCCCACTTTTGGTCCCGTCTGGCCAAAACGTGCATTCTCTGACGCGATAGTAATATCACACACTAAATGTAAGACATGCCCGCCACCAATGGCATACCCCGCAACCATGGCAATAACGGGTTTAGGTACCGAACGGATTTCCTTCTGTAAATCCAGCACATTCAAATGGTGCGTGCCACTATCGTCCTGGTAACCTGAGTCTCCGCGTACCCGCTGATCACCTCCAGAACAGAAAGCAAGATCGCCCTGCCCCGCTAATAAAATAACACCGACATTTTCATCGAAACGGGCATCGGACAGCGCCGCCCGAATTTCCATAATCGTTTTTGGGCGAAAAGCGTTGCGAACTTCCGGGCGGTTAATGGTTATTTTTGCTATACCTTCGGCCTTGTAGTACAAAATATCGGTGTAGTGTTCACCTACATTCTGCCAATCCAGAGCTGGTTTAATAGAACTCTTTGTGGGATCGCTCATAATATTTCTTGCTCACTTAATATTTTACTTATTTCTCCAGCCATCCATGCTGGATTCTGAAAATGGATATTGTGACCACACCCTTCGACCACGATGGAATTAATACCACGAAGGCCAGTACCAATATCGGTAAATTTTTTATCGTCACGACCAGAAAAATAATAAACCGGACAAGCCGCATGTCGTAAGCACTCTCTGTAGTTCGGTTGCGTCCCCAAACTAAAGTGCATCAGTTGCCGAGCAAGATATTTCCCCGACATATTTTTTTTTGAATGGATCAAAGTGCGTTGTTGTTCCAAGCTTACATCAGAAAAAACAGGTTGTTTATACCAACGCAACAGCACCTCTTGCAAACTTTCGCACTCAAAGGCATAAGCCCATTGGCGGTCGTGATGCAACCTCGCCTTGCGTTCATCGTCGGTTTCCAATCCGGGATGAGCACTTTCGAGAAATAAGCCTTGCACCGTTTTCGGTTCGTTCTTTTTTAACAAGCTCACCAACGCCATGGCAATTCGCCCACCCAAAGAATACCCGAATAAATAGAAGTGTTCCGGCAACTGTTTACGAATATCGTAAAACCAATGTGCAATACCTGCGTCAAACACTTCGGGACCATCATTCACCGGCGGCAGCGGTAAAACAATAGGCTGTATCGTCTTGGGAAGAGCATTGATTAAAGCATCAAAATCCGATTCCTGCCCCATAAAACCGGGAATCAAGACCAGCGTTTGACGCTCACTCACAGGGCGGCCGCCAGAGCTTCCAGGTTCTGTGTTATCAAGGCGACAGAGCCAGCCTCAATTTCGCATTCTAAAATAGCAGAATGGTCTGCCAGCAACCAACGAGACAAGCTTTCACGATATTCGACCGTCGTTCTTGCAGAAAAATACGCTAAACCAAATTGCTGGCTTACTTTCTCAAATTTGAGCTGATGGGGCATAACGAACAGATCGCTGAAAGCCTCTTCCTTCCCAGCATCTAATAGCCCAAAAATCTGGCCGCCATGATTGTTCAGCAATAGTATTTTGACTGGGCATGGTAGCTTTGCCAGCAGCGCCAGACTGTTTAAGTCGTGTAAAAAGGCTGTATCACCAATAACCAGGACAACCTGCCGACACTCTCCCCAGGCCAAGGCTGCGGCGCTAGCAATTAAACCGTCAATACCGCTGGCGCCTCGATTGGTGAAGACCTTCAATGTCGGTTGGTGGCCGCTGGCATATGAGTCCAGCATGCGAACACTTAAGCTATTGGCAGCGAGTAATGCCGTATTATCCAGACAGTGGTTAATCAGCTGATGACAGACAGCCGCTTCGCTCCATTGGTCGCAGAGTAAACGTTCAACTTCTCGCTCTATTCGCGCGTTCATTTCAAGCAGAGCGTCGCTCTCTGGATAAGTCAGAGCCTGCGGTTCCAGCTGTATTTCCAGATCACTAAAGTTAAGCTGCAGCTGTTTTGCCCTGTGGCTTGGGTCTAACGCTTTTCCATCTTCCTCCAGCAACCAATAGTCGCCAGCCCTATTTTCCAACCACTGATGAATACGCTTACTGACAATGCGCCCACCCAGCTGCAGCACACAAGCCGGTTGCAGCAGCTGAAACACGGTATCGGATAACAGTAATAAATCTGCATGGCTTATTATGTTGGTAGCATCACTAAATCGAAATTGACTGGCAATATCGGCAATAACTAAACAATTCAGTTGCGAAATCCAAGGCCTTAACACATCCGCCTGCGCCACCGTCAATGAACCTAAAACAATAATGATGGAATCATTGTTTTGCACAACTGAACGCAAATCGACCTCAAACACACGGGCTTTCGGCTTATCAATACCGGGCTCAGCGACCGTTAGCGCCTGTAAATAGTCTTCTCGGCTGCCACCATATAGCGGTTCATCGAACTGGCAATTAATCTGTACAGGCCCTTTAAGCTCCCCCATAGATTGAAGCGCTTGCGGCCAATTATTATGTTCGGCCACAAAGTTAAAACTGCGTAAAACATTGTGTCCAAAAAGCGCCTTTTGTTGAACAGCCTGATTGGCACCACAACCCAAGAGCCGATCCGGGCGGTCGGCAGACACCACCCATAAAGGGGTATGAGTTTCGTAAGCTTCAATAACAGCGGGATAAAGATTAGCGACGGCTGTACCCGAGGTGGTAATTACAACAACCGGCGAGTTTGTTACGCGCGCGAGGTTGAGCGCGTAAAAAGCAAGGCCACGCTCATCAAAGTGCGTATGTAGCTTTATATCGGGAAATTTTTCCTTCGCATAGAACGCGGCCAGAGCTAGTGGGGCACTTCGGCTGCCTGGCGCTATACCAATATGGCGTACCCCCTGTTGGTAGAGGGTGCCGATAATATTGCCAGCAAATACGGCGTTAAGCATTGCAGTTTAACGCTAGTGCGTTGTTCCCCAATGCCTGCAGCATAGATTCCAACTTACTTTCCAGCTCGAGCCACTCCTCATCGGCATCGGAACCTTCAACAATACCCACGCCCGAATACAGCCACAAACGATTCTGATCGCTGAGAGCAGAGCGAATCGCCACACTGAACTCACAATATCCATCACCGATAAGCCCCACATTACCACTATACCAACCGCGTCCCGCCTGCTCTATTTCATTGATAAGCGCCTGCGCCTGCGCACAGGGATAGCCACAAATTGCAGGGGTTGGGTGTAAGCTTTGGTAAAGCTCATTATTGGTGATGGCAGCATCGATTGCTGCGCGCAGGGCTTGATAACGATGCTGAATTTTACCGAGTTTAACCACTTCTACCGGTTCACGCTCAAACAAATGCAAGGCGAGTGGCTGCAAGCTCTCTTCGATAGCCTTAGCGACCAGTTCATGCTCCAAAACCAGTTTAGGATCATGCAGTAGCGTTTGCTCCAACACCAAATCTTCTTCAGGGTTAAGCCCTCGCTTCACTGTGCCCGCAAGGGCTTCGGTGTGCAATACTCGACCCCGACGGTGAAAAAGCCGCTCTGGGCTGCACCCAAAAAACAGCTTGTCCTGCTTTTCAATGGCAAAGCTATAACAACAGGGATTACTCTGCTGCAAAGCCTTTAAAGCCAAGAACGGATTCGCCGAGCCCGCCAGCTCCAACTCAACTTCACGAGCCAATACCACTTTTTTTAGCTCGCCAGCGTCGATGCGCGTCAAGGCTTCTTGAACCTGCTCGCGCCACAGGCGAGGGTTCACACTGTTGTGCCGTTTCTCAACAACAACGCCACCACTCACAGTCGGTTGTTGCTGACACAGCGAGCGCAGCAGCGTATGAATCGCTAAAAGCTGTTTTTGCCATTGACCAAAGCTTTCTACGTAAAGGTTTATCGCCAGGCTATATTTGCCACGCTCCTGCCGAACCTCAACTAAGGGCAAAACAAATCGCGCACCGGGAAAACCCTGCCACTGGTGTGTACCCGAGCGGCCATTAAACGCACAACCACCAATCCACACGGCTTCGCTTCCACTCACTTGTCGCTCAGCTTCAGCAAGTAGATCTGCCATAGCCGAAGGCTTGGCAGCCTCTAATTCCACGGCTATACCTAGCCCGGCAACACTGAACGACTGGTCTCTATGGGAAAAATAACTACGATCAGGAGAATTAACTGATGCCAGCAGTAGTAACAGATCCACTGGCAGGATTGGCGTATCGACACGAACCAGTGTATGGCTACGAAAGCGACACAATTTCAGCTGGTGAAGGAGATTGTTCAATCCCGAAACCAACGGAGATACTGTAGTGGAGGATGTATTGAGTGGTGTTGTCATGCCAATTAGTTACGACGTGGGGTTACCTTGAATGACAGTCTACTCCCACGCGGCGCCCCTGTGCTGACATTAGTCAAATCAATGGGGGATGCCGTAGCGCTCGACGCGAGCAATAGCCAAAATCCCTCTGAAGCCTTTGTAATACGGAATCAAAGAGCCTCTATTACACCATAAATTTGAGTGATAGTGGTCTTGTCCTGGCCACGAAATTGAATTCTGTACAACTAACGCCCAATACATCACCGATCCTGTATACTTATAGTCTATTTGACTACACAGATATTAATATCCAAGGAAACCAGCGTAATGCACTCTAATAAAATCTTACACGCCATTGCTCTTGCGCTCCCTCTCGCTATCTTCGGTTGTAGCAGCAACCCATTTATACCGTCGAACAATACATCGACGACCGGCAATACCCTGCCTTCGAACGCATCACTGAAACAAAAGTATGCAGATCACTTCTTGGTGGGCGCCACCGCCGATTCCGGCTCCTATATCACGCACGCGGACATCCTAAAAACCCACTTCAGTAGCATGACCACTGAAAACGAAATAAAGTTTGAGCTACTGCAGAATGTAGAAGGAGAATTCACCTTCGAAACAGCCGACAAAATGGTCGATTTCGCCAAAGCCAACGGCATGACCGTTCGGGGTCACGCGCTGGTCTGGCACCGCCAGAGCCCAGACTGGTTATTCCACAATGCTGAAGGTGAACCCAGCAGCAAAGAAGACTTATTAGCAAAAATGAACAACCATATCGCCACGGTAGTTAACCACTTTAAAGGCCGTGTAGATGCCTGGGATGTCGTTAACGAATCCATTATGGACAACGGCGCATTCCGCACCGAAAAGGAACAAGCCGATGACCAGAAGAGCTGGTGGTATGGCATTACAGGTGAAGACTACATCGCAGAGGCGTTTAAAACTGCACATCAAGCCGACCCCCAAGCCAAACTGTTTTATAACGACTACTACAACTACATTCCCGAACGCCGACAAGCTATTTACGAGATGCTAAAGGGATTGGTCGAAAAAGGTGTGCCCGTTCACGGGGTCGGATTACAGTGCCATGTCAATACCGAACGCTCGCTAAACCCTGCGCACCAGTCTTACCAGCAAACCATTGCCAATCTGGAACAAGCAATTCAACTCTACGCCTCACTCGGCCTGGAAGTGCACATCACTGAAATGGATGTATCCATTTATATTGGCGGTAACAAGTACGAGGAAAAGGATTTTTATACCGCTGGCAATATACCCGAAGAGCTAAAGGTCAAGCAGGCGGAACGCTACGCCGCCTTTTTTGAAATGTTTCGCCGCAACAGCGATGCCATTACCAGCGTAACCTTATGGGGCATTGCCGACGATAATACTTGGTTGTCGGAATTCGATTCGGGCAGAGCCGATTTCCCTCTGCTGTTTGATAGCGAACACAAGCCTAAAAAGGCCTTTGACGCGATTATGGATTTTTGAGACAGGCCGGTTGGGGTAAGCAAAGCGAACCCCCACTTTTTAATCGTAATGATATACAACACTGGGGATTCAACACGTTCAAACAAAAACCAGTACTAATTTCATCAGGCAACTAGAAACACTCTCAAATTTATACCGCTAGCCGCTGGTTGAAAAATGTAAGACTGGCGATCGCCACGTCCGCATCCACTGCCAACAGCTCCTGCGTGTTCTCAAACAAGCTAACCGCTTAGCGATACGGACGATAATTTCTGAAGCCTACCCTAAGGCCGTTACAATTTCAACGTAGGTTGGGAGAGAGAAAAGAGTTTAACTATTTACACCACTAATATTTTAAGACGCTCTCTTTGCCAAGTTTATTGCGTATCACCGCTTTGTGTAAAGCACCCGAATCTGTATAAAAATACTGATAGCGCAAGTTAATTTTTGGCCTAACGAAAATAATTGATTGAATGTCTCTCTGCTCCACTCCCAAATAGTATTCAGCTACATTCAGCGTTTCATTGGCAGTTATCTGAGCACCGACCTCATATGAGCCGTCAGAAACAGATTTTGCTTGATAGAAGAAAAGTGAAGCGTCTTTACTAATCGTATCTGGAACTACATCTACCAGCTCAACGCCCTCAAACATCGTAAACATCTGTTTATTATCACTTCCACACATTCTGGCTTGAAAATAAGAGCCTCGCTGCAGAGCGGCTGAAAAAGATATTGGCTCGATAGGTTTAACCGGATGGCTATACGTGGTCCAACCTTTAAAAAAATAGACTTGGCACTCTGTACCGTTTAACTCTCCGGTTAAAAACGTATCCATTGAATTAGCTACCAGTAAAACAACAACAAAAAATAATTCATTCACTTCACCAAACACCACCCACCCTTTTTGCGCTCACTAAAAAACCTGGATTTAAGCGGGAAAAAGGCTATTCGATTCGATCTGGTATCGGTTTAACTTGACTATCCGTAGAAACCAAAGCTCCACCAGGAGAATAAACGTAGGCGTGCTCCCACAACACTGAAGTAAATACCAGGTCACATTGATCAACAACGTTGTCTTTATCAACACGACAGCGATAATAATGACTATTGGTCAACGTATCCTCCACCTTAAACTGCTCACCATAAACCCAATTACCATTAGTTTTTACGGCTTCGAAATAGTAATTCCCTCCTTTAACAGGGCTAAAATCTAACTTTTTTGATGGCTCAGACATAATCCATATTTTCTGTAACTTATCCAAACGAGGCCCTTCGTCCTGCATTGAATACCACGCTTTATAATAAGTTTTACGAACACAACTATTAACCTCCACTACATCTATGGGGTTAATCGGCGTATAAGGATGAATATGACCAGAAAAAGAAGAGAAAAAATAGACGGTATATTGAATCCCGGAAATTATTTCTTGATAGCTATACATTTTTCACCTTAAAAATTTGATTAGAGGTGATTTGGAGTTTTTCTCTAAGTATAGACCTAACTTTTCACTACCAACAAACAAGCTAACCACTATAGTGATAGGGACGATAATTTCTGAAAAATACTCCAACCTACAACAATCCTACAGCCGTTGAAATTTCAAAGTGGTTAGTGGTGACAGAAGAGTTTAGCTATCTACACCGCTAATAATTCAAGACACTCTCTTTACCTAGCTTATTGCGTATCACTACTTTCTGCAACGCTCCAGAATCCGTATAGAAATACTGATAGCGCAAATTAATTTTTGGCCTAACAAGAATAATTAATTGCTTCGCTCCCTGCCCCACTCCCAAATAGTATCCAGCGACATCCAGAGTTTCATTCGCAGTTATCTGAGAACCTACCTCATATGAACCGTCAGAAGCGGATTTTGCTTGATAGAAGAAAAGTGAAGCGCCTTTACTAATCGTATCTGGGACTACATCTGGAAGCTCAACACCTTCAAACATCGTAAATATCTGTTTATCATCACTTCCACACATTCTGGCTTGAAAATATGAGCCTCGCTGCAAAGCCTCTGAGAAAGATATTGGCTCGACAGGTTTAACCGGATGGCTATACGTGGTCCAACCCTTAAAAAAATACACTTGGCACTCTGTACCGTTTAACTCACCGGCTAAAAACGTATCCATTGCATTCGCTCCAGACAAAAGAAACAAGAACAGAAATAACTGAATCTTAGTAAAGGACATAGATTTTCCGTTATGACTTCCTACTTAATTATTTTGAATTTTTCAAATTGTAAATGAGTTATTAATGCCTTTTGGAAGGTATGGCAATGATTTCCAGCCTCGAGCCGCCAAGACCATCCACCATTGTAAGATGTCGCAAGCTGAGTGGCCTCGCTATTAATTTTTGTCAAATCCGTACACTCATTCGTTACGGGAGAGAATTGCTCGTTACCACTGTCACCACCACCGTGGTGCGGATCGATATAAATACCATTTTCGGCAACACCACCAAATGAAGTAACACCATTAAGCTCCCCTTCAACACCTCTGAAGGTTCGCACCAAACTGCTTTCCTTTATCTCGTATAAAGTAACGGCAGCACGGTAAATTGCCATCTCAAATTTATGGGCTACACCCTCTCTCCAGTCCGCACCAGCTGGCAGGTTGGAAGGTTTTTCTGGCGGTTCACTACTCCGGTTGTTCGGGTGATTCATAGCGTATTTAGGCCACCACCCAAAACTTAAATTTGAATTGAAGACTGTCCACCAATGCCCGTACTTATCTTCCCCACCAATATCTATGTGCCGCCGATGAAACACTATATCATCTAGAACTGTATAGGTATCCAAGATAATAGTTACCTTTGTTTTACCACCCGCTTTGATATCCGCGGAAGTCTGTGCGGAGGCTTTAGCTTCAAAATCCCGAGTTATTCTCGGGTAGTGGACAACAAATTTTGAGTAATCTGCTTCCTCAAAATGCTTCTGTACTCGCACACCAACCACACCTTCTGGTATTTTACTAAACGTCACTTCACCAGAGCTGTCGGTGTTTTTCTTATCCGGTCCTATTGAAACAACCACTCCGTCAATCGCCTCGTTTTCACAAGAATCAAGAACCTCGACACTTAACTCTCCAGGCTTAGCATCCTTAATCGATGTAACAACTACACCTTCACCAATATTCGTCATAATCCTCCACCATGGTTTGAGCGAAGGTAAAACGCCCCTCGATACGCTGAATCAGAAGAGCTGTATATCAGCGTACCTCCCTTTTCGGGCATATTAGAATACGCAAGCCCCGCCTGAACAAGACTACTTGCTGCGCCAATATCACCGTAACAGTCCGCGGGATGATGAACAAAGCAATTTTCATGAAAATATTGATGGCTGCGTGTTCTTGCCACGCCAAGCTCCTTCGCCCAATAAGCTTCACCATTCATCGAGCTAAAAATTTCAACAATTTCATTTGGGCGCGCCTCTACTAGAGCTGATTGAAACGCAGAGCTCAGGCCATCTCCACGATACGGCTGATCACTCAAGATATTACCCGCTTCCTGGCTCAACCCCACTTCAGATAAAATAATTGCTCCGGGAATCATTTCTGTAGCTGCACACAAACCTAGAAATCCTGCTGCCTCTCCGGGTATAAACCCCCTCATCGACCCAAGAGTTAATAATCGGCCTTCGGCTAAATAGTGCTCGGCAATATCCAAATCATAAAAGGTATCGACCCCCAAAACCAATGCATAGCAATCTTGGTTCATCTCTAGGTATTTCTTTGCAGCACCAACGGCATAAACACCTCCTGCGCGACCAGCATTAAAGCAACGACTATTTTTAGCATCAAATTGAATTTTAGTAAGTTGCGATAACACTTGCAAAAATAATGTATTAATCGCCGGTGACTCAGAGCCTAGAGGCTCCGGACCGGCAATAAAGACGGGAACACTCCCGTCTAAGGCCCAGTTCGGCGGGCAGGGAAAAGCTGCGCAGACCAGTTGTAACAATCGAACCTGGAAAGCAGACAATGAAGCGACAGCAGATAGATATTCCAAATCAACGTCAAAAGCCTCTTCTGGTACCAGCGCCATTTTTATGGGGTCGCCATCGATATCAAAATGCTCCGTCTCTTGCACTGAGCTAATGCCAGCCCTTACGGAGGCAGCTGTCATCTCTGCGTTTTGTCCAACTGGCGTTATCATGCCAATATCAGAAATAGTTATAATCGATTTTTCGTGCATAATTTATTGCGTCACCAACGCTCTATTCAGAAGGAAGCTCTGATCGAATCAAATTATGTTCAGGCAAAAACAACCGCTATCTACGCTGCACTCTTAATAAGGGCTACCTAAAAATTCGCTCACCCGACCAATAAATGCTTTTTGGGCTCGTGCAGAACCTGCCTAAGATTAAGGAAAGGCCCCCTAAAAGCTGTACTGTAAATCAAAGAAAAAATTAATGCCATCGTCTTCGTCTTCTGTTGCATCACCACTATTAACAGTATTATTTGCGTCAGCCAAAGAAGTTGTATGATCTTTGGAGTGAACGGGGTTTGCAATCAGAAAATTGGCCCGCACACCTTTTAATTTAAACGAAACGCCAAAGCCGATATCGGCCAAGGTCGCAGTCGTTGCATCGGAACCGTCCTCTTGCAGTGGGTTCTTATACCCCCAAGCTGCATCTAGGAAAATGTACGGCTGAATAATATCACTGAGTTTTTTTCCGCCGACATTAACTTTGCTGAATCCGGGGCCGTTAAACATCCAATCCACGCCGGTATAAAAAGCATCGTCGGCATAAAAACGGTTGACCTCAAACCCCCTTGCTTTGGTTGGCCCTGCAAGCGAATACTGGTTTGCCGAAACAGCCGACTCTCCGGTATAACGGCCCGACACTCGTGAAACCAATCGCGTTTCTGTTTCGGTAAACGGTAGTTTCCAAAAAGCCAGACGCGAATAATCGAAATTAAAATAGCCGGCAGCCTTCTCTTTTTCTTGGCCACTTACACCCAAAGTATTCCCACCAGTATCGACAATATCAGTGTATACCAGCTGAAAACTGGCTTGATGCAATGTTCGTTGGCGCTCCCGCAGGCGGTCAAAATTATACGAAAAGGTGTAATTTCTCAGTTTATCCTCTGTAGGAGCCCCTTCAGAGTCGGAGCCAATAGTACGAGTCGTTATCGAAGTTTCGATATTGGCTACATTAAAATCGATGGCATGGTTAGCGACACGCCCGCGTTTTATTTTGTAAGTAAGCCCCACATCAGCGGTTAAAGAATCACCACTAATACCCAATGTTTCAATAACCGATTTATCCAGAATAAATTCGTTTTTAGAGGCGCCAAAATAAAAGCGTGTACGCGGGTGTAAAATACTCGTTTGATAGCGCAGCGAACCATAGTTAGTACTTTTATCGCCGCTACCTGTACTCAATACACTTAGCTGAAGCTGGTCTGCGATACTAAAAGGATTGTTTAGATATCCATCCATATACAAACGGTGTTCGCCGGTCCCTTGTGAACCGTGATTATCGATACGCATATTCGCATCCCACCAATCTTCGGCCGTAATATTGACATTCAGTTTGGTATCACCCACCTGAGATCCGGGCTGAAAATAACCTTGTGCCGAGAGGCCGGGAAGATCGTTCACTAAATACAAGCGCTCTTCAATATCTGCACTGGCAATTGGTTCGCCCATTGCACTTTTAAAGGTACGCTCAATAATTGATTCGCGATAACGTTTTTTATTTTGCACTTCAACTTCGCCCAACTCCCCCAGCAGTAACGTTAACGTAACAATGCCGTCACGTACCTGCTGTTCAGGAATATAGGCCTTAGCGAGAATAAAACCCCGCTCGCGGTAGTAGCGAGTAATGGCATCGGCCACCTGCTCGATCATTCCAAGGGTAATACCACGTTTGCGCCGCTGCTCTCGAATTAGAAAAACCAAGCGCTGTACATCCACCGGCCCTACGTGCTCATCTTTCGTTTCTTCTTCAATATCGCCAATCAAATCAGATACCTCGGCAATTTCATCCAAGGTATAGCCGGATTCAAGCAGTTCGCCTTCCTGCATCATGTCAAAGCGTACACCCTCCACACGCTTTATAATTTCACCTCTGGAAATACCCCGTTCAGGATACTCCACCACTCCCTGTACACGAAACTCCCGAACATTCAAACGCGGCCCGGCCTGAGGGTCTGGGTCGCGTTCTCGCACGCTGGGAACATCCAAATCCAATAGCATAGTTCCCTCTTCCAAATCGGGAACCTCTTCGGTATCGGGCAAATCCAGTAAACCCGCACTAGCAGGAAAAGAAAAGAAAGAAACAGCCAGTGTTGCTGCTAATAGGGGAAAAACTTTATTATTTATTTTCATGAAATTACATCTGTAAATATTTTTTGTCTATTTTGGCGTAGGTGATAAAAGCCATTCAACAGCATGCACAAAGTGCAACAACGGCTATCATCTGCGTGTATTTTAGAGATTCCAATATTGGCTAATTAGCGAATTACTATCCCTTTGTTGTATTTAAACGTTCCGTATTTTCCTTGCCCCCAATTTTCGACTTCGGTGAAGTCGTGTATTCGAACTCAGCCAGGTATAACCAATTCAGCCAAGCTGCTTTCCGGTGTACCTTAGCTTACGAATAAACAGCAAAGCGGTAACATTATCCAGCATTTCAACGGGTCTTAACTCGGTAGGTGTAATGCCCTCCCGAGGGATGTATCGCCGATACGTTCGCCCATGAATATCCGGTACAGACTGCTTAAGCATTACATCCCTTTTCCTGCTCTAAATCGCGCGCCAATAATTAATTTGATGCGGCCAGCTCTTCCAGCTCATCGTCGTAAAGCTGGTCATTCGGTAGGCGAATAGAAACATCGTCAAAAAAGTAGTTAGTTACAGCGCTGAAAATAGCCGGATCGATTTCTTCAACCTCGTCAACTTCTACCAACTGCTGCCCGGCAAGAATGCTGGCATCGAATAAATCTGGCAGATTACCTTCTGGTAGGTACTGCCCACCGGGGCCTGCGGCACCAAAGGCCCAAGCCGGGTTGACGCCATTAAAGGTGAAGTAAGGCACGTCGCCACTGGCGTGAATAACAAGAGCGCGCGCTTGCGATCCAATAGCCATTTCCTTGTTTTCGACGGTGAGATGGATGTTGTGGCCAACAAGGTCAGGCTGGTTATAGTTCATATCTCCGGTGGCCAAAATATTACCGTTGACAGCCACTACCTGAATATCGTGGGCGTTGTAACCCGCGCTGGTTAAACCGCCGGCCAATACGGCATCAGTTTCTGTACCATTAAAGGTATTATCTTCCGTATTATTAAACACAATATCACCGGCTTGGTTTTGTAGAGTAACGTCACCGTTACTGCGCAAGGCTTGTATTTCTACCGCGCCGGCATTATCGATAGCAACAGTATTGCTTTGGTTGGTAACAGATAGCTCCGCAACATCGGTTTCTAACATCCCAGTACCCGCTTGCCCGGTAACACCGTTACCGGCAGCCACTTCCAGGCGGTTTGCAATAAGCCCATAAGTACCTGAAGATACATCTTCAATACTCCCGCCAGCCACCAAGGTGAGCGTTGCTTCCCCCGCAGATACCTGAGCCAAGGCAATGCTGTTCTGCGCACTTAGTACAATATTGGCACCAGACGAATTCGTTCCCCCTGAATTCAACATGTTAATACTGCCATCGGCAGTCAACTGAATTTCACCTCCATTACTCACCAAGCTTCCCGCCTGGCTAATATCACTAGCAGAAACCAAGCTGATGGTTCCACCGTTGGTTTGTGCAGAACCCGAAACGCTAACACCGCCCGTTCCTGCGGCCATGCTAATTGCAGAGGCACTAAGTGAATCGTTTATAACAATTGCGTTCCCGCTAAGGGTGGCTTCGTTAGTAACGGTAACGGTATTGTTAATGTCGGCTCTGCCAGTTCCGGCCTGAATATCCAATTGGTTGGTTTGTACAGTCCCACTAACCAATAAACCGTTAGATTGGGTCGACAAGTTACCGTTCGCCTGGAATCCTCCCAGGGTAAAACTATTCTGGTCTACCAACACAACATTTACGCCATTAGTAATCGTCACTGTGTCAAAATCATTCGTGGCGGTATCCAGTGTTATATCCCCACTTGATTGCAGTGTGCTTACGCCGGTTACCTGAATAACATCACCGGCTGCACCTCTATCGCTAATAGCACCCACAGAGTTTACCTCAAGGGTTTGAGCTCGAACCTCGGCCAACTGTGTAGAACGGCTATTTTTCACCGACACTTCCCGGCCCACCGCAACGAGGCTAAGCGCTCCATCTAACACATTGGAACTGCTACTTAACTGAATATCACCATTGTTGGCGATAATGTTCACCGCTCCCTGTGAGTTCAGTGCGTTTGTCGCAACAACATTGCCCTGAGCCTCCAGAGTAAAATCATTCACCGTTGTCAGTTGTGTTAGTGTTAGACCGCGACGATTACTAAGATACACGTCGCCTCCGGCCGCGCTAACCGACAAGTTAGCAACATCCAGCGCCACCGGCAGGGCTACACTTCCCACCGCGCGAGTTCCATCCAGCACCACACTTTGAGCGAGCACGCGGGTATCGGTATTGGATACAGTAACAGTTGCATTAGTAAGTGTTAGCTGGCCAGGAACGTTAATAGCCCCACTCATTAAGATAGTATCGTCGGATGCACCTGCAATAATCAGGTTGTCTTTATCCGTAAAAGCGACAGCCTTGTAGTCGCCCACCTGAACTTGTCCGGAGCTGAAGGCAATGGTTTCGGCGGCAGTGCTGCCGTTGAATGTCATGGTATTGGCCTGAACACGATCAGTAACTGTTTCTGTGGTTACAAAATCCACCACATAACTGGTATTGACCCCATCGCTATACTCCAGGCGGCCCCCGCCGTCTACTGCCGGTGAATACGCCACGTTCATATTGGCAACATCACCGTCTAAAGAAAGAATATCGTTCTCGCCTTCACCACCCACAACATTAATAGAACCGGTCAGACCGTTTGAAATACTGACGTTTACTATATCGTTATCTTCACCGCCATTGATGGAACCAGTAACAGAGCCGCCGTTTACATTGAAAATATCGCGAGCATTACCGCCAATCAAATTATTAAAATCAGTAAAAGTAATCGCATCGTTAATAATTCCACTATTTTCGCCCGAAGAAATATCCCAGCGGTTGGCCTGGTTAGCCGCAATAAGTGAAGCTTCGTTGTTGCCTGTCAGCACTTCAATATTGCGAACAGCGTTTTCACCTTCACCCAGGTTAACGGTAATAGAACCAATAACACGGCTCATATCCACGCTGTCGGCCGATGTGTGCGCGCCACCGTCAAGAGTGCCACTAATACTTCCGCCCTGCTCAAACACAAAGGAATCGTTTGCTGTGCCCCCCACTAAACTGGCGAAACCGGTAAAATCCATAGCCTCTATTTCACCGCTATTACTACCCGAAATTATCCAGCTGTTATCGCTGTTACCGGCAGCCAGCTCGTTTTCAAACGCCGCATTAGCTTCAACAGATTCAAACCCAGTTGCGCGTACATCCGCCGCATCGCTTCCAGACAGGCTCAGATGAATTGCTCGGTCAATGCCAGTAAGTATTAAACTATCGGAATCGGAATTTGCATCGCTGGCATCGCCACCTCGAATTACACCGCTAATACTGCCAGTATTGGCCAGCTGAATATAATCGTCTGCTGCGCCACCGCTGATATTATCAACATGAATAAACTCCAGCGTTTGACCGCCAGAGCCCGAAGCGTAGCTTAGGCTACCACCATTGGTACGATCGACTCGCCAATCGTTCGCCACATCGTCGGCCAGTAGGGTTGTCTCGGCTGCCTCACGAAATTCGAGCTGTTCGATATTATCGATATTTAAATTTGCTGTTACGTTCGAACCAACCTCCACAACCAGCTCACCGGAATTTATCATGTTCTGTAAATCAACACGATCCAGTGTTCCTGCGCCGCCGTTCATCACCCCTCGTACATCGCCTGCACCAGTCAGCACAAAAGTATCGTTCTTGTCGCCACCGATGAGGTTGGCAACATTAGCAAACATCAAATCACCATTTAAATTTCCCTGCCCCTCACCATTCAACGTAAAGGTATTGTCCTGTCCGGCGGATGCCACTAATGTGTGCATCAAATCACTACTGCTGGTATCAACAATCTCGCTAATATTCGTAATGTTTGTATTCCCGTCTACATCACCACCGACTTGAATACGTTGGGCAACGGTGGTTCCTGTGGTACTGATAGTATTGGTACCTTCACCGCCTTCTATACCACCCGTTACAGTTGCGACACCTTCAAAGATAAAGTTATCGTTTTTATTGCCGCCCACCAAGGTATCGAAATTATTAAAACCATAAGTTTCTTCGCCCTGAGTGTAAGCACCATCATTAACACCATCGGTACTGTCGCCGGTATCACGTAGCACCCAGGTACTGTTGGCATCCCTACCTATCAGCGTACGCTTGTAGGCTGAACCTACTGAGTCTTCGCGATAACCGGTAAAGCCTTCTACGCCGGTAATACCACTGGTAGAAGAGCCGATGGTAACGGTTAGATCCTGCTCATAGTTAGAGTAATCGATAGTGTCAAAACCACCTTCTGGCTGCCCGCCGCCATCAATACCACCATCAATACCCACGTCATCAGAACCGCTCGCCAAAACCAGGAAGCCGTCTTCGCCATCACCACCCTGAATAATTTGAAAACCCGTAAAGCGCGTTGTCGCGCCCGATTCCGTGAGTTCACCAGTATTACGGCCGTCAATTGTCCAGTCGTTGCTACCATCCCCGCTCGAAATGGTATTGTAATTACCCGTATCGCCAACGTCCGCCTCGGTAACAGTGATGGCTTCGATACGATCGAAACTGATGCCCGCCGGAGCATCACTGCCCATCGTAAACACCAGTCCACCACCCAATGCCTTAGCGTTTAGCGTATCCTTACCACCATCGGGTTGAGAGGAACCGTCGATAAGACCGTCTACGCCACTACCCGCGCTGGCAAAACTAAAGGTATCTTCTCCCGTACCTCCGGTAATATTTTCAATATTGCTAAAGCTTACAGCAGCGCTGTTGGTAACCGTACCGGCGTTAGTACCGTCAATAAGCCAGCTATTTTCCGCATTTGCGGCCACCAGAGTATCACCGGCTCCTTCTTCGCCATCAACAGCGGTTGTTAGCCCCGCAACGAAGAACGTAAATATATCGTTAGCGTCACCACCGTTAACACCACCCGTAACGTTGGTGCTTAAATTAAAAGTATCTTCGCCTCCACGACCGTTTATAACACCGTTGTAATCCACGGTTGTAAGCGTGAAGGTATCGCCTCCCTGGCTACCATTCAGTACATCAAAGCTCTCAAAGCCTATTTCGCTATCCGTAGCGCTAATTAATTCCCGATCACCATCTAATTCCCAGCTGGACGCTGCTGTATAGTTCAGTGAAAGTGTATTGCTCCCATCACCGCCCTGTACTTCTAGATCCAGCCCGGCGGTATTCACATTAAATTCGTCGTTGCCATCACGCCCTAGAATGGCTCCCACCACACTGGCGGTAATGTTAAAACGATCAACTCCACTGCCACCCTTGAGGTTTTCTATAGTGGCATAGTCCAAACCATCGACACTGCCACCATCAACGGCGGTTACCTGCCAAATATTTTCAGCCCGATCATGCTCGATAGAAAGACTATCGTCTTCACCACCTTCACCAAAAATATCGGAAGTAATACCGGAAGCCGTCAACTTAAAGGTGTCGTTTCCGTCACCACCGTACACGCCACCGGAAACCTGATCACCTATATTGAAAATGTCGGCACTACCGCGACCATTTAGACGGCCAGCGTAAACCGCCGAAACCGTAACCGTATCGATACCACTACTAGCATTGGCAATTTCAATTTCAGAAAACTCCACCGTACCGGAAGCATCCGTGGCAACTTCAGAGCCATCTTCACCATCAATAGTCCAAGTCGTTGCCGCGGTGTGGTCGATATACAGCGTATCGGTAGCGGTATCATCACCACCCACAACCACCAGCGTATTGCCGGTAGCGTCTATATAAAAGCTATCTGCACCGGATCCACCGCGAAGCTCACCAATAAATGCGGTATCAACGTTAAAGGTGTCTTCACCACTACCACCTTCCAGAATATCCATATTGCTGAATTCGATATTATCGGATACCCCGACATTACCTTCCGTTGCAGAGGCAATATCCCAGGTATTATTGTCACTTACCTGCAGGAAAATATGGTCAGCATCCCCGCTTCCACCATCAATATCTAATACCAAGCTGCCGTTGGTGATAGTGAAGGTATCGTTATTCCCACCACCGGAGACATTCGGCACGTTTACAGAAAGTGTAAATGTATCCTCGCCTCCTCCACCGGTAAGGGATTCCATACCAGAGAAAGTTACCGATCCCCCCGAACTATTTGTTACTGATTCCGAACCGCCGCCATTTACTGTCCATACCGAATCTATACTGTGTTGCAGCAGCAACTTGTCTTGCACATCATTACCACTTCCAATTAGCGTGGCATTAACCGTAGCGGCCAAAATGTTAAAAGTGTCATTACCCACTCCACCATTAACGGCTTGTGTAACAGACTGCTCAAGATTAAAGGTATCGTTACCAGAACCGCCGCTTAAAGTACCGGCAAATGAACTAGAAAGTTCTTCCAATACATTAAACGTATCATCTCCGCCGTTAGCATTAAGGGTAGAGATTTGCCCCTGAATATTAAAGGTATCTACTTTTTCGCCAGCATCTATTACTTCAATACCTTCAAATGTTGTTCGGTTTGTACCATAAGTCATCGCGCCGTAACCATCAGCGGGAGAATCAAAGAGAGATACACCACCAATATCCCAGGTCGTATCTATATCGGCGGCTACAATTTTATCCGTACCGGTACCAGAACCACTGCTGCTGCCATGAATTTCACCCGCGAGTGAGCCGTCGCCTACGAAAGCAAAGGTATCCGTCTCCGTTGTACCGTAAATAATGCCTACATCTGTGAAAACACTTCCTCTCAGTTCAACAGTATTTACTCCTGTTATTCTCCACAGGGTTTCTTGATCCCCAGTGTAATAATTGTCGAGAGCAATCAACTCGTCGTAACCGTCGACATCTCTTAGCTCAAATTCCTCATCAATTACAACAATGGTTTCGCCAGAGCCGCTTCCCGTGACAGCGGATTTATTCCCATAAATATCAACTTGATATCGAGTACCACCTTCAATCGCACTTAAATCGATTGAATCCAAAACCTCATCGCCATCTGCATTGGTGCTTTCGCCGCCCCATATACCGCCTCGTAAATGAACACCTGCTACTACCGCGGTATCTACTCCATCACCACCATAAAATGTATCGATATTATCGAATGATAAAGAAACATCTGTTGCATCGCTGGTAGTCCAACTAACGATGCCGCCATTATTCGAACCAGCCTCCTCTGCTGCGGGAACATCTCCAGTTAAAATATTCCAATGAGTATCCTGTGTGGTATCCGTTACTCGAACAATATCGGTATAGCTTTCGCTTCCGGTTATAGAGCTTACCCAGCCGCCATTTAACTCATAAGTTTGCGATCCACCTGTAGTAGATAGGCGTTCTATTCCCGAAAATCCATTTGCATTACCTTCATAAATAAAACCGACACTACCGCCACCCTCTTGCGTTAAATCCCAAGTATAAGCTGTTGTGTGCTCGGTGGTTATAGAATCTGTACCCAACCCTCCGACAATAATTCCTGCAACAGAAGCAGCGTCATTGAATACGAAGGAATCACTACCATTATTACCCGTAAGATTTTCAATACGCTGAAAATTCGCAATTCGTGGACTATCTGTAATGCCGGAAGTTACCGTACCAGCACCTGCCGAGGTAACGCTCCACTCCGTTACTGTTTCTTCCAGCGTACCAATTGCCAGCGTTGTTCTCGAAATAGTGTCATTATCGGAAGTATCCTCAGCAGCACCTCCACTAACCATGCCGGTAATATAACCACCATCAAATAAGAAATGATCATTACCGCTTCCGCCCTGTAGATTTCCGAAGTTCGCAAAGTACAACGATCCGATTTCACCATCGTTTTTACCATCGGCAAGAGAGCCTGTGCCATCGAAATCGTAAACTTTCCACTCAACATCGTCACCAGCTGTAGAACCGGAAACAAGCGTAAGTGAGCTGCTACCTACGATAATTTCAGCGCCGCTAACACCGCTATAATCTGAGTTCCCAGCAGTCACATTACCAGTGGCCGCTACGGAAGAATAATCCACCACATCGCCATCACCGGTTCCCGCGGTAACAGAAGAAATTCCCAAGGCTGAAGACAAGCTGGCAAACGTAAAAGTATCGGCAGCGCTATCGCTGCCCACTAATTTTTCTATCTCAGAGAAGTTGGTAGTTGCCGTAGCGGTAATACTATACGGCGTACCGGTAAGATCCCAATTCGATACCGCATCGTAGCCGTTGAGTATATCTTCCATACCGCCACCCAAAATGGTGTACCCAATAGCAGCATTTCTTAACGTAAAGGTATCGTTACCACCACTACCCGAAACATTTCCGGCAACACTACCCGTCAGCGAGAAAGTATCGTTGTTATCACCACCATCGATAGCCCCAGTTGCGGAACCTCCGGCTGCCACATTTCCAGAAATAGTAAAACTATCATTACCCGCACCACCGGAGATATCACCGATTAACGTAACGCCGGTACTAATATCAAAAATATCAGCACCTCCACGGCCATTTAACGTACCGGTAAAATTTGTGCTCACGGTAAAATCATCAATCGCGCTGCTGCCGTTAAGCGTTTCAATACCCGAAAAATTAACCGACGCACTGCCGTTGGTAACAGTATTTGTTCCATCGATCAACCAGGTTGCGGCTTCTCCTTGGTTTAAGCTTAAGGTATCGGTATTGTCACCACCGTCCAGGAGCAAACCAAACCCGGCAATTTCCGCAATAAACGTATCATTTCCAGCTCCACCGTCTATACCGATTGTGCTGCCATCCCCGACTTGAGCACCAATATTAAAAGTGTCGTCATTTCCATTGCCGTTAATAGCGCCCGCAAACGCAACATTTATATCGAAGCTATCAATACCGCTACTGCCCTCTAATGTATCCATACCAGAGAAAGTAAGCGTACCGCTTGAGGCAACAGAAGAAGTGGTACCGATAATCCAATTGCTCGTTGCACCGTGAGAAACCCGTAGTAGGTCGTTGTCTGAATCCGTACCACCAGAAAGGGTAAAGCCCGCAAGGTTTTGATTGTTTAAATTAAATGTATCTGCGCCCGCGCTACCCGAAACGCCGCCGCTTACATTTGCACCAAGGTTAAAGGTATCGGCACCAGCACTCCCCTCTATGGAACCAGTAAACGCAGTAGTGACATTAAAAACGTCGCTACCCCCATCGCTAACCAGCGTTTCTATAGAACTAAAACTATTCGCACCTGAACTGGCACCATAGTCAAAAGAATGCCCACCAGTGCCAATCACCCAGGTAATAGCCGCATCTGCGCTGGTATCAATAGTCAGAGAATCCGTATTACCGCCACCGCTTAACGTCCCAAAACTACGCGAAGCGCCATCAACGATAAATTCATCATTGCCAGCTTCGCCCAACACACTGCCCGAAACATTCGAGGACAGTCGGAAAGTATCAACCCCCGAGCCGCCGCTAATATTACCCGTTAGAGTTGCGTCTATATCGAATTCATCATTGCCTGCGCCAGCATTTAGGTTGCCAGTATAAGCTGTGCTTACTATGAAATCGTCGTTACCCGCACCGCTGTTTACGGTGTCCATACTGCTGAAGGTTACAGAGCCCGTACCGTTGGTAACACGATTACTTATCGCATCCATTTCCCAGACCGCGTCAACACCACTTACGGAGTAATTAAACGTATCGGAATTATCACCGCCAGCCAAACCAACGGATAGATTTGTAGTGGTAAGGTTAAAAATATCCGTTCCAGTCCCCCCAGAAATACCGTCACGAACAGTAGCCCCAATATTAAAAACATCGGCGCCACTATTCCCTTGCACGCTCCCTGTTACGGCATGAGAAAGGATAAATGAATCATCTTCATTACCTCCTAGCAAATTACCTGTTACCGTCGCATTCAAATTAAAAGTATCGTTACCGCCGCGACCTTCAATAGAACCTACGTAACTGGCATTAACATTAAACGTATCTTCTGCTGTTGCAGTGTTGCCACCGAGAATAGTTTCGATAGAGGTAAACTCAATTTCGCCACCCGAAACCGTGGCCACCAAACCATTTTGACCTGCGTTAATCGTCCAAGTGTTTTCGGCAGAGGTATGAGCAAGTTGCAATATATCGGTATCATCATCACCCGCCGCAATCGTTGCGTCGGCACTGGCACTAGATATTGTAAAAGTATCGCTACCGGTACCACCATTTACGGCACCGGCAATAGTAGCTCCAATATCAAAAATGTCTGTACCCGCATCACCGTATACACCATCGATAACGTCTGCATCCAAATCAAAACTATCGTCACCTGCCCCTGCATTAATTCGACCACCAAACACTGCTGTGACGTTAAATATATCTCGGCCACTGCCAGCATTTATTGTCTCAATATCAGAAAATTGAATATTCGTGGTACCGGTATCTACAACCTCCTCTGTACCTCCGTTAATAGTCCAAGTATTGGTGGCACTGTAGTCAAGCTTAAGAGTATCGCTATCGGCTGCAATAGCATTAACAATATTAAAAGCCAAACCAGCCACACCAATATCAAAAACATCGTTACCACTACCGCCCGTTATGGTATTGATCGATGCATCGATATTAAAGGTATCGCCTGAGTTACCCGCCGTTAATTTTTGAAACCCAGAGAAAGTAATTTCGTCTGTATTTATGGTGCCTGAAAGAGCAGTAGTAATATCCCAAACGTTGCCACCGCTTCGATCATCTGCGAGCAGAGTGTTCGCGCGGCCGTCACTGCCATTAGCATTAATAACTTCAATAGAGGATAGTTGATGGGTGCCCGAAGTACTTGTAGAGTCCAAATCAACTGTAATATCAGCATTTAGAGAAGACGCATTTAAAACATCATTACCGGCCCCACCGGTAAAGGCTTGAATACCGTCAAAACTGGAAACATAAGTGGTGCCACTCACAAGGCTTACGGAACCCGAGTTAACACCGGAGGGTCCTAGATCAAACTTCGAAGCAGCGGTATAGCCAACAATTTTATTGGTACCACCATTGCCAATAACCTGGCCGGTAATTGAACCCGTACCATCCGAAAAATCGAAGCTATCATTTCCAGAACCACCTTCAAGAACATTAAAATTTACAAATTGAATGCCGCCAACAGTACCGTCATTAACACCATCCGCAGTTGTAGCGCTATCGTCAAAATCCGTCACTTCCCAATTATTGACACCAGAGGTAACGGCCAAGCTGCTTTCATAAGTGGTAGAGAGCACACCATCATTATTACCAATAAACCGAGTAAACCCGCTAAAACCAGACACACTAGAGCCGCTTATTTCGACGAGCACTGATTCCGTCTTACCACTAAAATCTGCTGTATCGATACCCATCGAACCTGCATTAACCGAATCCATTTCACTGCCGGTAGAAAACTTAAACGTGTCATCCCCCGTACTACCTGCCAGTTCCTGAATATCGGTAAACGACGCAATATAAACCTCGTCGGTAGTTCGGTCTTCAGTTACCGACCCAGCGTAAGCCCCTGTAATGCCCCAAAGATTATCCACACCAACACGACCGATAATTTTGTCGCTGGTTGCTGCATTGTCACCACCACTTACAACACCAGTGATAATACCGCTTTCACCTACGGTAAAGACATCCACGCCGGTTCCACCGGTGATACTTTGCATACCACCAAAGGTAACTTCATCGGCATTACTACCTTGCAGTGACACCGTACCACTATTCAGCCCTGTCACCTGCCAATCATTGGTTTGATTTTCGCCGGTTAACGTGTGGTTTAAGGAACCCATCCCGGTAAGCTTCGTAATGTTTACAAAATCTAAAACGCTTTCGGTAGTGGAACCTGTTGTGAAATTTACCGAGCCATCCCTATCGCCCGTAAGCCGCCACGCAACACTATCTGATGTGGTTGTAGTGGAGTTGTTGGTCACAACCAACTCATCTAAACCACCACCACCGGTAATCGTCCCAGTAATAGCGCTGCCGGTTTCTACGGTAAATTTGTCTGCTGAACTGCTACCTCTGAGATTGGCGAAATCCAGAAATATTATTTTATTTAAATTCTGGTCTATTGCGTAGCCATCATTGGAACCGTCGTCGCCTGTTAAACCGGAAATTTCGCCGATGGTCCAATCCACTTGCGTAGCGGTAGACGCTGCGCGATTGACCGTTAAGGTACCGCTATTGTTTCCACGAATAATTTCTGCGTTAGTAACACCATTTACAGCAGAGCCGATAGTGATCGTCGCATTACCCGAAGTTGTATCACTGATATCGACGATATCATCTCCACCACGCGCATCTACAGTACCGCTAAAAGTACCGTCAAATCGAAACGTAAAAGTATCCACCTCCGTGGCAGCACCGGTAAGGTTTTCGATACCCAGAAAATCTGTTGAATTTAAGCTACCTGCAGAGTTTGAAGTTAAATTCCAAGCATTGGCAACATCGGCCGCAACAACGGTATTAGTACCGCCTTCACCATCTATACTTCCCGCAACGCTGGCGCCAGCAGAAAAATTAAAGGTATCGCTTTCTGAGCTGCCGGTAAGATTATAAAAATCGATAAACGTGAGAGTTTCATCGTCAATATCTGTAACGGTACCGTCACCAGTACCATCTTGGGCACCGGATAAATTCGATAAGCTCCAGCTAACTAGACCCGCTGTAGAGGCAGCAACCGTAAGCTCCATGGAAGAGGCATTACCGATAACAACTTGCGTATCCGAAACACCGTGAACCGTAGAGCCCAGCGTGACGTTTAAAGAGGACATACCACTATTAACAAGATCAACAATATCATTGCCATCACCGGCATCTACCGAATTACCAAATGTGGACGCCGTATAAAACCTGAACGTATCAACTTCTGTATTACCCGTTAGATTTTCAAAATTACCAAATTTAGTGCCATTGTCGGCCGTTCGAGTAGTTGCGTTTAAATTCCCGCCCGAACTGCTTTCAATATACCAAGTGTTTTCCTGCGCAAACGCCACGAGCGTATCGCTTCCACCTTGGCCGTCTACCAAGCCCGTAACACAGCCAGCTGCGGTAGTTACCGTAAAGGTATCATCAGCATTTTCACCGCCGGAGAGATTGTTAAAATTAGTGAAGGTAATGGAAGGCGTAACCGTCCCGCCATCGTCGTAAGAATAAGAAACAGATCCATCATTTACGGCAGAAATTTCCCAACTAGCCGACCCCGAGATTCCGGTATCTATTTGAATGGTGCTGGTTAAAACACCTGTATCACTACCATCATGCTTGCCGGTATAAGATTCAATACTGTTAAAAGCGCTATTTTGGTTGCCAAGCGTAACAACAATTGGGCCTGTTCCAGTGAAACCAGAATAATCTAAGGCATCGGTACCACCACCACCCACGGCACCCGCTAACAACGTGGTGCCGGTAACGGTAAAAGTATCGTCTCCGCTGCCACCTATTAAACTTTGTATACCGGTGAAGGCTTTAACATATTCGGCTGCGGTATCTGTGTCGTAAATTGACTGTGGCGTTGCAGCATCTATAGCTGCACCATTAATCACCCAGGTTGAGTTGACATTCGGCCCGGTTAGGCTATTTATTCCATCCCCACCGTCTATAGAACCGGTAACTCTACCGTCAGAGCCTATGGTAAAGCTGTCGTTACCGCTCCCACCAATTAAGTTAGCAAAATTTATAAACTCAATGGTGCCGTTGATAAAACCGTCATCAACACCATCTACTGTTACACCAGTATCAGATACAACCCAACTATCACCAGCATTAGTACCTGAAAGCGAGCTTCCACTACGGCCATTACCAACAACTTTTTCAAACCCACTTACATCGGTAAGTGAAATTGCAATATCGGTTCCAGTAATACCCGAAAAATTCGCCTCGTCTCCAACCCCTTCTCCAGCCGTGACCGCAATACCAGTTGTACTTAAGCTGTATTTAAAAACATCCACCAGGGTTTCGGAGCCATTAGCAATTTCAATTTCACTAAAAGAAATACCACTCTCGCTAACATCTAATACGTCATCTTCACTTAAAACCAGCTTTCCTGATTCGAAGTCCTCTATTGACCAAAAATTGGTGCTAGTACTTTCAGCATTTGTTGGCGCGGCTATCAGTGTATCGTCGGCATCTCCACCATCCACAGTCGTTACAATGCCAACTTTGGTAGCCTTGAAGCTATCTGCACCACCTTCGCCGAAAAGCTTACCTGTAAAACTCGCATTTATATTAAATATATCGGTTAGGTTGCCACCGTAAATATTGGTAAAACCGTTAAAGACTACACTACCGTCAGTTTTGCCCGTTTCAATGACGGTCGAATCGACACTGTTAATCTGCCAGGTATTCACCAGATTTCTAGCCACCAACTCCTGGGTACCGGTGCCGCTGGCAGTTAGAGATTGAATAGCCGTAAAGGTTAAATCGGCTCCGCTGTCTTTTTCGTAATCCAAAGTTCCGTCATAGGCCGATACTGTAGAGGTGTTCTCTGTCAGCGCCCACACATACGTATCTGTACCGCTGTTATTGGCCACAGATAAGGAGTTCGGTGCTGTTCCACCACCATCAATAGAACCTGTTAGCGTTGCGCCACCGGCGATAGTGAAATCATCCGTCCCTTCACCACCGGCAAGGTTTCTTATATCAATAAAATTAATGTCTACACCGGTAACGGAACTCGTCGCAAGCAACACTCCATCGTTTTCACCCGTAATTCTCCAGTTCACAATGTCAGCTGCTGCCGCTTCGTCAACATCTATCGTACTGGGATCATCAACAACAGCCGCATTGGAAACCACATATAAAGTCGCATTACCACTACCATTCCCTTGGATAGCTTCCAGGTTGGAAATATTTACATTACTACTATCAACCTCTCCACCCAACTGAATTGTAACAGCGTTTGTATAAGACGAATCGAGAACAATTTTGTCAGCCCCCGTTTGAGGTCCCTCTGAGGAATCGCCATCAATAAGGCCGTCGACTTTTACGTTATTGTTAAAGGTAAAGGTATCATCGGCAGAGCCACCCGTTAGATTTTCAATAGCCTTGAAGGAAAAACCAGAGTTCAGCGTACTACTAAGGGTATCAATAGACCAAGCATTGTCTACATTGGGAGCAGCTATAGTATCAACGTCGTCACCGCCGTCGATTGTTGCTGTCACACCAGAAGCGACAAAAAAATTATCATTACCACTCCCACCCTCAATTACCCCATCAATACCTGTAACCGAAAAATTTCCTGAAAAATTAAAAGAGTCTTCGCCATCACCACCGGTTAAACTCTTCGCTGAATACCCGCCACCAAGATTAAAAGTATCATTACCCGAACCGCCACTAATATCGCCAGAGAAACTGCTGGAGAAATTAAAAGTATCTTCGGCGTGATCTCCTCCAAATAAGCTGTCAATACCAGAAAAACTAACAGACCCTGTCCCATTCTCAAGCGTGTGTCCATTAGTAGAGTCGATATCCCAAATGTTGTCTGGGGTAATTTCATTTGGGCTACTTTCCGAATCCGACCAAGCAGTTAAAGTGTCCGTATTACCACCACCATAAATGGTGCCATCTACATCCGTACCCGTAATTGTGAATGTATCGTCTCCATTATCACCGTTATATACGGCATTCCCCAGTGCAGCACCTATTTTAAAAATATCGTCGCCACCACCCGCGTTAAAATTAAAACTATTACCAGCAAAGGAAGCATCATTCCCTATATTAATTGTTTGATCTGTGTTTCCTGAGCTAGCGGCAACCCAAATAGAACCAGAGGAGCCCGAACCCGCCCCCGAGACATCTACGTTCCCTGTAAGTGTAAAAACACTGCTGAAATTAAAATTAGCATTCCCTCCGTTACCATCTACTCCACCTTCACCATATCCGCTAGCATCATAACTACCAATAGAAATGGCATTCGCGTCTATGGATACAAACCCAGCGTTTTGGTCCGCACTAGTCCCATTTACCGATAGGGACGCGATACTTGCATTACCAACCACATCAATATCAATATTCGCTGCTTGGTTTGTTAAACTCCCGGTTACTAAAATGTCTCCGACAGTTGTATCCAAATCCATTAACCCCCAACTTGTGATAGAGCCTGTAATATTTGTGGCTATAATTGAGGCAGCCCTTAGCGTTGTCGCACCAGCTGTACTCAAATCTCCGACAAATAGAAGCGCACCATCCCTAGCATTAAAATTAATATCCTGAGTATTACTAATAGCTCCAACGGTGATAGACGATGCATCGATAGTCAAATCAAAAGGCGAATCAGAAGTCACAGTCCCAACAATTGAAACCGAATTTTTATCTCCCTCGCTCGAACCAGTGTATGCGTCAACAAGAATACTGGAAGTAAGATGAACTGCGCCGTTCAGCGATATCGGCCCCGTAACACCATTGCCATCAGCCCTTAAATCGCCGTTCAAATTAATCGTATCCGCAGTTATATCAATACCACCGCTACTTACCCATACCTCGTTCAGGTCTACCGAACTTGCGCTGGCAATGTTCAAACCTTCAAAGTTATTGCTGGTATTGGTACCTAACGAAGAATCGAATGATATCGAACCGGTGCCGGCTGTAAGGTTTAATTGAACAACATCACTGTCATCAGCATTCACAGTTGGATCGAAAAAATGAACATCACCACCTCCGGTGCCTGTACTTATGTTGATGTCTGTATTGCCGAAACGAATGACCCCAACACCAAAATTTCTGTCGTAAGCATAAAGGTAAATATCACCTCCGTTGGTAATTAAATTTGCACCTATATTTAATTCCCTAGCAGTAAATCCACCAATACAGTTACTGGCACAACCAGAAGCCCCTGCAGTTAAAGTTAAATCCCCAGAACCCAGCGTAATATCCCCAACAATATCGATATCATCGCCAGCGGTAAGCGTAAAGCTATTGGGCGTTGCCGAAGCATCTATGGGAGAACTAACCGTGATATCTTCACGAGCCTGAAGTTCCAGGTTGTTCGTGCCCAGCAACTCTACTATTCTTGATGGACTATAATTTCTTGTATTGTAAAAATCGGTATCAAAATCTATTAACGTGGTCTCATCCACAATATTTGAAATAGGGCCGGAAGCTGTAATTATTATGTTTTGCGGGTCTAACAATAAGGTGCCAACGCTTCCAGTTTCCGCACTGGTATCCACCAAGCCTATAAAGTCCAAATTATCTTTTCCTGAAACCTCAACAAACCCTCCATTACCAAAACTTCTCCCTCCTAGAGCTTCAATAGTTCCATAGTAACGAGTAGAATTATCGGCCCAGACAATCACAGTACCGCCATTACCACCAGCAATAGCGTTTGCATTAACTTTGGCGTTCTCAGAAACAGCTGTATTTAACGCATTGGGAAGATTCGAATTAGCTCCCTGAAACCCACCTCCAATATATATTTCCCCTCCACCCTGCAAACCACTTACATCAACACGGGAGGAATCAATAACGCCTGCGATATTACCCAATACTTTTACCGTTCCGCCAACATCATCAGACCTAGCGGTAGTACTACTAGAGCCCGTTAGAAGCGCCTTACCTTTCGCGCTAATTTCAATATCACCACCCGCCCCATCGGCGTGAATATCTCCAGAGGAGATAATATTTTCTCCTATTAACACAACTTGCCCGGCTTGCACATCACTGGAAGCGTCGGCACGAATACTGCCGGTATTCACCACATCGGCCCCAGCACCCAGCGTAAACGAGCCATCCTCGTGCACCACCACACTTTTCGCTTCGCTGTCTATACGAACCGCTTGCGAAAAAATATCTTCACTAACGCTGGCACTTAATAGTATCTGCCCACCTTCTGCAGTAATGTCACCCGCATTAACAACGGCGGCATCCACACCCAACTCGGACTGCAATATTTCTTTGGTTATGTGTACCCCCATTAAACCAGCAGCATCGAAGGTAAGCACTGCTTCTTTACCTGCCGCTAGATTAACGACCCCCAAATTAGCCACAATTAAACCGTCGTTACGGACCTGTTTACCCAAAAGCGTAACGGAGCCACCCGTAGCCGCACTAATCAGGCCGGAGTTAATCACTTTGCCTTCGGTATTTTCCAATGCGCCAAAGGCAAATTTACTGTTCATAAAATCGGAGGGGTCTATAGCGAGGCCAGAGGCTAAAATCCCACCAACATTGACTGTGGCATTTTCACCAAAAAATACGCCGTTGGGGTTAACCAGAATAACGTGGCCATTGGCATCTATTTGCCCATGAATCTGCGAGCCACTATTACTAAGAATGCGGTTAAGAGAAACCGAGGAAGAATCTGGCTGAATATACTGAACTCGTTCATTGGCGCTCACATTAAAGCTTTGCCAGTCAATCGCCATTAAATCAGTGGTTTGAGTAATGGTAGTGGTGAGGTCATCGACATTAATTTTACCGGCACCACCCACAACAGCCCCGCCTTCTGGACCAGCCAAAACTGGAACAGAGAGCAAATGTATCGCTACCGCGAGGGTGGACATCCTGAAAATGTTTACCTGCTGCTTTTTGGTGTTTTTTCCTTTAACCACAGATGTCCTTCCTTTTTGTTTTAAACGACTCATAAACCATTCTCAATCAATTTAGACAACACCAACGTTGCTCTCGAACGCTAACGACTTCAAGAATACATACTCTAGAGAAATTGTTAATTCCACCTACACTGTGCTCCGCAAAGCCTTGCAGATTACCGTTCATTCAACTAAGGCGTAATCCTGCATTAACGTACAAACTATTAGATATCTTCTAATTTTCTTACAATCTTCGGTGTCACTTATCCAGAAAAAAACTAAAATAGTCCAATATTACAAGCGTAATCATTGACATCCCAGAAAACATAAACAACCAATAAAATACTTTCGCCAAAAACCTGTCAAACACAGTGGTATACCTAAGCAACAAATCTGCATCTGCATATAAAAACCCAATCGGCGTGTTACTCAGCTTCCTTATTATTGACCGGGGCAAAGATAACGCTTGAGCAACATTAATAATGTCCCAACCGCTCACGAACTCGAGGCCAAGTTCATTTTTGGTAGCCGGATTCTTACGAAGTTTTCTCACAGTTATTTGCCCAAATAAAACGTACAACACAAGAGATATCAACATAAAAAACATTGTGCAGGCTAGAAGCTTAGAGAAGATACTCACCACTATTAGATCCAATCCATAATTGAATCGTACCAATTTCCTGCATTCTTTTTTAACACGCTGTTCGTAGCTATCGCCGCACCCGCCGCGACACCAATAACAACTCCAACCACGATAAGCGCAATCCAACCAGCGGGCGTAGCCACCATCAACAAGCTAAGAGCTGCGGCACTAACGTTCGCAGCTACGATGCCTGCACCTGCGCTTCCCACAAAACTTAGAGATTCAACAAACATTTCCCGTTCCCAATCCCCTCCCGATTGGTAGCTATTATGAATAGTCCCCACACGACTACCAAAATCAATAACCGCCAATCCATTCCCCAAAAATTTTGCGCCCTTACCAAGCTTTGCCAACTTGCTGGCCTGTACTTGGCTGGTGATATTGAGTTTGGCAATATTACGGCTGCTTTTGGCGATATTGGTTGCTCTTATAGGGTTTGTTAAGGGTATGCCTTTTCTGGCTTTAATGCCCGATGCCGCAGCATCTAATTCGAACCGAAAGCTGATTTGCATTTTTTTAAAATCCAAAAATGCCTTTTTCTTGGCCAGTTCTTTTGAGGCTGGTTTGGTTTTTAAGGTTTCGCGATAGGCTAAAAGCGAATTCTGATAATTTTTTACCGCTCCCGCAAAACCACTTATGCGTTTACCGTAGATACTGGTAGAAGCCCCCATTACACCAATGGTTGAAAGCCTTTAATTTTTCGGTCATTTCTGCAAGTGCCTGGGTGTTCTCTTCACCAAACGAGAGAGACAGATTTGTAAGCTCTTTTGAAACGGGTTTTATCTGGCTTAATACACGTTGATCCGATGCAGAACACATACCTTCGGTATCACCAGAGCCAATAATATAAGGTTTAAAGGGTGACAATACGGTGTTACTACCACCATTCACACCGATAACACTTTCGAAGCTAATACCGCACTGCCTTTCCAACACTCCTGACCTAACCAAGTTGTTACACAATAGTACTTCCGTCATGTTTCATTCCCTATTAAACAATCAATACCGTTTACAATAATGTCTCTTCACTCCCTCATGAAAAAGGATTTTTCAGTTACTAGTTGAAGTTAGATTTTGAAATCACAACACGCTGGCCCGACTCCAAATCCACAGCGAAAATTGACACGTACATTGTCTCATAATCAATATCCGCAACTAGGGCATAACCTAACGTTCTATCCGTTACCAAACTGGTCTCTTCATAAAAAGGCATTACTCCGTCATCGGGCGAAAATATTGATCTTTCTCCACTTTCTAAATCTATGGAAACCAGCACCCCTAACTTTTGCACAGCCACAAGCAATCGATTTTGCGGGTCACGAGGATCTTCAGCATATTCATGAACATTCTCATCAAGATTTTCCCAAGAGTCCAGATTATCGACACTTTTGGCATCTGTGCTAAAAAGAGTTCTTGCACCTGTTTCAGGATTCAATTCGTAAGTATCGGTATTTTCTACCGACCCTGAAAATATTCTTTTTGTGCTCTCGAGATAGAAAACCTCAAAAACAATGTCAAACGGATTTTGGGCGCTAGGGTGCGTATTACTTGAAAAAACACTGTATACGCTTAACCCCATATCCGACTGATAAACAATATCTTCAACGGGGTTCACAAATAGCAAACGAGGGTCAGCTCCGCTTCGATCAATTTCTAGCCCGTAGCTGACAACAACATCTTCCTTCTGCGGGCTCAAAGTATTGGTTACACTCCAGGTTTCCATATTCACCGACGACAATGCAACTCCCGGAATATCACTCCTCGCTTCCGTATGTAAATACATCACTCCCGTTTCTGCGTCTAACACCAAAGTCATTGGTTTCAATGCACTCGCTGGCAGCCCACTAACAAATATTTCCGAACGCAACCCCGTTGCAAGCTCAGTAATTACCAAACGCCCATCCTCATTGCTGGAATCAACAGAAATAATGCTTTCCTGCCCATCGCGAGCATCAAACACCATATTTTGCATACTCCCATAATTCACATCCGCATTCGGAAACACATTACTTAACGCCGCTCTTTTTACATAAACAGAGGCCGCGTTGTTATCACTATTCGATTGGCTATCACCTGCTGTGATAACAATAGCGTTATCCCCCTCTGCCAAATCCACCTGTGCACTCCAAGTAGCGTAATTTTCATCGTGAATAATGGTCGCGCCGCTATCAGCACCGTTAACTAATATGGTGAAGCTGGTAATATCGCTGTAATCGTCTTCCGCTGTTCCGCGCACCATTACGGAGACGTTTTCGGTCATGGAAACCGGTGGAGGGAAGGTGATGTCGGCGGTGGGTGCGGTGGTATCGGCTACGGTAGTGACACTGAACACGCTACTAACGCCACCGATAAGCAGTGTTGCTTCTGCTGCGGTATAGGTGGCCGCAGCTGACGTTAACTGGACCGTGACCGCTTGGCCATTGAGGATGGTTCCTGCCTCTGCGGTATAAGTACCACCCTCAATCGCATATTCTCCCCCAGCTATGCTGATAGCGGCGGCGTTAATACCGCTTATGGTGGCGGCGCTAGAAGTGGTTACCGTGTTTAGCTCTACGTCAGTTTGCGCCGTAAAACTAAACACATCCGGCGTTGTATCCTGCGCGAGGGTTGTCACCACAAAATCTGCTGTTACGCCGCCAACCGTTACGGTGGCTGTGGTGGCTGTTGAAAAGGTAGCTGCAGTTGTTACGGAGAGAGTTAATGTTTGGCCGTTGGTAATGGTGCCGCCCAGGTTGGTGGCGGTGCCGCTACCGATGGCGTAGTCGCCGCCGGTAATACTCACAGGGGCCGGGCTGTTCAGGCCGGTTATGGTCACGGTGTTGGAGCTGACCGTTGCACCCAGTGCCGCATCGGTTACGGCGCTAAAGCTAAAGGCTTCGGGTGTGGTGTCTTCGGCGATGGTGGTGAGGGTGAAGCTTTCTGTCACGCCACCGATAGTAACGGTTACATCCACTTCACCACTGAAGTTGCTGCTGGCGACTGCCTGAACCTGCAGGCTTTGGCTGTTTTCAATGATGCCCTGCAAAGCGGTAAATGCACCACCGTCGATAGCATATTCGCCACCGCTAATAGTAATAATTGCCGCCGCATCCAAACCGGTAATGGTAAGGGCATCTAGCGTTACGGTTGCACCGGCTTCTGGGCTAACGGCCGGCAAGGTGAAAGAGAAGGGTTCTGGGGTAGTATCGGGTACCGGTGTAGGCGCTAATGTAGGAATCGGTGTGGGAGTGGGTTTACTGCCTCCACCTCCGCCACCGCAGGCGACCAACAGCGAAACCAATAACACTAAAATAACATTTAAAGCAGAACGCTTTGTAAAACCCTGATACGACATAAACATGAATACCCTCTCCCTTTTTTAATACTAAAGAACCGTAACGCACCCTTTAACGCATGCGCCCGTATCGCTTTTGTGATCGCTTTCCTTTATATCATGGCTTAATAATTAAACGCGCAGATATAACGAACACTTTCCTGTTTTTTATGCGAAATAGAGGTAAATCTTTGTATCCCAAACAAAGGAACAAACTCCAAGGAATTGTTCAATGGGGGAAATCAAATATTAGCGAGAGGCATGTCACGAAATACTAAATATGTGGGGAAGGTGTTGTTTTAATGCTTGTATGAATAAGCACGAGTAGAGAGCTTTAGTTTTTTCATACTTCCCTGGTACTTTTTGGGTTCACACGTAGTGGTTTTTAAATACCAACGTTATTTAACGTCTCGGCTAATCCATCGTTCCCCCTGGTTTAAGGTGTTTTATCAGCTCTGCTTCGGCTACTGGGCCAGTGATGGATTCTTTCAAAATTGAACCTGGCCGCCAATAGCCCGCCAGGGTTTTATAAATATTGTCGCCCATTTGTTCGGCCAGATTGGAGTGCTCGACATAATTATCCCAAAGTGCTGAATTGGCCTCCCACCATTCCCAACCTATGCCGTCCATATCTTTGGATAGGCCGTGAAGGTTGCCTGTAGCTGATCGCATTGTTGACAGCTTTCCTGATTTTGCGTTAACGACGGCCTCATTGGCATTTGTTCGCATACCTTCAAAATTCGGTATCACTTTATTTCGCCACTGTCTTAATTCCATTGCATATTGCTGTTGTTTTTTGGGCTTGTTTTCTATCTGCTGCTCGAATTCAGTAAACGCATTTATCGCTATACGCAGGCTCTGGGTTTAGTGTTCGGTAAACTGTTCCATATAGTCCAAGCTGGAAAACAGCCTGAGAAGGAGCGCTTCTTTCTGTTGTGGGTTCATTGCTGTGCGTCGTTCCAGATTAATTTTACCCGCGCCACCCGCAACGGGCCCGCAAATGTAGGCACAGAGAGTAAATGTATCGCTACCGCCAGGGTAGACATCCTGAAAATGTTTACCTGCTGCTTTTGGGTCTTTTTTCCTTTAACCACAGATGTCTTTCCTTTTTGCTTTAAACGACTCATACATTACTCTTAATATATTTATATCTAACCACGCTTACTCTACAGCTCTGATACTGATAGCAGGTCAACAAACTATCAAACGTCTTACCTCCCCGACCTGCGTAAAAGCCTTAGCGACCCGCTAATACGCACACCTCACTCGGTAGGGTAGAAGCGATTCAATACTGAGTAATCAAAACGCAACAATTGTGCTAATTTGCGACCTTCAGTAGAACAACTTGCTCGCCGGTAAGAATATCGATAATTCCGATACCCGAATAAGTTGACTTATACGCAACATCTCTCTCATGGAATATTGCTAGGCTTCTTGCTCCAGCCCCCAGTCCAGGCATTTGCTCTTGGGTAATCTGAGTTTTTATTCCAAATTCATCGCCTTCCGTAAGGCTTACTTTTGCGAGCGTCTGAATACCGCTAGTTAAGTTAAATGAATATGCCTCGCTTCCATCTAATGACACCTGAATAGTGTAATTTGGGTTGGTTACATCGTCGTTCGGCAAATTCCTGTCTGCAACAAACGTTCTCATCCCAGTCGTTAAGTCAAGAGAAATCATTCGATCCGCAGATATCAAAACTCGATTTCGCGGTTGATCTATATACAAACCAACAACGCCATCCCCCCAAGCGTCGCCCAACGCGGCATCGTTATGATCAGAAAACAGCGTTTTCGCTCCAGTAGCGATATCAACCTTCACAAGAGACTGACCACCAACATCCGTTGCAAGAAGATAGGAATCCGCCAAGGTTGCACCCGCGAATATCGTCAATTCATAAATACGTTCAAATGGCAGGGTTTCGTCAGCGTAGCTGACATCACTGACTAATGTTCGCACACCCGACTCAAGGTCAACCGAGAAAATCCCCTTCTTCCCGCTGACAAACATTCGCTTTTCTTCTCCGTGGGGATAATATGCGGAACTGTAGGTACGGCTATTTAGCTCATCATTATGGGTATCTGGGTCTTCCGCCGTTGAAAGCAGGGTAAAGGCGCCGGTATTGGGATCCATAAAATGAAAATTTCGACGCTCTTCCATCACAAAAAGCTTTTCATAATTGTCCATAAACTGTAACCCGGCAAACCGGTACATGGTTGGGTCTGCAACATTGAACGCTTCGCTTAGATCGGAGCGATGGGTTACGGTTGAAAGCACCTGCGCGTCACTGGTATTGCCCGCAGCATCAGTTGCAGTTACTACAATTTCAGTCTCTGCGGATTCAGTAAGCGGTAAGCTAACTTGCCAATTTGTATAGTTATCGTCTGTTTCTACTTCCAGGCCGTTGACAATTACGCTGGTTATTTCACTCAGTTCATCTTCTGCAACACCACGCACCCGCAATGTCGTTTTATCCGTTAAGCCAAGCTGAGTGGGAAAATAAAGTTCAACTGTCGGTGCACTGTTATCCACGGGTGTAGATATAGAAAAGGTATCGGCGATACCACCAATTAACAGCACTACATCCTGAGTTTCAGATGGCAAGGCCGGAGCCGTGCCGCGCACAACCACACTCTGACCAACAGTGACCATTCCACCGGCAGCGGTAAACGCTCCGCCAGCAATAGCATATTCACCACCGGTAATAGAAATGGGCGTACCATCGTTAATGCCCGTAACGGTAATCGGCCCCGATTCTTCAACCAACGAAAACTCAACATCAGCCGCATCTGTAAAACTAAACACATCCGGCGTTGTATCCTGCGCGAGGGTTGTCACCACAAAACCTGCTGTTACGCCGCCAACCGTTACGGTGGCTGTGGTGGCTGTTGAAAAGGTAGCTGCAGCTGTTATGGAGAGAGTTAATGTTTGGCCGTTGGTAATGGTGCCGCCCAGGTTGGTGGCGGTGGCGGTGCCGCTACCGATGGCGTAGTCGCCGCCGGTAATACTCACAGGGGCCGGGCTGTTCAGGCCGGTTATGGTCACGGTGTTGGAGCTGACCGTTGCACCCAGTGCCGCATCGGTTACGGCGCTAAAGCTAAAGGCTTCGGGTGTGGTGTCTTCGGCGATGGTGGTGAGGGTGAAGCTTTCTATCACGCCACCGATAGTAACGGTTACATCCACTTCACCACTGAAGTTGCTGCTGGCGACTGCCTGAACCTGCAGGCTTTGGCTGTTTTCAATGATGCCCTGCAAAGCGGTAAATGCACCACCGTCGATAGCATATTCGCCACCGCTAATAGTAATAATTGCCGCCGCATCCAAACCGGTAATGGTAAGGGCATCTAGCGTTACGGTTGCACCGGCTTCTGGGCTAACGGCCGGCAAGGTGAAAGAGAAGGGTTCTGGGGTAGTATCGGGTACCGGTGTAGGCGCTAATGTAGGAATCGGTGTGGGAGTGGGTTTACTGCCTCCACCTCCGCCACCGCAGGCGACCAACAGCGAAACCAATAACACTAAAATAACATTTAAAGCAGAACGCTTTGTAAAACCCTGATACGACATAAACATGAATACCCTCTCCCTTTTTTAATACTAAAGAACCGTAACGCACCCTTTAACGCATGCGCCCGTATCGCTTTTGTGATCGCTTTCCTTTATATCATGGCTTAATAATTAAACGCGCAGATATAACGAACACTTTCCTGTTTTTTATGCGAAATAGCAAATGTATCGCTACGGCGAGGGTGGACATTCTGAAAACATTATTCTTCTGTTTTTTTCTGTTATTTGGTTTAATCACAAAAGAACTTCCTTTTTTTTTGAAAAACTCATGTATCACTCTCGATATTTATCTTTGTTAAAAGATATACTTTTCAGGCATTTGTCATCACAAGAAAAAGGGGATGTTTATTATTCAGCCCACAGACCAAACACATTAAACAGAACCAAAATTACACATAACACAAATGCAGACATCAGCATCCAGTAGAAAATATTGGCTAATATTCTGTCGAATCGATTAGTGTGCCTACAGAGCAACTCAGCATTAGCGCACAACACTGCCAAAGGGGAATCATTTAGCTTGGCCATCCATGAACGAGGAAGCGCCAAAGCTTGCGCTACATTCACAATATCCCAACCGCCGATGTATTCCACACCTAAGCCACCTATAATTTCAGGTATTTTTCTTAGTCTCCGAACCGTAATCTGACCAGATAATACAAATAAAACCATACTAAGAAAAACAAGAACCATTAAGACACTAAATAATAAAAATTCTAAACTACTCATCCACTTACCAACGTCATAAGCCGGTCATACCACTCTCCAGATCGACTACCGACATAATCATTCGCGCCCATGGCTATAATTGCGGCACTTCCTACGACTATCGCTCCACCAACAATTATGCCTACCCACCCAATAGGGGTTGCCAGTACCAAAAAACCGAGCGCAGCTACTCCTACGCTGTAGCGGCTATAGCGCTAACGGCAAAAGAACTGGACTCTATAAACATCTCCCGCTCCCACTCACCACCCGATTTATAACTATTGTGGATATTTCCAACACGGCCACCAAAATCAATAACCGCCAATCCATTCCCCAAAAATTTTGCGCCCTTACCAAGCTTTGCCAACTTGCTGGCCTGTACTTGGCTGGTGATATTGAGTTTGGCAATATTACGGCTGCTTTTGGCGATATTGGTTGCTCTTATAGGGTTTGTTAAGGGTATGCCTTTTCTGGCTTTAATACCCGATGCCGCAGAATCTAATTCGAACCGAAAGCTGATTTGCATTTTTTTAAAAGCCAAAAATGCCTTTTTCTTGGCCAGTGCTTTTGAGGCTGGTTTGGTTTTTAAGGTTTCGCGATAGGCTAAAAGCGAATTCTGATAATTTTTTACCGCTCCCGCAAAACCACTTATGCGTTTACCGTAGATACTGGTAGAAGCCCCCATTACACCAATGGTTGAAAGCGTTTAAGTTCTCGGTCATTTCTGCAAGTGCCTGGGTGTTCTCTTCACCAAACGAGAGAGACAGATTTGTAAGCTCTTTTGAAACGGGTTTTATTTGGCTTAATACACGCTGATGCGAGGCAGAACACATACCTTCGGTATCACCAGAGCCAATAATATAAGGTTTAAAGGGTGACAAGCTTGAACGGCTATTGCCATTCACACCAAAAATATTGTTGAAATCAACACCACACTGGCTCTCCAGAAATTTCTCCCGAACAGGGCTTCTGCATAGCATTATTTCCGTCATACGTCGCTCCTTTTTTACAATTTTATCTTTTACCTCTTCTATTTTAGGAGGCTCTATCGTTGCGCCCGAGTTAATACCACGCGATAGCCTGTTTCTAAGTCCACAACATAGATGCCTCTGTACTCGACAACATAGGCGATCCCCTTATCCTCCCAAAGCACTAGATTACGACCTACCGCTATATGATTATCCGCAGAGGGAAAATCACCTGAGCTACCTGAACTAATAAGTGTTTTGTATCCATAGGTTTCGCCAACACGAAAGTCTATTCGTAAAATATGACCTCCATCGTAGCCGTATAAGAAATCTCCATTACTTGTTAAATACGACCCATATATTGGACCCAGCTCTGCGTCATTGGGCCAACTTTCTCCAGCCACTTGTTCGCGATTACCTGTTAACAAATCAAGTTCAACAAGAGCCCATTCACTATCAGCTCTACCACCGAGATAAGCCTTCTCGCTTATCGAGTCCACGACAATCGAGGTAATATTTTCGAGCACAACGCCCTGACCGGCGTTCGCGATATCCGAAATAAGTTCTTTATTACCTGCCACCATATCAACCCTGATAACCGAATATGTAGCTGTACCCACCACCAGATAGGATTCCGCTTCGGTATCCCCCACAAAGATATCCAGCTCTTTACCATTCCCATAAAGAATACTTGTATCAGGCGAGTCATCATTACTGATAACTGTTCGGTCACCGGTGCCCGCATCAACATCCACAACAAATATTCCCTGCCCAATCGCGTAAAACTGGTCACCAGTTTCTGAGGGAACATAAACCGTATCAAAAATCCGGTGGTTCAAATCAGCATCCAGTGCATCGGCATTGGGTGCTGCAGAAAACAGCCGGTAGGCACCCGTTTGCGAGTTTACCGCCCAGATATTCCAGGCATCGTTACTCACAATCAACTCTTCATGGTCGGGGGTAATTTCAATACTATTTATATAACTGTACGGCAGATTTTCTACCGGAAAACTCACATTTGTTTCCATATTCTGCGTTATCGTTGCCAGTACTTCTGCGGTGCTTTCATTACCCACTTCATCGGTGGCAATAACGCTTAGCGGGTTTTCTGTATTGATATCGAGTGGTACTTCTACCAACCAGGTAACGAAGCCATCATCGCTTGCGGCTTCAACGCCGTTTACGCTTACGCTGGTGATTTCGCTCAGGTCATCGGTGGCGATACCGCGCACCCAGATGCTGGTGCCTTCGGTGAGGGATACCTGGGTAGGGAAGTGCATTTCTGCAACGGGGGCAGTGTTGTCGATTAGGGTGTTGATGGTGAAGGTATCGCTGATTCCACCCACGGTAAGTACCACATCGGTAGCTGCCGATGCCAGTGCGGGGGACTGTGCTTTTACGGTGAGTGTTTGGCCTGCCACAACACTGCTTTCTGTAGCCGTGTAGCCGCCGTCATCTATAGCATAGGTGCCACCCGTGATGGAAACCGACGCGGCATCGTTAATGCCTACGATGGTTACGGTGTTGGAAGTGACTTCTATATCCCGCTCGACGTTATCAACATCTGTAAAACTAAACACATCCGGCGTTGTATCCTGCGCGAGGGTTGTCACCACAAAATCTGCTGTTACGCCGCCAACCGTTACGGTGGCTGTGGTGGCTGTTGAAAAGGTAGCTGCAGTTGTTACGGAGAGAGTTAATGTTTGGCCGTTGGTAATGGTGCCGCCCAGGTTGGTGGCGGTGCCGCTACCGATGGCGTAGTCGCCGCCGGTAATACTCACAGGGGCTGGGCTGTTCAGGCCGGTTATGGTCACGGTGTTGGAGCTGACCGTTGCACCCAGTGCCGCATCGGTTACGGCGCTAAAGCTAAAGGCTTCGGGTGTGGTGTCTTCGGCGATGGTGGTGAGGGTGAAGCTTTCTATCACGCCACCGATAGTAACGGTTACATCCACTTCACCACTGAAGTTGCTGCTGGCGACTGCCTGAACCTGCAGGCTTTGGCTGTTTTCAATGATGCCCTGCAAAGCGGTAAATGCACCACCGTCGATAGCATATTCGCCACCGCTAATAGTAATAATTGCCGCCGCATCCAAACCGGTAATGGTAAGGGCATCTAGCGTTACGGTTGCACCGGCTTCTGGGCTAACGGCCGGTAAGGTGAAAGAGAAGGGTTCTGGGGTAGTATCGGGTACCGGTGTAGGCGCTAATGTAGGAATCGGTGTGGGAGTGGGTTTACTGCCTCCACCTCCGCCACCGCAGGCGACCAACAGCGAAACCAATAACACTAAAATAACATTTAAAGCAGAACGCTTTGTAAAACCCTGATACGACATAAACATGAATACCCTCTCCCTTTTTTAATACTAAAGAACCGTAACGCACCCTTTAACGCATGCGCCCGTATTGCTTTTCTCATCCTCGTCCTTTATATCATGGCTTAATAATTAAACGCGCAGATATAACGAACACTTTCCTGTTTTTTATGCGAAATAGAGGTAAATCTTTGTATCCCAAACAAAGGAACAAACTCCAAGGGATTGTTCAATGGGGGAAATCAAATATTAGCGAGAGGCATGTCACGAAATACTAAATATGTGAGGAAGGTGTTGTTTTAATGCTTGTATGAATAAGCAGTGGCATGAGGCTTTATATTTCCATACCTTCTGGTACTGTTTTGACTGGGCGCTTCTGCTTGCCGCACGTTCGCTCAAAATTTTTTAGCGGTTCACTAGCATGGAAAGGAACCAGCCAGGACAACATTCCCCCTGTTTGATCACAAACAAACCCTCGCCCCACAAACTTTATAATAGGCCCCTGTTGAGGCATTCAAGCAACAACGAACCCTTGGGCTTTGCGTTTCTTTTGTGGTGACGGTGCTTTTCCTTAAGATCGCTGTATGATTCGGGTATGAATTAGGTGGACAGTTTTTGGCCTATAATAGCCGCCACGGATTATAGGTTTTTTACTGCCGCTGCATATTTAACTCGAACTTAAACCCAATCGAATTATTAAATATTGGTTAACACGCAAAATTTACCATCGACAAAACTCACAACAAAATTCTCTTGTTCTACATTCTCCATCATGGATTTAGCCACTACCGGCCCAAGTTTGGTGTGCATCAAATAGGCTAAATTGCGTGCGCCGTATTCGATATTATAGTAACCGCCGATTTCTGCCCTTGCGCTATTGTCAATGGTAACTTGAGCATTTTTGGACATTAAGCGTTGATTTATCTTATGCAACTCGATATCAATAATAGAATCAACAAACGCATGCCCAAGCGATTTAAAATGCACAATTCGTTCTATGCGATTTAGAAATTCTGGATCAAACCTTTCTTTAAGAGCGCGCTCACTAATTTCTTCCTGGCCAGAGCCACCGCCAAAAGGCCACCACTTTCGTTTATGTGCTGCCTGGGAATACTCACGCGCACCCACATTGCTGGTCATAAAGATTAAGCTATTACTAAAATTTATTTCTTTTGTTCCTCCGGCGATCTTCAACTTTCCCGTATCTAGAATATTTAAAATGCTGCGAACAACCTCGTTACTAGCTTTTTCAATTTCATCAAAAAGTACAATACCAGGGCGACTGAAGCTTCCCTCTATAGCCTCAACATTGAATAGTGTATACCCTTCTTTACTGCCCACGTACCCCGGCGGGGCACCAGTAAGCGCTGCAGCGTAATGCTCCTGCGCCAAGGTATTCATATCGATACGGCAGAAATTTTTGTCATCGCCCAATATGGATTTACTAATTAATTTTACTGTTTCTGTTTTACCTACACCCGTAGGGCCTAAAAAGAAGTTAACACTGAGAGGGCGATTGATGTCTGAAAAATCCGCCTTGAGCAAATAGAGTATATCGGTCATTGTACCTATTACGTCTTCTTGCCCTACGATATTTTTCCGTAGTTCCTCAATAACTTTTTTAGGATCATACGCAAAGCGTGAAGTCCGCGAGGCTTTAGCCATAAACTTACGACGAAGAATAAATTCTTGATTCTCAACTATCTTGTCATTTATATACGGCATGGCTGCGTCTCGTCTAAGCTTCTTTTTCCTTGCCCTCAAAGGGCAAATTCCCCACAGGACAAGATGCAGTAGTTGCGGTGCTACGCGTGATTTTTTCTACGTCGTCACGAGTTTTCTCAGCATCCAATACCCAGCTGCGATAGAAATCAAATGGGCAGTCAGCAACGCCCCGATCGCCGTCTCCAGAGTTATGAATTCCGGTATAGCCTCGATGTAACAATTTAAATAGGTGGTTTTGCGATTGATCATTAGCGCGTGCATCGCGAATTTGGCTTACAGATAATTGTGCATATTGCACCCCCATATCCTCTTCACCACATTCACCCAAAGTACGACCATCAAAACCAATTAATGCCGAATGACCAAAATACGAATAAACACCATCAAATCCGGTAGCATTGGCAACGGCGACATAGCTGTTATTCGCCCAAGCCATGGTTTTGGCCATCATTATTTGTTGCTCTTTAGCGGGGTACATATAGCCTTGACAGCGAATAATAAGTTCGGCGCCTTTCATCGCACAGTCGCGCCAAATCTCAGGGTAATTGCCGTCGTCACAAATAATCAAACTGATTTTCATGCCCTTAGGGCCTTCGCTTACATAAGTGCTATCGCCAGGGTACCAACCTTCGATAGGACACCAGGGAATACACTTACGATATTTTTGAACTATTTCACCGTCACTATTAATGAGTACTAACGTGTTATAGGGTGCTTTATTTGGATGCTCTTCATGTCGTTCGCCCGTTAATGAAAATACGCCCCAAGTATTGGCCTCTTTGCACGCCGCGCTGAATATTGCGGTTTCATCTCCAGGGATTATTGCGGCTGTGGCCATCATTTCATCGGGGTCGTACATGATACCCATGGTGCTGTATTCCGGAAAAATAACCAGATCCATGCCTGGCAAGCCAATTTTGATACCTTTAATCATCTCGGCAATTTTATGAGCATTATCCAAGACCTCGGCTTTGGTATGCAAACTTGGCATTTTATAGTTAACCACCGCTACACCGACGGTATCAGGACTACTGGAAATATCACCGTGTCTCATAAGTTGACCCCTGGGATTACAGATAAATTGATTGAAACAAGTAAAGACTGAACGATAGAAACATTGTGCAACACTGGGCTAACCAGCGGTATGCGTCTAATGGATACCCAATATGGGTAATTTGACGTATTGGCTTTTGTTACGGGCTGCAAGGTCAACCTGTGTCGGTGAGTCTCTCGGCTAGTGATAAGGTGCGCCCAAATAAAACGGCTCCCGTAACGAAAAGTGTTGCGCGGCTCATGGGCCGGATCATTGCAATAAGTAAATCACGATCATTCTCAGTTCGGCTATAGGCCGCAAAGCGGCGGAACCTGTTACGGTTTGTTAGAAAATTCAGAGTATCGAAAAATAAAAAATATTCGGCGCACCCATTATTATCTTGGGCTGGCCATCGAGAATATACGGGTGCCTAAATTTTTTCTGGCTTTCAATAAAGCCTTATCGAACACACCAACAGGGTGCGAATCAAGGATTTTAATATCGTATGGAATACCGGCCTCATTTATACAACACCCACCCATAAATAGTTTTACGAACCGTGGACAACGGATATCTCTGCGCTTCTTTGTGAACAGGTATCCAACCATTGCTCCCCCCAACCTCTCTTTACCAACAGCGCGACCCTGTAGGGTACGGAATATATTCTGTGTAGTGGAATTTTGGATTAAAGCGACATGAGGGACTGGTAATCCAGTATCGCTATACGAGTTTCCCCGTAGCATTTTGATGAAAAATAGCCTGTAAACACTTGATAAAAAATGGCTTGATTTGGATTTTTATGATGCTTGCTGTATCAAAGTCAACGGGGAGTTTAACGGCTCGCTACCCCCTCCGAGCAGCAAGGAAAGAGAGCGCTGAACGCAACTTTAAGGGTGAGCTGTTGAACCGTATTCAATGCGATAGAACCACAGTAAACACTAATCAAATATCCCCGGCTTGCCCCCGCGTTTCTTCAGGCAAAAAAAGCCCGTAGTCAAGCGGGCGTTCAACCCGTTGATTTAACAACGTTTTTGGTGGGGCCTAGCGGGATCGCACTGCTCTTGCGCCATCCATGGCGACCGCAGTATTAGTGCCTCCTGCACTTCAAACCGAAGCTAAGAACAACTCCGCAGTTAATCTTGGCCAAATAAAAAACCCCTGCTCTTTCGAGCAGGGGTTTTTTATTTGGTGGAGCCTAGCGGGATCGAACCGCTGACCTCAACACTGCCAGTGTTTGGAAAACCATATCACGATACATCACGCCATATAATATAGTATATTTAACCTATTGTTTTAATTGACTATTTAGTAATATTTCTGCATCTTAGTATCACGTCATACCACACCATAAAACCTGATTTGCTAACCCAGATGCTAACCCAAATACAATGCAGACATACAAATTCACAAAAGACTGGCTGCTAAAAACAGCCGTATTAACCCCAGATAAACGCACCGAATACAGGGATGCGGAGAACCGCTTTTTAAGGCTTGTGGTGCACCCTTCGGGCAGGTCCAAGCTCTGTGTCTATAAGTGCCCTAAAGGAAGCCGTAGCGCTGTCCGCGTGGCCTTGCCGTTCAGTGTTAATCAAGCAATGCCCAATATGCAGCGTATTCGCTCTGAAGCGAGCCAGATCATCGCTAAACTTGACCAGGGAATAAACCCAAACAGTGCTCGAAAGTCATTTGATCGCACACTGACCTTGCATGAGGGGCTTGAAAACTACCTTAAACAGTCAACCAATACTCCTAGGGTGATCGATAACTGGCGTCATGCTGTAGAACACCACTTATCTAACTGGCTCAACAAGCCGCTTGCTGATATCTGTACCCCCCAAAAAATTTACTCAATGCACCGATCTCTTATCGAACGGATTGCTGAAGAAAATATAAAGCGTGGTAAAGCAGGTGATGGTGGTGTAGGCGCGAACGAGGTAATGAAAAAGCTTCGTAGAGTTCTGAGTTTTAATCGAGCCCTAAGCGGAGGTGGTGAGCTTCCTAGATGGCCAGCTGAAGAGCTAGGGCCTAACGGGCTTAAGATGTGGATCGAACAAAAGCCTAGAATCCGTAGAATACACAGAGAGGAATTTCCCGCGTTCTGGGAAGTTCTGCACCAATTGGAATGCCCAATGCAGCGTGATTTGTTCAAGTTTATGCTGCTAACCGGCTGCCGTTCTTCAGAAGCGCGCGGTCTTCACACCAAAGATGTAAACCAATTACGGAAAACCGTAACATTTTGCAAGACCAAGAACGGCAAAGACCACACCTTACCTCTAACGGCTACCTTACATAAATTAATCAACGAAAGGATTTCCGAATCAGTTGATAGCCGCCTTTTTCCAGTGGCTGAACCAAAGACTGTTACAAAGCACATAAAGAGAGCATGCGGACTACATATTACGCCTCACGATCTTCGCAGAACATTCGCTGGTTTAGCTGAAGCGGCAGGCATAGGTTCAACCACAAAGAAAGATCTGCTGAATCACCTTTCGGGAAGAGACGTGACTGATGATTACTCTGGCAGGTCAGATGAGCAACAACTTAGAGTGGCATTGACAAAAATTGAAGATTTGATGTTAGTCTTATCGAAAACATAACAAAAATTTTAGCTTAGGGCTGTCACGGTATGGAAGAAAATGATCAACTCTCCGAAATATTAATAAACGCGTCAGCGGATGGTGATTTTTTAATCACTTTAGCTAAGGAATACAAGGGCAAGAGACCTTATCGTGAAGATGTTGGTGAATTATTAGCATCTTTACATAATGAGCAAAAAATAGACCTGTTAAAAGAGTTTAGCGGTTTATTTAAAGCCGAAAATGAACACTCTTTCTTTGACGTCAGGAATGCTTTTGAGCAAGCGCTTCCTACATTAATCGCAGAGGTTACGCCTGTTATGTCCTGCGTTAGGCATTTAACCATAGAAGCTGGTAACGACCTTGCTGCAGGCTGGGTAATTACACCATTTATCGAATACCTAAAAGCCGGCCCTGAACGCCCGATGCAAGCCATAAATGTTGAACTGGACTCACCCAATGCGGATGTAAACCTAGTCTGCCCTGCAATTATTGCTGGCTCAAAATTAGACTTTGATTTGTACTGTAAAAAAGCTATCGGCCTCATAAATGAAGAGAGCGAAGAGATTGTTTCTAATGCGATTTATTCTCTAGGAAGAATTGAATTCAATAGTGAAGTAAACCTTGCTCAATCAGCAATTACCGAAATAAGTAAAAAGGTCGATGACACTAGCAGCAAAGTCTTAGGCTGCTCACTACGCACTATTGCTTCACTTAGAAAATTATTCCCTGAGCTCAAGGAAGCGACCTTAGAAATAGCAAATAAAATTACAACAAAAATAGATGAATCCATTCTTCATTCTGCAACCGAAGTATTGTTTTTTGACAAGAAAGACCTGGATGTTGATGTTCAAAAAGTTATATTAAACTACTGCCTAAACGTAGACCTTAAAAACCTCGGATCTATAAACAACCTAGACTATGGGCTAGCTCACATATTGAAGTCAAATGAGTCTCGGCAGGCCATTGATTTTGTAGAAGCATATATAAGAAATAATAAGAATTCGGACATTATTAAATGTTTTGACAGCTTTTCTAACGAGCTAATAAATGAAAAGGATACTTTTAATAGAGTTGTTACAAAATGGCTCTTATCCGACTGCATGAGCGTCGCCAAATCAGTCTTAACTATTTTTGATTTTATCAACGACGACAAATTTGAATTGCGAGCGAATTTCGATGATATTCGAAACGTTAGTTCGGAAATGCAGTATCTAAGTTGTAAAAAATCTTGTGGATGGTTATTCACTCATCCGGTGGCCGCAACTAGTTTCATCATGTCGATTATTGAAGGCGCTTCAGATAATGACCGAGATAAAATCCAGAATCTAATATTTAACCCTCTTCTAATAAGTTATTCCGGCATGGTCAAAGGGTACTTATCGTCAATTGCTGGATCGGAAAATGAAAATGTTAGAATAACCGTGAAGAACCTACTATTCCAACAAGAAACTTATCACGAGGGCTTAAAGGCAGCTTGGGATATAAAAGAATTATCTCCCTCTATCTCCCAAAGAGAGTCATACAATAGGTACCACGCTGAAGCAATGAATGAAGCCATGGAGAAACAACCTCCCGGACTTCTAGCCAGTCTATTCACCCCAACAGTTTTATTGTACGGAAATAGTTCAATTCACCATATTCATCATGGGCCAGATCAAGATACGACTAGGCAAGAAGTGAAAATGCATACCATTAGCCACTCCATTGAATTCCCTAGATTACAGCAGATAGACCCACACGGGCTGGATTATGTATTAAGAGTATTCCGAATGGAGGGGTGTTCGTCATGAAGCTTATTATACGAGAATATTTGGCCTCATTAAGGGAAAGAAATGAACTTGACGCGTTACTTCCTGACTTACTGTCTCAGATGGGATTAAATGTTTTTTCCAAACCGGGGCTTGGAGTTCGGGAATATGGGGTCGATGTTGCCGCATTCGGAAAAATAGATGATCAGCCGGAAAAGGTCTATCTATTTTCTGTTAAATCTGGTGATCTAGGTAGACAAGATTGGAATAATGGATCACCTCAAGATCTTCAACCCTCACTTGATGAGATTCGTACGGTTTATATACCAACTCATCTACCCTCAGAGTATAAGTCTTTTCCAGTGGAAATTTGCATTTGCTTTGGTGGCGATATCAAAAGAGAAATAGATCTTAATGTCGCTACTTATGAAGGTACACATGCTACCGAAGCCCTACAATTTAGACGATGGGGTGGTGAACGCTTGTCAAATTTGATTGAGCAACATTTCCTTAGGGAGGATCTATTACCCAAAAATTGCCGAACGCTGATGAGAAAATCTCTCGCGATGTTGGACGAGCCTGACGCTTCTTATCGTTATTTCAGAGAGCTGATGGAGCTTTTATTCGATAACCCCAAAGAAATAGATGCCAAAAAGACCCTAACAGCCATAAGGCAGCTATACATATGCCTATGGATACAATACACCTGGTGCCGCGATGCAAATAATATCGAAAGCGCCTACAGAGTATGCGAGCTTTCATTTTTAAACGCCTGGTCAAATGCCAGGCCATTTTTCGAACAAAAAAACAAAGTTTCTATTGGAATTTTAGAGACTTTACATTCCATGCAATCACTCTTGATCCAAATTAACGAATACTTTTTTACAGAGAAGATTTTTCCCCACACGAGAAACCTTCATGCGCTATCCAATGCGATAAATCCTTCTTGTTCGGTTGACGTTAACCTAAAGCTTTTTGATATTTTGGGCAGAATGTCACTGTCTGGTATATGGCTACATTGGTATTTACAATCAATACCAGATAACGAAGATAATGCAGGCATTAAGAATGAACTACGAAAAAAAATCACAACTCATTTTAACGCAATAAAATCGACCATTGCTAACAATCCTTCACTACTTTCGCCATATAAAGATGATCAAGCTATAGATATAGCGATAACGCTATGGTTTCTTTCTTTGGACAGCAGCAACAATGCAGATGTGAATGCTTGGTTGTCAAACATGGTTGGCCAAATCGATTTTCTATTTGCGACCAATGGGCAATATCCGTGCAATATCAATAACTATCACGAGCTAATTGAGTATCCGAAACTTGGAAGTGATGATTATAGGGAGTCGATTACAAAGGGAAGCATCTTATACCCGTACATTTCACTTTTCGCTGCAGTGCATGGGTTTGACGAAGTTTATAAGGCGGTTCAATCGATCAAAAAAAATTACCTAGAAAAGTGTAATTTCCAAATGTGGTTTCCTGGAGTTGATACAGAGGAGTATCTATACAGCAATAAAGATAATCACGGAGGAACACTTTCTCACTTGCCGATACATAAAGAAAAGGAAGAGTTCTTGTCGGACGTATTTAAAGAGTGCGAAGAATCGAATCATCTTAAGGAGCTATCGGCAATAAAATTTCGATATTGGCCAGTGGTATTCATGGCGTGTCGCCACTATCGACTACCTATTCCCATCCATTTCATAAAAGATATTACGTTGTCCAAAAAAGGTAAGGCTTAGATAAAATTTCTATTTCAATCGAGATTTTAAAAGTAATTATTAGTGAATCATACCGCTATTTAAAATCTCGGTTTTCTCAAAAGCACAAAGACTGCGTTCGTGATTTAACGCCTTAGGATCTTGAAAAGACACAATCCCCATAGCTAGAATGCTCGAAAAATCAAACAAAAACGCCAACTTCATGGGGGTATAGAGTCAATGGAGAAAAACTACAAAATAAATAGATGTCAACGCGTTAGATGTTTATATTTGAAGCCCCTATTTTCTATATGGCGTTGGCCGTAGCCCCTAATTACTTGCGATTACCAGTGCTGCAATTGCAGCTGCCCCCAAAAGTAAAAGCCCAGTATTCGATTTTTTTTCATTTTCAACGGACACACCTTTGTTAACAGCATTAGTATATGTTTTTTCAATACTAGTTGTTATTTCTTGCATTGAGACATTGTAGCGGTGCGATAAGACGAAAAGCTGCTCCATGCCTAATGAATAATCTCCTTTTTCAAGTCTAGAGAGACTGGACACGCCGATTTCCGTGCCTTTGACAGCTTCATGTTGATTCAGCCCCGCTCTCTTCCTGTAATGAACAAGAACAGCCCCTACGACTTGATCAAAAACAATACCTGATTGCATGTTGACTACACTCCGAATTTGTGATTATATATCATTTGCTAATTTAGCAATTTAAACAAATAAACAATTTTGGGGTATTGTAATGTTAAAAATCATTAAAGTCGACATGGGAGTGTACCGTCACTGGGCTCTGGTAACGGACAGGTTTTACAACGGAAAGCCAATGTTAATTTCAAATAGCATGCGTACCGGCACGGTGCGGGAGGAGCCTTGGGACGAGGTAGTAAAAGGGCGAAAGTATCAAATGTTTTTGGTAAAGGCGAAGAGTCATAAGCACTCAATATTTGTCAGAGCACGCCAAGCTATCGGTAAAGTGAGATATAGCCTCCTTAGCTATAACTGCGAACATTTTATAAAACACTTAATTACAGGTAAGCCTACAAGCCATCAGGTGAAAGTTACGATGACTGGGCTTGCACTGATGGGAACGTATTTTTTATACAAAAAGCGTTGAGATATAATTGGGTTTAGTTTTATAACTAACTGGTAATTTAATCTAAAGATAGCAGTCAAATTCTTTATCGCTAACGAGTTTGTTACTATTTTCATGGTGCTAAATACAAAATTCAACGAATGGTTATATTGAGCGTAGTAAGTGAATGCCACTATTTAAGAAAATAATGGCAACCTGATAGCTATACGACTTCGAGTAGGGCTGGAGGGAGTGTAAGTGAATACCGGCTCTGTATAGAGTCTCGTGTCAATCCACTTGATTTAATAAGTTTATTTGCCGAGTGCATATCAAGCATATCTATAGCACGCTGAACCAATGTAGTCACTTCGGCGGTAAGTCTACTATCGCTTGGTTCGCTTCTTGCCTGCCCACTTCTGGACAGATAAGTGAAGCCAGATTTTGCTTTTTCAGGGGTAATGAGACCGAGTTTTTGAGCTCGATAGATAATTGCCTTAAGGCTAACTCCCCACCTAGCTTTAAATTCGATGAGAGAATCCCAATTAAAATTCCTACCTCGCATTCTAGGGAATTCTGCACTAAAGCTAGTTCGGGGCATGAGGAATGCACTTGCGAAATCATTAGCTTGTGATTCAGTTTTTCTACATCCAGTTTCAACTCCTTGATGCATAATTAGATGCCCAATTTCGTGAGCAATATCGAAACGTAAACGCCCAGGGCTCTGTTTAGTGATATTTCTCACCACAATTGGGCGATCGTTAAATATAGAGAATGCGTCGATTCGATCATCTGCCTCAGATAGGTTTAACACAACACATCCAATTGATTCACTAAATTTAATTACATTTGAAATTGGGCCGAGACCTAAACCTTGCTCTCGCCGAAAAGATTCAGCAAGTTTCTCAATTGCAGAGACTGTTGAAATATCTGTATTTCCGATGTCACCTATCTTAATTTTGGGTAGGTCTATTTCATCTAGAAGCGGCGTTAAAAAACAATGTTCAAAAATCTCTACTTGCGCCATCACCATTTTTTTAATTGTTTGGGTTGATGACCTCAGGCTCCTAAAGTGGCATTGGTCTGTTTCAATTGCCCTAATACGGTGTCCCAAAAAAAAGCTTTCAGAGACCTGTAAAAGTTTAGATAGGGCTTTCAATTGTTCATCAGATGGAGTGCTATCGTTTTCAAGGCGATGTGCATACTGTCGTGTGACGCTTAATAGCTCTCCGATTTCAGCCAACGAAATACCAGCAGCTTGCCTAGCCAACCTTAGCTTTTCGGGGTTGTAGGATCTCTGATCTACCTGGGTTGAAAAAAAACTACTTTGCTTCATTTTTAGTCTTATTGTTATTGAGCTTTCTCTGGAGAGTTGGTTCATCTATTTCAACAGGAGCTGGACCGGCTGATATCATTGGAATTACTGCAGCTTCTTGGTGTTCCCATTTACAAACTTCATTTTGGTTCAAGTCATAACCTACCAAGGTAGCTTTTGGCGAGATCAGACCTTCGAGTTCTTCAAAACCAACGAACAAGCGCCAGGTTACAAAACCGGCTTCCCCTGGCTCCTCCAGCAGCATGCTAATTTGGGTGTTTTCTACAGAGTTTGTACTTAATCGATGAGTTTTTTTGGGGCTGTAAGCATCATCAACCATAAATTGAATGTGAGTCGAACCTATCTTTGCAGTAAAGTCCATAGTGCTGTTTGCAAGTGAAAGCCACGAGTATTCTTTATTTATCGAGATTCGTTTAATCATCCCCTGTAACCGACCATATACTAAACATCCCTTTGTCCACGCTGTGTCATCGGGAGTGCTACTGTCTTCTATACTGTCCTGAACAGTATCTAATACGTGTTCACACAGGGTATGTAATCGCTCATCGGTTAAATCTTTAGAAATACTAATCGGGTGGCTTTCAAGCATGGTCAACTCCAGCTGTAATTGTGCAAATTTATATATCTGTCAACCATTCTATGCAATACTCCAATAATGTCAACCTAAAATTGCATTTACGTGATTTTGTCAATTGCGGTTTTCGACATCAAACAATGACTCAAGATCATCCTTTGCGCCGTTTAGAGTGCGGTTTTCGACAACATTGCAGTTTTCGACACTTTCCGCATCTATCGGCGTGCGGTTTTCGGCACTTTCTAGGTCGGCCTTCCATTCTTGAACCCGTTTCGCGTCCATACCCTTTAAGCGATCTCTTAGTGATTTAGTCATCGGTGAGTTCCTCCTCATCAAGGTAGTGTTTGTATATCAGCAGGTACTGCTCGTCGGTAATAATCCCTTGGCTTCGTGCTCCATCGACAAAGGCTTGGAGCTTATCCAGGGATAGCGTACGAGATGTGGCAGAAGCCAATGCAGCGGTGGCTAACACTTGTTCCGGTACAAAGCTGCTCTCTGGCTCTTTCCCAACGTCTAGGCTTTCAAGGATGTTCAGCGCATAGGGGATTTCGCCAACACCATCTGCCACTACGTGTACACCATAGTTTTCAGTTCCATCGGCCGTTTTGAATCGAACCTCAGATAGCCTTAGTGAGTCTACAATTTGTGTGAATAAGGGCTCCGAATGCAGATGCTCTCGGTATAGCGTCACCTTTAATTCACACCCAAGGCGGTTTTGAAGGGCCTGTACCTTTTTCATCACCTCTTCACGCCGTTCTTCTGACGTGATTTTGGTTAGGTCGACTGCGCCAAATGATTTACTGGTCATAGACTTATCCTCCACTAAATTTTAGGGCCGCTTGCGGGCCATTGTCTTGCCCTGAAGGGGCAGATTTTGATTTTCCGAAATGATTACCGCCCTCAAATTTTGCTTTGTCTTCTTGTTTGAAGGTTTCATTATTTTTTCCCAAAGCTTTTGCTGTTTGTTGATCTGTCGCCAAGCCCGCTTTAGGTAGCTGGTCTGCCAGTTTTTTGAGGTCGTCCTCTGTGGGTTTATAGCCTTTTACTTCTATCCCCCATCATCTGTCCTTGGGTCCAAATTCGGCGTCGATATTCATCATCCCCAAATGCACGAATTTCTTTCCATTCACCAGATGCTACTTTGGCTTGAGCTAGTTCAAGCTCAGCGGCCAAAGCCCATTCACTCATCGTTTTAGAGTAAATCGCGTTGCCTTTGTCTCTGAACGCCTCCTCTCCCTTTTTATGTCCTGCGCCCCACCGGTAAACGCCTTCGATATCAGGTTTGAACATGTCAATCACACGACCTTTGTTGGGGTCGATTTTTACGGGTTTCCAATAATCATCTAGCTCTAGCTGAATCGGCTTTTTAGCCAACTCTTGTTTAGCTTTTTCAGGATACTAACCGGACAGTCATAACAGCCCAAGAGTCAGCGGTACCCAGTGAGAGGCCATCGCTATGTTCTGCAGACTGAACTGCATGGCAGCGACTTCGCCTATGTGTAGGTCTTGAGCGTCGAGAAACTCTTCCATATCTATATGGAACGATAGGAACTCATCTTCATCACTAAAAATTTTGTAAATCATCAAGCTTAGCAAGACAGTAATCATAAGCAGGCCAAACAATAGAACCCAGTGTATTGATTGTTATTCCCATAATGCGTTTCTTGTTATCATACTTAATGCATGCTCTTCGATGACCCAGACACACTCATTCGATATTAATGAGAACTGTTAGTGTGACGCAGCTCACACAATTGATTCGAAGTACAGGGCTAATTGATAATAAAATACGAGATTCACTTTGATTTAGTTATACATAGAAGGAACTTGAGTCATGGGTATTAAAGAAAACATAAAATCAGAGGATACAATCGATACAGCCGTACGGTATGAAAACCCTAAGGCTGGACACTGGTTCTCCAAATCGCAAGGACGTAAGCTCTATATAGAACCCACCGCACTAGCGTATTTAGCCAATCTAAACGGTTACGATCAACATCAGGTCTGCAAAGGGATCGAGGAGCTGGCAAGCGTCCCCGCACCACAGGATGGGGTAATCAATACTCTACGACCGACCTTTTTTTAAAGGGAAGTTCGCCTCTGCTACGGTATTTAACTTTTTAATTAAATATGAAGTGACGTCTTCGGTAATTATCGTTTCTGGCATTCAGCTAAACCGTATCATATTAGGCCCAAAAGATATTGCTAAGAATGAACGTTCAGCTTTATACAGAATAAAAAAATCTGGCTCAGGTATTTTTAGCTCTAGCTCAACATTAGAGCAAGTAGATAAACTTAAAGACGACTGGAAAGTTAGCGCCGCAAATGCTGTTACAGCAGTTCGAACGTCACACGCTGCAGTCAATGGCATGCTCAATGATTTACAGAAAGCATCGTGGCTAATGGGTGTACATGCTAGCCATGCATATGCTGACGATAATTTCGGAGAATACACATTATTTCACAACCCTTCGGAGTCTGCGTTACCAGATTTTTATGAATGCGTTAGTGATAACTTGGGCATTACAACAAGTAACGCCAAACAACTCGCGTCGATTTTGTTGGATATCCAGAAAAAGGGTCAACCTGTAAAATGGGTGGTTCACAGCCAGGGTGGAATTATATTTAAGCAGGCATTGTCATACCACCTAAAGCGATTTCCCGGCCAACCATTAAACAAAAATACAGTGGTATTCCATTCTGGAGGCAATAATAAAAAAATGACTGACAGACTGCTAATTAAAACTGGCATTCAGAAGGCATCTGCCGATAACGACAACCCTTTTGATTTAGTACCCAATATTGCAGGGGCAAATCACCTAGGATTAAGCGCACTGAAACGCAGTATTCAGTTTTCAAGAAAAGTGGCTGGTAAAGATGTATCAAATCCCACAGAAAGCCCACACACCTTACCCTTTATGGGTTTGTCGTCATACCACCGATTTCTTACCTTGGCAGGAGACAATAAATCTGCTGAGCGTGTGCAAAAGTACATGAATAAATTGGCGAGATCTTCTTCCAGGTGAAAATAAATAATGCACTATTTACGGTTATTATTATGGGAATACTAGCAAACTTGCTGGGCTGTAAAACCACGCCCACACGGGGACCAGACTTTCTGGATACCAGAATAAAAGTAATACACCTTAATACCGGTCTGTCTATCCACTACGAAATGCCTGGCAATATGACATCTATGTTTAATTACGGGGAGCGCTATACTTTGGAATCCAGTAGCACGCTGCAGGTGGATATTTCCGATGCATCGAAATATGAACAAGATTACTGGCGAAATGCCTATTATATTGATGGTGCGACCTGGGATTATGAATCCAAAAAAAATAAAGGTATTGCCGGGCAATTAGGCTCTTTGAATGTGCGAATATCAGTGAATCGTCATGAGGAGCACAATGGCTCATTACCTGAGCATATTGAAGCGGCCTACGAGAAGTTTCTGAATGGTCCCAATGGACTAAACACAGAAATGCGGCAAGGTGTTGAGGGTGAAGCCCCTTTATCCGATGAAGAACTGGGTGATTTAATTGTTCGTACGCCTACGATTAAAGATACGCGTGAATACAATGGTGTGACATTGCTCACTTGGAGTATAGCGAACGAACACCCGGGAAGATATTTTCATTATTTTGTGTATCCGATAGATGCGCAGCATTTTTTGTCTCTACGCTTTTATCATGTAATTACCGCAAAAAATAACCATGAAGTGAATGAAGTGCACTCAAGGGCCGAGCAAGATATCGAACAATTTATGCAGCGGGTAACTATTTCGAAATAATGTGCAAAACCGGGGCTAAGAACCATGCCCACTAAACTGAACCAAATAAAAAACCCCCGCTCTTTCGAGTAGGCACTAAAGGTTCGAGTACGGAGTAAGCTGGAACGCGGGATCTAGAGCCGCTCCTGCGCATCCTCGGCAATTACGCGTCCTGCATTGCCCTACTACACCACATCCCTGTGGCTATGTGCAGAACCGGGGCTAAGAACCATGCCCTCTAAACTGAACCAAATAAAAAACCCCCGCTCTTTCGAGCGAGGGTTTTTTATTTGGTGGAGCCTAGCGGGATCGAACCGCTGACCTCAACACTGCCAGTGTTGCGCTCTCCCAGCTGAGCTAAGGCCCCATATTTGGTACTTGCTGAAACGAGGCGGGATTTTAGCGATCCGGTTCCCCCAAGTCAACCACGCCCGGGTGATTTTAGCGTTTATTTGCTGTTGGGTGGCTCTACTTCAGCATGTAGTTCATTCACTTTGCTGCGGTAACGGCTGTATAACTGGGGTATTTGTCATCAAAACGGGTGTATAGCTGGTCCAGGCGCTGTCCCGCCTGCGGGCAAGAATGTGGCACGCAACGTTCTGTTTACTACGGCTTAGCTTTGGTGTCATCTCAGCCCAAGGTGTCTACAACGACCACAAAACGTGATACAACCGTTAATTAACCGAATGGGCTAGCTACCTTTACTCAGACAGGGTGTTTTGTTGAGGCCATATGGCATATTAGAATGACGTACACGTCACGGCGAGAGAATTACAGGCACATAGGCAGCAATCAATCCCTATATGACTACTACAGCGTGTTTCCACCTATTGTTAAAATAACTTGACCTTCCCTAAATGAAATCAATCTTAATAAACTGTTTTTTACTCGCCTGTTTTAGCTTTTGTGTAAGCTGTGATAATTCGATTACCGAGAACAACATGGCAAATATTGATTACGAATTACAAAAATATTGTAACTTTAACGAAGCCGAAAACAACTCCACCACAGAATTTTCTGTGCAGTCCAAAATTATCGGAGCCGCTTTTTAGTCCATTTAGAGGCGTACTTATTAACGCGCCGCTAATAACTGAGTGGCCCGCAAACGAAGATCCACGCGATATGCTTGTTACCCCCAACGGCAATAGCGAAGGGCCGTTTAAACTTATGATTGCAGGTTATTTTATTTTGGATATTAACTCTGGTGAAAGTGCAATAGATCTTGCCGAACGTATTGTAGTCGTAGCGGTCAATCAAAAAACGGCTAAAGCGTATACTGGAAAAATGCACAATATTGGCTTTAGAAAATCACCTTTTAGCAATACGCCTCCATCTTCAGGCAATTCCTTTGAGACCATTTCATCTAACTTTAATATTGATTTATTTCAAAATTTAAACATCCCTACTCAAGCCGCTATTTATAGTGTTTATGCTACGCTAGACGACCAAAAATCAAACGCTGTACAAATAGAAGTAGATATCAAATAACCCACTATTTTCTATAAGCCGTGAACCAAAGGCGTTTTATTTTTAATTTCTAGCATAGCCAGTAAACTCTATCCTTAATTTTGCACGGTATTTTTCAATCGCTACAACCCAATTCCGTTTATCCCTTGGTGCTATTCCTCAGTTTTTTCTTGGGTTAGTTGCTCGTACTCTTTTTCATAGCGCTTAAGTACTTTTTTGCCTGCACCCCCCAAAACGTCAATAGCTTCGCGCAGTCTAGCTCGAGAGAGGTCTGGACCGAGTAGGACCATGGCATCCATTACTGAGAAGCTAGCAACAGAACCAGAAATGGCGACGAAGACGGGGGCGAGGAAATCTTTGAGTTTTATGCCCATGGCATCGGCCAGGCCTTTAAACTCGGCAAATATGGCATCGCGCTCCCAGGTACGTAAAACATCCATATTCCATAGGGCAAATTGCAGGATTTTCTTTTGGTCTTCTAAGGGCAGTTTGTTGGCGCTAAAGCTTGCTTCATCCAAGGGTAGCTTGCCGGAGGTTAGGAAAGCCACGGTGGGAATGAAGTCGCTGAGTATTTCCATACGTTGTTTTACGTGGGGAATCACTTTTAGCAGGCTGTCTTCGTTGAGCAACCACTCGGCAAGTTTCTGGGCGAGTTGCTGGTCGGTATGCTCTTCACGTATCCACATGCCGTTCAGCCAGCGTAGCTTTTCAACATCGAAAATTGGCCCCCCCAAGGATACGCGAGCGATATCAAAGTGGTTGAGCATTTCCTGCAAGCTGAATTTTTCGCTTTCGTCCGGCATGGACCAGCCCATTCGGCCCAGATAGTTCACGACAGCTTCCGGCAGAAAGCCCATGCGCTTGTAGTAGAGGATACTGGTGGGGTTTTTACGCTTGCTGAGCTTGGTTTTATCTGGGTTGCGCAGCAAGGGCAGATGGCAAAAGACCGGTGGTTGCCAGCCGAAATATTTGTACAACAGCAGGTGTTTCGGCGCGGAGTTAATCCACTCTTCACCGCGAATCACATGGGTAATGTCCATAAGATGGTCGTCTACCACGTTAGCCAGGTGGTAGGTGGGCATGCCGTCGGATTTCATCAGTATTTGTGCATCGACTAAGGTCCAGTCCAATGCCATTGTGCCGCGCAGCAGGTCTTCCACTTCACAGCTACCCTCTTCTTCTGGCACGACCATTCGTACAACGTAAGGCATGCCTTCGGCTTCGCGTTTGGCTTGCTCGTCATCAGTCAATCGAAGGTCTGAGGCTTTTAAGGCCGTATGTATTCCCGCTTCTTTTCGCTCTTTACGCAGCGCATCCAGCTCTTCTGTGGTGCGATAACATTTAAAGGCGTAACCATCGTCCAGCAATTGCTGGACATGTTTTACGTAGATATCTCTACGCTCGCTCTGACGGTAGGGGCCGTGGTCGCCGCCGACATCCGGACCTTCGTCCCACTCCAAGCCCAACCAGCGCAACGAGTCTAAAATAGCTTGTTCAGATTCCGGCGTAGAACGGCTTTGGTCGGTATCTTCAATACGCAGAATAAACTGGCCGCCGTGCTTACGAGCGAAGCAGAGGTTGAACAGGGCGATGTAGGCGGTGCCTACATGGGGGTCGCCAGTGGGCGACGGGGCAATGCGGGTTCTTACGGACATTGTTACTCTCTATCTATGCCGGTTTTAATGTGGGGGGCGATTATACCCCTCGGGTTTTAAAAACGGTAATTGATTGCAATACCTGTATTGAAGGTGCGCATAAAAAATGGTTGGATTTAAGCTAGAGACACGGCAAACACCAGTCTTTTTAAAAACATTCTAGTCAAACCATAGAAGCAGCGGCCCGCACTCCCTGATATCGCTAATACTTAGGCATTAATCCCCCACCTTTCAACAGCCGTCTGAAAAAACCCCAATGGCCCTGCGAAAAACGGATCACCGTCTATAGCAACGGAGCCCAACCGTAGTAAAGCCAACAAAGGTGCTGAGTGGGTGCAATTATTATTTAGCCCCGGCGCCATAAATATCTCCCTATAGTCTGCCACGGTTTTTTTTGTTAGTGTGTCGCCGTTCCTGCAAAGGTCTATATCAATGCCCGCCAGGTAAGTGCGGTGCCATGGTAGGACTCCGGCTCTCAACATAGAAGTAAGATTATGCAACCGTCCATCTCTGATTTTTTACTGGAGCGCCGTTCCGTTAGCGCAAAGGATATGTGTGAACCTGGGCCTAATGAAGAGCAGCTGGATATAATCCTACGCGCTGCTCACCGAGTGCCCGACCACGGTAAAATTGGCCCTTGGCGATTTGTGATTTTTCAGGGAGACGCTCGCGAAGCGTTTGGTGACCAACTTGCCAGAAAATTCGCGAAAAAGCAGGAAGACGCATCTAAAAAGCAGATTGAATTTGAACGTGAACGCTTTATGCGAGCCCCTTTGATCATTGCGGTGGTGAGCTCACCCGTTAATCATCCCAACGTACCCGAGTGGGAGCAGGTACTCTCTGCTGGAGCGGCCTGCCAAAATGTAGTACTGGCGGCCCACGCTTTGGGCTTTGGTGCCCAATGGTTAACCGAGTGGTACGCCTACGATAAAAGAATTGCCAAGAAATTATCCTTAACATCGGAAGAAAAAATCGCCGGTTTTATCTACATTGGCAGCTACGAAAACAAGCCTTCGGAGCGTACTCGCCCCGATTTAAACGAACGAATCAGGTGCTACCGTAAGGGTTCATAAAAAGTTCACCATAAATTCATATGGTTTTCTGGAGCTTAACGCCCTACCCTTTTAGCCCTTCGGCTCTATCTCCCTATTTGCTCTATTCGTTTATTTCCCAAGCTATCCATACAGACATATATCTACAGGGCATAACACTACCTAACCTATAGAAGCCTTCGCCCGCTCCAATAGTCAACCGCTTGTAATCACTTTAAAGTGAGGCGCAACTGGTTGGCCCTCCAGTATTTTTTCTAGCGACAATCGTGACGATGCAGGCTCTGGAAAGGCCTCATGCTACCTAACGTAGAGTAACAAGTGTCGAACGCATAAAAAAAGCGGAATCCAAATCGGATTCCGCTACATTAAGATAAGAGAGTTTTGGGAGCTTTTGGTGTTAGCCATTAGCTTACAAAGAGTTGGAGAGACACGAATCCGATAAGTTCCAAACTTTTTATCTATTTTTCTTTCTTTTGGCCAATTACACCAAAAATGCCAACTCAAACCACTCTCCAACCAAGGCGGTCACCAGCATTGCCAGAGCCCCCCAAAACGCAACACGAACAACACTTGGCAGCATTCTGGCCCCGCCGATACGCGCCGACACCATTCCAAGAGCCACTAAAAACACGAGCGACAATACGGCAACGCCGACTACGGCCATAGAGCGGGGTACGGCCATCACGGATAGCAGTGGCATCAACGCCCCCAGAGTAAAAGCACCGCACGAGGATAGCGCCGCCTGGATCGGACGAGCGCTAGTTCGCTCTATAATGCCCAGCTCATCGCGCGCGTGAGCGTCCAGTGCGTCGTGCTCCATTAGCTTTGCAGCAACCTGCTCGGCCAGGGCCTTATCCAGGCCTCGCTGCTGATAGATTTGGGCAAGCTCTTTGTGCTCATATTCAAAACTTCGCTCCAGGTGCTTTTTCTCTATTTCAAGATCGGCCTGCTCGCTGTCGGCTTGCGAACTCACTGAGACAAACTCCCCAGCGGCCATCGACATAGCACCGGCTACCAGCCCGGCAGAGCCAGCCAGGAGAATATCTGCATGTCCTGCTCCCGCAGAGGCGACACCAATAATCAAACTGGCGGTTGAGACAATACCGTCGTTTGCGCCCAGCACCGCCGCGCGCAGCCAGCCCACACGGTGGGAGAAATGTTCATTTTTGAAGTCAGATATATTCAAGTTCGCTTTCCACACAATCGTTATCTACAAGTTTACCGCAACCATAAAAAAAGGGCCGACAATGTCGACCCTTTTTGATGCAGATAAATTCCGGGTTTAGAGCATTGCCCGCAACATCCAGGCGGTTTTCTCATGTATACGCATGCGGTCGGAAACCAGCGATGCGGTGGACTCATCAGCGGCTTCTTGAGCAACAACCAACACTGTACGACAAGTTTTAACAACCTGCTCATGGGCACCGGTCAAAATTTCAACCATTTGCGAGGCCTCGGGTACTTCGTCGACTTCTTTAATAGAGCTTAAAGCCGCGAACGCTTTGTAAGTACCGGGGGCAATAACATCCAAGGTTCGAATTCGTTCTGCAACATCATCTACAGCCACTGCCAACTCGGTGTAATGCTCTTCAAACATTAAATGCAACTCACGAAACTGGGGGCCGGTAACATTCCAGTGGAAATTGTGAGTTAACAAGTAAAGTGTATAGGAATCGGCAAGCAGCTTTTTCAAGCCCTCGGCAATTGCAGTACGATTTTCGGGCGTAATGCCAATATCAATCTGACGCATATTAAAAACCTCCAAAAACAGAATGTGAAAACTAAGGGACCCATTACCTGTAGAGTAATCGCTTTAGTAGCTCAGTTGTCGCTATACTATCGTAAATCCGCAATAGATTATAATTATCAATATCTAGAAACTTGATAAATACAAGTTATAGAGATTGTCGCTAACCTGCCACCTTTATGAATAACAGTACCAATATACTCCCACCTTACCGCTTTAGCATTGCCCCGATGATGGATTGGAGTGACCGGCATTGCCGGTATTTCTGGCGTTTGCTTACCAGGGAAGCGCTACTCTACACAGAGATGGTAACTACCGGCGCCCTGCTTAAGGGCGATTTCGAGCGCTTCTTACAGTACAACCAAGAGGAGCATCCGCTCGCCATTCAGCTTGGGGGAAGCGACCCGAGGAGTCTGGCAAAATGTGCGGGCATGGCGGAAGACTGGGGCTACGACGAAGTCAATTTAAACTGCGGCTGCCCCAGTGACCGAGTGCAGGAAGGAAAAATCGGCGCTATTTTAATGGCTGAACCAGAATTGGTGGCCGAATGCGTAAGTGAAATGCGAAACGCCTGCAGTATCCCGATCACCGTCAAACACCGAATCGGTATCGATGATCAGGATGATTATCCGGCAATGGCGGATTTTGTTCGCACGGTAGCGGCAGCTGGCTGCTCAACCTTTATCGTACACGCGCGTAAGGCCTGGCTTAAGGGGCTCAGCCCAAAGCAAAACCGCGAAGTACCACCACTGAATTACGACTTTGTCGCGCAACTGAAACGGGAGTTTCCTACACTTACGGTTATTGTTAACGGCGGTATCAACACGATTGAGCAATCTCAAGCGCTGCTGGAAGACGTGGACGGCGTGATGATTGGTCGTGAAGCATACAACAATCCCTGGTTTCTGGCCCAGGTAGACGAAAAGCTGTTCAACCGACCATCACTCGCGCCTAGCCGTGATCATGTGATTACGCAATATGCAGAATATTGCCAGCGGGAAATTGAGAAAGGCAACAGGCTACACCATATGTCCCGCCATATTCTGGGGCTGTACCTGGGCGAATACGGTGCCAGAATATTCCGCAGGCATATTACCGAGTGCGCAAACAGGCCTGATGCCACCGCCCAGGTGCTGCTGAAAGCTGTAAACTTAATGAAAAGGCACGACTAATTGTCTTTTTTACTATAACTATCTTATCTTCCGGTTGTTTCCTGCCGGAACAGGCACGATAATGTGCGCCTTTGAAAAAAACCAAGGTTTACGGGGAGTAACATGACCAACAAACTCGAGCAATTGAAACAGTATTCTGACGTTGTGGCCGATACTGGCGACATCGAGGCCATCAAGCGCTACCAGCCTCTGGATGCAACCACCAACCCTTCTCTGCTGTACAAAGCAGCACAGATGAAGCAGTACGCTCCTCTAGTGCGTGACGCTCTGTCCTCTACAGATTCCATCGAAGCCGCCTGCGACAAGCTCGGCGTGGCCATTGGTTGTGAAATTCTGAAGATTGTCCCCGGCCGTGTTTCTACCGAGGTAGACGCCCGCCTGTCTTACGATACCTCTGCCAGTATCGAAAAAGCCAAGCAACTTATTGGTCTATACGAAAACGCCGGTATCGGCAAAGAACGCGTATTGATCAAACTGGCTTCTACCTGGGAAGGGATTCGCGCTGCCGAAGTTCTGCAGAAAGAAGGTATTAACTGTAACCTAACTCTGCTGTTTAGCTTTAGCCAAGCCGCTGCCTGTGCCGACGCTGGCGCCTACCTGATATCCCCATTTGTTGGTCGTATTCTCGACTGGTACAAAGCCAATACCGACAAGAAAGAATACAGCCCGTTTGAAGACCCCGGTGTGGTTTCTGTTACCCAGATTTATAACTACTACAAGCAACACGACTACAACACAGTAGTGATGGGTGCGAGCTTCCGCAATACTGGCGAACTCGAAGCCCTAGCCGGCTGTGACCGTCTAACGATCAGCCCAGACCTGTTAGGTGCACTGGAAGCAGACACCGGCAAGCTGGAACGCGCTCTTAGCCCAGAAAAGTCTGGCGATGCCATCGCCAAGCTACTGGAAACCGAAGCTCAGTTCCGTTTCTCCAATAACCAAGATGCTATGGCGACAGAAAAGCTGGCTCAGGGTATTCGCGGTTTCGTTGCCGACCAGATCAACCTGGAAAATTTCCTTAAAGCACAAGCCTAGTAAAACGACAAGAGAGCCCTGCCCTGTGTTAAACGCCATAAAAACCTTTTTCTGCAGTGAACTACAGGGCTCTACAACCAGTACAAACGAGCACCAACAGCAACTTGCTTGTGCTGCTCTCCTTATTGAGGTTGCGATTGTCGACCAAGAATTTGATTCCGACGAATTGCAAACCCTTACCAATATTCTACAAAGCAAATTCAACATCACCCCAGAGGAATGCGAAACCCTCTGCACTCTCGCCCAGTCCGAATGTGAACAAGCCACCTCCATGTACCAATTCACTCAACTGGTAAACGAAAGCTGCTCTGCAGAAGAAAAGTTTGAGTTGATTAAGGGCATGTGGACAATTGCATACGCCGACGGCAATTTAGACAAGTACGAGGAATATGTTGTTCGAAAAGTTTCCGAACTTATCTATGTCAGCCACAGCGACTTTATCCGAGCGAAATTACAAGCCCGCCCCTGAGCCAAATCAAATACCAAGCGTATTTTGGCGCCTCCAGTGTGCTATAACTATGTAAAACCCTTAATGAGATTCTACTGAGTGGAAAGCAACAACAATAACGCTACGCCCACCACATCACCTCGCTACAGACTGGAATACGACGAAAAAACCAGCCGAGTGATGGGCATTGTTGAGCCCGCCAAAACCGCCGCCGCCGAAAACAACGACGAGCGTCCAACGCCCCAGCCCGCCATCACACAACAATCGATTAACGAGCACCTAAAAAGCGAAGGTTTTGCCGATCATTTTTACCCCCCAAACAGTGTTCAGCTATTTTTAAAGAAAGTTCAGCGCTTCGAAAATGGCCGCTACGTTTTAGCAGAAAGGCGCGATGCGAAAATCAGTATTTCTATCTCACACGACAAAACAACCGCTCGTGTACAAACCGACAGAGCCTGGGGTGGACAAAAACTAAACCCGGAGTGGATAGAAGAGGAAGTTGAGAAAGCCAGGTTAGACGGTACAACTCTCGATAAAGAAAAGCTTGACCAACTACGCGCGTCAAAGGAACCCGTAGATCTCATTATTGCCAACGCCATACTGCCCAAACATGGCACTAATGCCAAAATGGAATCCCTGCTGGAAAGTAAAACCATTGCCGAAAAGGACACCGATAGCTCTAAGGTAATAGATCAACTGGATGTTTACGATTTTACCGTTGTACAGCCTGGCGACAAACTGATGCGCAGGGTTCCAGCAACAAGCGGTGAAGATGGCCTGGATGTTAAAGGGAGCATCATTCGCGCAAACGCCGGAATAGACGTTCAATTCAACAAACCCTTCGAGGGTGTTGAACTCGCGGAAGATGACGAGAACCTGCTGATTGCCGCCATCAAGGGACACCCTGTCTACAGCAATTCCGGCGTAAAAGTTGATGCTTTGATGGTCTTAGAGGATGTTGATATTCATAGTGGCCATATCGATTACGACGGTTCGCTAATGATTAAACACAATGTTGAACCGGGCCTGCATATTAAGGTTTCTGGCGATATTTTTATAAAGGGCTCCGTCACCAAGGCTACCATCGTTGCCGGTGGTAGCATAACAGTTAGCGGCGGCGTAAATGCCGACGACATCGACGATGAACACAGCTGCCACCTCGAAGCCGGAGGTGATGTCAACGCAAAGTTTTTCCACCACACCAGCGTAGTCTGCAAAGGAGATTTAAACGCTGCCGAATATGTTATGCAGTGCAAAGTCCTCGCCGACGGCTATATTAATGCTGGACAGGAACGTGGCCGAGGCTGTCTTATTGGTGGCCATTGCACCTCCCACTCCGGTATTAACGCTAAAGTACTGGGCAGTGAAGCCTATGTCACAACGACTCTTTTCCTGGGCGAAGACAATGAGCTACAGCGTGAGGTCGCTGCCCTGAATCACAAAATAAAGCGCCGAACCGCTGAAGAAGAACAGCTATTAAACATACTAAAAAAAATCCAAGCCAAGGGAACACCGACTACACTGGGACAAACCATCCTGGATAAAGCAAGGAAAGTTGAAGAGACTGTTCAGCTAATACAGGAAAAAATTAATCTTATGCAAATGCGTCTGGACGAGCTGAAACCACGATTAACCGTTAATGACAACCTAGCGGTAAACGTCTCTAAGCAAGTCTATCCAAATGTGGTGATAAATATTCTCGGGCACGCTTGGTCGTGTGAAGACGCTAAAAGGCATTGCAGTATTAAGCTGGAGGGCGAACGCGTATTCGCTGAAAGCTTATAAGGTGACGTTATGATTGTCGCAGACATAATGAGCAAACAGGTTCACTCGGTTTCACCTGAAGAAACCCTAGAGGAATTACGCAATATTTTTTCTGATGTGGCCTATCGCCACCTGCTGGTAGAAGAAAACGACAGGCTCGTAGGTGTTGTTTCTGATAGGGATGCTCTCGCCCACCTCAGCCCCTTTTTAAGAACCGAAGAAGAGCGGGAAATTGACCGGTCGCTGCTAAAACTGAAAGTACGCGATATTATGTCCGCCGCCCCCATTACAGTGGACGCCGATACCGGTATCGATTGTGCCTCTATTCTCCTGCTTGAAAACCCTATTTCCTGCCTGCCGGTTGTCCGTGAGGATATGAGTATTGAAGGCATTCTCAGCTGGACAGATATCCTGCAATTCCACGTTTACGATATTGATAAGACACTCCATGAATAAGTCATTATTAGTCTTGATAGAGTAGTGGCCTGCTAGACTCATACGAACACACTTAGACCGGAGTATGGCGAGGAATGTCGTTCCTTAAAAATGTATTTACAAAGATAACTGACACAGACACCAAGCAATGGATTGTCGTAGAACCCAAGCAGCTGAGTATTCGAGACTCAGAAAGTATTTACTATTCACACCTTTACCCTAAAACCACCGAAACCGCCTTAACACTGCCACAAAAACTGGTGGTGGATATGGTGAAAACCTCACTGCAGAAAAAAGAAGTGCGTAATAAGGCTGTTCCCCGCTTACCAACGGTGATTCCACGTTTACTGCGCAGCCTGCGTGACCCGGAAAGTTCTGCACGTGATTACGTGGACATTATCGATAAAGATCCGGTTATGAGCGCAACGGTGCTGAAACTCGCCAATAGCGTGTACTTCAACCCCATAGGTGCACGTATTAACGATATTGAACGTGCTGTTGTGAAATTGGGTATTGATGGTTTGCGTTCAGTGCTTTCTGCCGCAGTTATGCAACCCATTGTGCAACGGGAATCGACCTATTTTTCCCGTACTGGGCAAAAAATGTGGCATCACTCGCTCTCCTGCGCTGTTGCCTGTGAGCAAATTGCCGAACATCGTCAGCAGGAAAAATTCAAAGTTTACGTTATGGGTCTGGTACACGATATAGGTAAAATTACGGTTTTCAGCGAACTGTGCAAGCAGTTCAAACTGAATGAAGAAGACGTTAAACCCGGCAACAACGCTTTTTCACCCATTATGAAAGTGCTCGCCCCAGCGGTTAGTTATTGGGTGGCTAAAGATTGGGATTTACCCAAAGACATATGCAAAGCTATTGCCGAGCAATTGAACCTACAGCCTGGGAATAAACTGAGCCCCTACGGCCATATTTTGTACCAAGCCAATATGGTTACAGAATGCCATGCAACTATCCGCCACAAAAATGAAAGTCTGGCCAACTCGGTGTTGAAAGAATTGGATCTACCAGAAAATTTATATGAAAAACTGGATCAGCTATCACGCGAATACTGATGGCTGCCAGGTTTCAATATAACGGACGCCCCGTTTCAGTAGTCTCTCACTCTCTTTTAAACAGCTTACATCGTATACAAACCACTGCCAGGAACCAGGCCAGAACGGCTGATCATTCAGCGGCAATTCGGTGTGATCGATAATAAGGTATTCCGGGGAAAACTGTGCTGCCTCTGCCCTGGAATATTCGGAATAATCACTCAACACCCAGCCCACTGGCAGGGACGACAACTCCCGCACGATGCGAAGTATTTCGATGTCGAAACTGATGATAATGCGGCGACAGCTCAAACACTCGCTCTGATCTAAAGCCGCCTTCGCAAACGCTTCTCTGGAGCTGTAATGCAGAGACTCAGCCTTCAGCTCCAGAAAGACCTGTACCTCACTATCCTGCAAACCCAGACTGAGCTGTTGAAGCGTCGGCAATAAGCAGTGTGAGAATTTTTCTCCAAAACGTTCCGGCTCCTGCACGCGAACACCCGCCAGTTCCGCGGCGGTGCGCTCGGCAATCAACAGGCTATGGGAAGACGTACGCGCTGTACTGGCATCGTGCACAACCATGCAGGTATGATCGAGGCTCAACTGCACATCTACCTCGACAGCATCGACACCCATGGCAATGGCCGAGAGCACACCTTCCAGCGTATTTTCAGGGAAATCAGAAGGGTTGCCGCGATGACCGACAACCCTGTAGGGACGAGACTTTAGATGGGGCAACGGATAAAACTTTCAACTTTATCCAAATACAGTTGATACAGCTTTTCATGTAGCACTGTAGGAAGTGGAGCCAACTCGCTCACAGAAACGTTTTTTGCTACCTGCTCTGGAGAGCTTGCACCCGGAATAATCGTTGTAACTGCGGGCTGATCCAGAATCCAGCGCATAGCAAACTGAGCCATGCTATAACCTTCCGGCTTGAGCGCATTCAACTCGTCAACCAGTTCTAAACCACGGCTAAATTCGATACCTGAAAAGGTTTCGCCCACGCTGAACGCTTGACCGTCTTTGTTGTAGTTTCGATGGTCTGACTCGTCAAAAGTGGTTGCAGAGGAATACTTACCACTCAGTAGTCCGCTCGCCAGCGGAAGACGAACAATAATACCGACATTGCGTTCACTGGCCTTATCAAACAGGTCTTTCAGGGGACGCTGACGCAGCATATTAAAAATAATCTGTAGCGAGGCTAAATCGTTCTGTTCGATGCAGATTAACGCCTCATCCACACGTTCAACACTGGCGCCAAAGCTGGCTATATGGCCTTCCTGTTGAACCTCGCGCAACCAATCAAAGATCTCGCCATGCTGCATTACCTCGGTAGGAATACAGTGCAATTGCAGCAGATCGATACAGTCTCTATTCAAGCGATCCTGGGCGCGCTTCACCGAGTCGCGTAAATCCGTGAGTGAATAACCATCGGGGTAGCTGCCTGGACCGCGTCCATATTTGGTAGCAATCTTAATATCCGAGCCGGCATCCGCCAATGCGGCCCCTAAATAGCTCTCGCTTTTACCTGCACCATACACATCCGCCGTATCAAAGAAGTTAACGCCCTGCTCCAATGCAGCTTGAATAATGTTGTTAGCGCTCTCATCACTTAAAGGGCCGAAATCACCGCCCAGTTGCCAGCAACCCAGTCCTACTTCACTTACGCTCAACTGAGAGCTTCCTAGAGTACGATTTTTCATAATACCTTACCTTTTAGTGCCACGATTTTTCAAAGGCGTTATTGAACACTATTACTCGTCAAAAGTACGCCATTTCCGGGTAAAAAAACGCAGTTTCACCTATAGTTAATTAAATGTCGCCAAAATACGCACAGGATACTATGAGCAAACACCTTTCTCGCACGGTAAAAACCTTTTTCCTTGCTAGTATCGCATTCACTGCGATATCTGGAACAGCCGCCACGCTGAGAGTGAACCAGACAGATCATCCTCTGGACGCATACGCCGTCGGAGCTCTTAAGGTCGCCCTGAGGAATATTCCAGGCGATTACAATTTGGCGATTACCACTCAGGATATTACTCAGACCCGTGCTATTGAAAATTTAAGAAACGGTGATATGGATGTCATGTGGCTGGCCTCTAACAGTGAGGTTGAGAGCCAGCTGATTCCCATACTTTTCCCAATGCTTAAAGGACTTTTGGGCCACAGAGTGTTTATTATCAACCCCGATGAACAGCAAAAATTTTCCAGCGTATCCAGCTTCGAAGATTTCGGCAGCTTAACATTTGGCCAGGGCCAGGGTTGGCCCGATGTGGAAATACTAAAAAGTAACGGACTAAATGTTGTTACCACAAGTAAATATGACAATCTTTTTTACATGGTAGAAGGTGGTCGTTTCGATGCGTTTCCCCGCGGTGTTCTTGAACCCTGGGTGGAAATTTCAGCTCATCCGGAGCTGGAGCTGGCCGTTGAAAAGCACCTCGTACTCATTTACAAACTGCCCTTTTATTTTTTTGTCAGCCCCGAAAACCAAGCGCTAGCGAAAACCCTGAAACAGGGACTGGACAACGCACTGAAAAACGGTGATTTCGACGAGTACTTTTACAACACCGAACTAGTCAAAGATGCCCTGAGCCGATCTCAACTGAAAAACCGGCTCGCATTCACACTCCAAAACCCATTTCTAGGGAAGAACACCCCATTAAATGTGAAGGAGTACTGGCTAAATTTAGACGAACTATAGAATAATCAAATACAGTCCCTACTGTACTAAACAACAAAGCTAATTTTCGAAAATGCAGAGAAATAAACCGATTACATCCCATTTTTTGCTCGCCCTTTCAAGCACTGAGATCCTGCTCGGTATACTGGCCTCTATTTCAATTGCTGTAATATTTTTACCTAAAGACTGGGTATCCCATACCCTGGAGTTTAACCCTCTAGAATATTCATCCACTATCTCTGACGATACATACTCAGGTGGTGACAGCAAGGCATTTTGGATTAACGAGAAGAAAAAACGCTGGCAGTGCAATATTGGCGAAAAATACTCTACACCCTATTGCGGAATGCGAATTAATACACGGAAGGATAGCAAGAAGGGTATTGACCTTAGAGCCTTTCAAAAAATGACTATCTGGGTTTCCTACAAAGGCAACGAGGAATATGTACGCCTTTATTTACGCAACCGACACCCCAACTATTATATTGATGGCAATGACACCACCACCAAATACAATATGGTAGAAGTACCCGTAAAAGAACTTGAAACTGGCTTAACCCTGAACTTAAGTGATTTTAATGTCGCTGACTGGTGGCTTAGACAAAAAAGGATTCCTCTGCAACATGCTCACCCAGAATTTAATGACGTAATATATATTGAATTACAAACAGGCTCACAGGTGCAAAGCGGTAGCCACCAATTAGAGTTGAAACGAATTCGCTGGAAAGGCTCGTATATCAGTGATGAAAACCTATACCGCGGAATGGTTCTAACCTGGTCAGCGATTATTTTTGTCCTACTGCTCTACCGCATGCTCAATTTAAAAAATGAATTATCGAAAACAAAGCGATATCAGAATGAACTATTATCGATTAACAAATTACTAAACCTGCAGAACAAGCAATTTGAAGACCTAGCGAAAACAGACCAGCTAACGGGACTATTGAATCGGTTGGGTATTCGAGATTCACTTTACAATGGCCTAAGGCAATGGAATGAAGAAAAAATAGCATTTTCTTTTGTTCTTGTTGATATCGATCACTTCAAACGGATCAACGATACCTACGGGCATGATGTAGGCGATGAAGTGCTAAAAAGCACCGCACAGCTTTTCTCAAAAAATATTCGCAGAACCGACTACCTAGCCCGCTGGGGTGGCGAAGAATTTATTCTGTTATGCCCCAACACCCCCCTGAAGGATGCTCGAATTGTTGCTGAACTATTGCGACAAAAGCTAGAGCAGGCAGAACTCCATCCCAATGTTAAAGTAACCGCTAGCTTTGGCGTATCGACACTTATCACACCGAGCCTAGATCAATTGTTTAAAGCCGCTGATACGGCCCTGTACAAAGCAAAAAACCAGGGCAGAAACTGTGTAGAGGCCTGAGTATAAAAATACTCGAAACCGCCACATACATTGCCCCAAAGGCATACCAAACCTGTGTTACAGTATAAAAAATCAGCCCCAAACAAACGTTAAGAAGCCCCAATGAAAAAGATTATATTTACGCTCACTGCCCTATTGTTTATTACCGCCTGCACCACCAATTCCAATTCAGAAACTCCGCTCACACAGCATCATAAACGGGCCCAGGTAACACTCACTTACGACGATGCATTAAATATCCACCTAGATAAAGTTGCCCCGGCACTAGAAGCAAGAAATTTCCGCGGAACGTTCTATATTACAGCCTCCTCCGACCCTTTCCACAAGCGTATAAATGACTGGCGTGAACTCGCCACAAAGGGTCACGAACTTGGCAATCACACGCTATACCATCCCTGCGAAGGTAATCGACCCGGGCGCGAGTGGGTTAGTACCGAGCGTGATCTTGGCACATGGTCTGTAGAGCGTTTCATAAGCAATGTAAAGATGACAAATACGGTACTGGAAGCTGTGGATAGCAAAAGTGCGCGCACTTTTGCCTATACTTGTGGCGACACCAAAGCCAGCAACCAATCATTTATTCAACAACTCAAACCCAATGTTATCGCTGCGCGTGCCGTAGGAGGCGAATCTCAACCCTTAGGCGAAGTTGATTTAATGAATATTCATTCGCATATGGTCTATAACGATTCTGCAGAGAAAATGATTGCACTGGTGGATGATGCTATCGAGCGTGGAACATGGCTGGTATTTTTATTTCACGGTGTTGGCGGTGAGCATGATTTGAACGTTTCCGAAGACGCCCATACAGCCTTGCTCGACCACCTGCAAAAGCACCGCGATAAAGTATGGGTTGCACCAACAATTGAAATTGTGAAAACAATAAGCGCTAAAGAATAGAATTGTTAAAAGAGAATTAAAAAAGCCAGCTTAACGCTGGCTTTTTTTTGCTAGTCGATAAATACTCGCGCATTGCGAAACAGTCGCATCCAACCGCTATCTTCTTCCCAATCTGCTGGGTGCCATGAATTACACACTGCACGGAATACCCGCTCTGGGTGCGGCATCATAATGGTGGCCCGACCATCCGCAGAGGTTAGCCCAGTAATCCCTGACGGTGATCCGTTGGGGTTGGCGGGATAATCTTCAGTTACTGCAATAGTGTTATCCACAAATCGAATCGCCACGGAGCCAGAGGCTTCACAATCACGCAATGCCGTCGGATCCGCAAACTCTGCTCGACCTTCACCGTGCGCAATCGCCACTGGCATATGGGATCCAGCCATCGATTCCAGCAATACAGAATTGGATTTTTCAATTTTAACCAAACTAAAACGTGCTTCAAACTGCTCCGACAAATTGCGTACAAAGTGGGGCCAGTGCTCTGCACCGGGAATCAAACTCTTGAGATTAGACATCATCTGGCAGCCATTACACACACCCAGGCTAAAGGTATCTTCGCGATGGAAGAAAGACTGGAATTCATCGCGCGCCTGACCGTTGAACAGAATAGTTTTTGCCCAGCCTTCACCAGCGCCTAGAACATCACCGTAGGAGAACCCACCGCAGGCGGCAATTCCTTTGAATTCTTTCAGTGAAACCCTGCCAGCGAGAATATCGCTCATATGAACATCAACGGCTGAAAATCCTGCACGGGTAAAGGATGCCGCCATTTCCAAATGACTGTTAACACCCTGCTCTCGCAGAATAGCCACTTTGGGTTTAACCCCTTTGGAAATGTATGGTGCCGTAATATCGGCCTTAACGTCGTAACTTAGCTCTGCACTCAAACCTGGGTTGGCCTCAGTAATTTGAGCAAACTCCTGATCGGCACAGACGGGATTATCCCGCATATTCTGTACGTGGTAGCTGGTTTTGCTCCACAACTGCTGTAGCGTACCGCGACTGTTCTGGTAGAGAACATTTTCGCCATGAGTAATCACCAGTTGCTCGTCGGCAGTTACAACACCGAGTTCGCTCACCAACTCAGCGAGGCCCGCGTTTTCAAAACGCTGAACAACTTCGGTAATGTCACCACTGGCAACCTGTACAACCGCACCCAGCTCTTCGTTAAACAGCACTGCGTGAGGGTCTGTTCCGACAGCCGCCAAATTAACGCTGGCACCGCAGCGACCGGCAAAACACATTTCCGCTAGCGCCGCCAACAGACCTCCATCGGAGCGATCGTGGTAGGCCAGCAATAGCTCGTCCTGTAGGCAGCTCTGCATAACGTTAAAGAAGGCTTTTAATTGCTCGGCACTATCGGCGTCGGCTGGCGACTGACCCATCTGATTATATACCTGAGCAAAAATCGAGGCCCCCACACGGTTTTTCCCCGCACCCAGGTCAATCAGCAATAGCTTGCTTTCTACTTTGGCTCGCAGCTCGGGAGTTACCGTTTTACGAACATCCACCACCGGAGTGAAAGCGGAAATAATGACGGATAAAGGCGAGGTAACGGCCTTATCTTCGCCATTATCCTGCCAGGCTGTGCGCATGGACATGGAATCTTTACCGACCGGGATGGTAATACCCAGAGCCGGACAGAAATCCATACCAACAGTTTCTACGGTACGGTAGAGCTTTTCGTCTTCACCTGGGTGGCCGGCGGCACACATCCAGTTGGCGGAGAGGCGAATATCGCTCAATTTACCAATACGGGTGGCACAAATATTGGTGATCGCTTCACCCACAGCCATACGCCCAGACGCGGGGGCATCCAGTAAGGCGGTCGGGGTTCGCTCCCCCATACTCATAGCCTCGCCAGCATAGCTATCGAATGACACGGTGGTCACCGCACAGTCGGCAACAGGCACTTGCCAGGGGCCTACCATTTGGTCTCGTACAACTTGCCCGGTTACCGAACGATCACCAATGGTGATCAGAAACTGTTTGCTGGCCACGGTTGGGTGCTGGAGCACACGCTCGATAGCATCGCCCAAATCGATGCCGCTATAATCAAAAGCGGCAGTGTTCGCCTCCTTTTTCTCGCCGGTACGGTGCATTTTAGGCGCCTTACCAAAGAGGATGTTCATGGGCAAGTTGACGGGTTTGGCATCGAAATGGGTATCGTTAACGATCAACACTTTTTCATCCAAGGCCTCACCCACTACCGAGTAGGGGCAGCGCTCCCGCTTACAAATTGCCTCGAAGCGCGGCAGCTCGGATGGGGGCACGGCCATCACGTAGCGCTCCTGGGATTCATTACACCAGATTTCCAGTGGTGACATACCGGGCTCATCGTTGGGAACATTACGCAACTCAAAGTGCGCGCCACAACCACCATCTTTTGCCAATTCTGGAAAAGCATTAGACAAGCCCCCAGCGCCCACATCGTGGATAAATGCAATGGGGTTATCTTTACCCAACTGCCAGCACTGGTCGATAACTTCCTGACAACGGCGCTCCATTTCGGGGTTCTGGCGTTGCACCGAGGCAAAGTCCAAGTTTTCCGACGAGGAACCAGACGTCATAGATGACGCGGCACCACCGCCCAAGCCAATCAACATAGCAGGCCCCCCCAACACAACCAACTTGGTTCCCGGCGCGTAGGGAGTTTGCTCTATATGTTCTTGCCTGATATTGCCGTAACCGCCCGCCAGCATAATCGGCTTGTGATAACCACGACGCTCGCCGTCGAAGTTGTCTTCATAGGTGCGAAAATAACCACAGATATTCGGGCGCCCAAATTCGTTATTAAAAGCCGCACCACCGATCGGACCATCGGTCATTATATCCAGTGCCGTCACAATACGGTTGGGTTTGCCGTAGTCCTGCTCCCAGGGCAAGGCGTAGCCGGGAATTTGCAGGTTGGATACAGTAAAACCGGTCATCCCCACTTTTGGCTTTGAACCCTTGCCAACGGCACCCTCATCACGAATCTCGCCACCGGAGCCAGTTCCCGCTCCGGGGTTGGGTGCAATGGCTGTTGGGTGGTTGTGGGTTTCCACCTTCATCAACAGATGAATAGGTTCTTCGTTGTAGCCATATTCGCGGGTTTGCGGATCAGGGTAGAAGCGACCGGCTATAGTACCCTCCACTACCGAAGCATTATCAGCATAGGCTGAAAGCACACCCTCTCCACCCTTCTCGTAGGTGTTTTTGATCATTTTGAACAGCGACAGCGTCTGCTCTTCACCATCAATGGTCCAACTGGCGTTAAATATTTTGTGGCGACAATGCTCGGAATTTGCCTGTGCAAACATCATCAGCTCCACATCGCTGGGGTTACGGCCCAGCTCACTAAAGGACGCAGTCAGATAGTCAATCTCATCTTCCGCAAGCGCTAATCCAAGCTCAGTATTGGCGACTACCAGAGCCTGCCGGCCACTGGCCAACACGTCCACCAGTGCCAAGGGCTTTGGCTGATGTGTTTCGAACAGTACAGCCGCCGCATCTAGGCTTGGTAATACTTGCTCGACCATCCGATCGTGAATCAATGCTGCGACATCACCGCTAGATTCCACCCCCGCCACAGAATACAAAATGCCACGCTCAATGCGTTTTACCTGATTTAGCCCCGCATTATGGGCAATATCCGTTGCTTTTGAAGACCAGGGTGATATCGTGCCCGCCCTTGGAACCACCACCAATGTGAATGCTGGCTCGCTTCGTGCTGTACTTTTAGTATCATCAAAACCCATAGAACTGGCTGGACCGTACTCCAAGAGTTTTTCCAGTACCGACATTTCAGCGGAAGACAGCTCCGAGCGGGTATCGGCAAAATGGATGAAATCAGCTCGAATTCGAGTCACACCGGAGTGCAACTGCTGGATTTGGCTCAAGAGTTTATTTAAGCGGAAGTCAGATAGAGCGGGAGCGCCACGCAGAGTCAACATCTTTGGCAAGGGCCTCATAAGGTTGGTGAGTCAAAAGAAGGTGGGTGTCAAAAAAAGGAAGCATTGTACTTTATCTGGCATTCCTTAGGGAGAGTATAGATGCTCTCAATAGGCGAAAAATTAGCGCTGCGTTTCGCCGCGCTCCGAAGCGGGACATGAATCAAACGGTTTTATGGAAGAAAGGTGAAAAGTTGCTCGACACCCCCCCGATACCAGAGGGGTAATACCAGCGATAACGCTATTGGCTTAGTCAATAGCGCCAAGTGTCTTAATGAAATTTGGCGTTATTTTTCACCTAACGGGAATTGTTGAACTAGACTGTTTTAAAAACGAGCTACACGAAAACCCAGATTAAGACAAGCTAGTTACTCACACATTTACCGTGTAGAATTGAATAATTATTGATCAGACACAAGTGCGCTTATAACCAAAAACAACTTTGCGGGCTTTAACAGGATGTTGGGGAAATTTATACCGGAGTTTATATAGGCTTATGTCGAAGCGAATGACCGTACAAGCATACCAGTTGGTTAAGCGTATCTTACGAACAGTGCTTTTTAGCGCCCTTGTTGTGAGTTTATGCTCCAGTCTCGTAAGCAGTCGTATCCCTACTACTCTGGAGCGTGTTATGGCCTCCGGCAAGCTGGTCGTTATTTCACGAAACGGCCCCACCACCTATTATGAGGGTCCAAACGGCTACACGGGCTTCGAATATCATATCGCTAAAAAATTCGCGCGCTACCTGGGCGTAGACCTGGAAATAAGGGAAACCGAAAACCTTGGAGTGATGCTCGACTCCGTCGGCACCGATATTGGCCAGTTGGCCGCCGCAGGCCTCACTATTACCGAGAAGCGCAAACAGAAGGTACAGTTCAGCGAACCCTACCTGCAAATCACCCAGCAGGTTGTTTATCGCCAGGGCGAGTCCCGCCCCACCAGCCCTTCCGACCTGCAAAACAAAAATATACTGGTTATCGGCAATAGCTCCCACGCAGAGCGCCTGCGTGAACTTAAAAAAGAATTCCCCGATTTACACTGGCGGGAAAGCCACGATGTTGAAATGCTCGATTTAATGGAAATGGTGCATAACGGTAGCATTGATTACACCATTGTCGACTCCAACGCTTACCGAATTAATAGCAACCTGTACCCACACGCGCAAGTCGCGTTCGATATCAGCGAACCGCAAAATCTCGCGTGGGCCTTCCCTGCTCAAAAAGACGACAGCTTGTTTTTGGAATCACAGAAATTTTTCAAAGGTATTAAGGAAAAGGGTGTTATTGAAGACACTTTAGAAACCTATTACGGCTACTTGGGCGAAATCAACTACGGTGGCGCAGTGCTCTTTGCCAACCGCTTAAAAACCCGCCTACCCAAATGGGAAGAAAAACTGCGTGACGTTGCAGAGATACACAATTTGGACTGGCAGTTGCTTGCCGCGTTAAGCTATCAGGAATCGCACTGGAACCCTAAGGCTAGATCCCCAACCGGGGTACGCGGTTTTATGATGCTAACCCGCAACACAGCCAAATTTGTTGGCGTTAAAAACCGATTGGATGCAGAGCAAAGCATTGAGGGCGGTGCCAAATATTTTAAATCCATTTACGATCGCATCCCCAATCGCATTGCCGACCCAGATCGAACATGGCTGGCCATGGCAGCGTACAACGTTGGCCTGGGCCACTTGGAAGACGCACGAATCCTGACTGCACAGCGGGGTGGCGACCCCGACAAATGGGTCGATATACGTGAAGCCCTTCCTCTGCTTTCGAAACGAAAATTCTACAAGCAAACCAAGCACGGCTATGCTCGCGGTTGGGAACCAGTCGACTATGTGCGCAATATCCGCAATTTCCAAACCATTATTGCCTGGAACGAAGTGCAAAAAGATCGCGGCGAGCAGCTGGCCTCTAACGATGCGACTCCCGAGGAATTCGCCAGCTTCAGCCCTGTTGTAATGGAAGCTGTACGCAGTATTGCCGGAGGAACTGAGGATATTTCTTCACTGTAATGTGTTCTAAATATAAAAGAAAAGATGGAAAATTATTTTTCGTCTTTTCTTTTTAGCGCTTTCCTTCCCTCTCGCCGCAAGGTAAAGAAATCACTGATAAGCACCGAGCACTCCTGCTCACAGACCCCACCTTCCCAAGCCAGTTTATGGTTATAAAAATTCGCATTTTCCAGTACCGGGTTACTTGCTAAAACCCCCGCTTTCGGCTCCGTTGCACCGAAGACAACACGCCCGACCCGAGCATGAATAATGGCCCCCAAACACATGGTGCAGGGCTCGATTGTGACATAAAGTGTTGTATCGGGAAGCCGATAATTTTTTTCTGCCGCCGCAGCTGCCCGCAAGGCTATTATTTCCGCGTGCCCAGTGGGATCACAGCCGCCAATAGGCTGGTTGCACCCTTCTCCCAGCAGGCTTTCACCGCGAACCAGCACCGCACCAACCGGCACTTCATTGTTCTCGGCGGCTTTCTTCGCGAGCGCAATGGCTTTTTTCATCCAAAGAAGATCAGTAGCGGAAGGCATTTTATTCGCTCTTAATTCCAAGTAGCTGAATATCGAAATCCACCTCCAGTGTTAATTTTCCTTTTTCTATCAATTCGCTTTTTGCATCGCGTTGGCCGTGCCAGTTCAGGGGCGTCATAGCCAGCAAATCAGCAATAGAATCAGGTTGAATTAGATCAAGAGTGAAATGCAAATTCTTTCTTGCAAGTAGTGACAATTCGGGTTCGACGTCCGCTAGCGTATGCAATTTCACCTCGCCATAAACCACCTCTTTTAGCTGATACAAGTGGCGCTCGGCTGGCTGCACACGGACAAACATACCAGTATTTTTCAATACCCGCTGTATTTCCCTCGCGGCAATAGGCGCGAAGACATTAAGCGCAATATCCACAGAATTTTCCATGACAGGCAGGTGGTGATTGCTGGCAACACCATAATCAAATCGCCACTTTTTCTCATGTACAGTATTACTGTGTACTTTCTGTTTCGCGCTGGATGCGGCTTTGCGAACCGCTTCTTTGGACACATCAACACCACAACAATCTAAACGGTCAATCGATTCTAACGACAACAATTTCTCACTCAGCGATTCCAGGTAATAACCTTCACCACATCCTAGATCCAAAATCTGAACAGTGTCTTGCGACGATAAATACGCTTTTACCATGGCGAAGACTTCGTCAACCAAGGGAGCATAAAAACCAGCGCGTAAAAAACGCTTACGCGCGGCTATCATCTCTTCGTTATCACCGGGATTACGGCTGTTTTTCTGGTTCGCCAGGAGGAGATGAATATAGCCCTGTCGCGCACGGTCGTAACTGTGGCCATTATCACAACACAAATTGCGATCGCGCTCAGTTAAGGGGTGCTGACACTTGGGACACTGCCAAATCATTTACATCTCCTCACTGCTCATTTCCGACACAAATTCAAACCTTTTCACGCTTGAGCTACACGGATCCCCCGCCACTTCAACCATTTCATTAAACATCGACAGCGGACGTACCCACAGGCTGTAGTCTCCATATAGGCAACGGTAAACCACCAGCTCTTCCTCCGTTTCTGAGTGGCGTGCCACCGAATACACCTGATATTCATTTCCTTTGTAATGCCTGTAGCGCCCAGGCTTTAGAGAAATACTCAAGCTGCGACCTCCAATTGAGTTTAGTGAATCAAACGACTACCATAGCCGCCGCAATCTGCGGGGCATATTGCCCCGCTTTCTTTCCGTTTGCAAAACGATTTGTATTAGCGAAAACCAATGAATACTCCAAACCGCGCTCCAATCGCCCTTTTCTACGGCAGCTCCACCTGTTATACCGAAATGGCGGGTGAAAAAATTCGCCAGGAAATCGGCGAGACCGATGTTGATATCTTTAATATTGCCGACGAACCAATCGCCACAGCCCTCTATTACGACTATCTGATTATGGGCATTCCCACCTGGGATTACGGTGAGCTTCAGGAAGATTGGGAAGAGATTTGGGACGAGCTCGACGATCTGGATTTCAGCGGTAAGAAAATTGCCCTCTACGGGCTTGGTGATCAAGTCGGCTACCCGGAATGGTTCCTCGATGCCATGGGCTTTCTCTACCATAAGATGAAAAAGCAAGGGGCGACACTGGTAGGGCTATGGCCCAATAAAGGCTACGATTTTGAAACCAGCCAGGCTTTAACGGAAGATAAGCAGTTTTTTGTGGGCTTAGCGCTAGATGAAGAAAACGAATTCGTCCTAACCGAACAACGTATCGAAAAATGGTGCGAACAGATTCTTAACGAATTTAATTTTCCTCAATGAGCGATAAAACGCCGCCTCCGCCACCAACGGCAAAGCTGCAATGGGTTGAACAGAATCAACCCTTTTCGACACAGTTCGACGATTTCTATTTTTCCAGTACCAACGGCCTGGAAGAGACTCAATATGTGTTTATTCAGCACAACGCCCTTCTCGAGCGCTGGCAGAAACCTCTGCAAAAAAACCATTTCGTGATTGCAGAAACAGGCTTCGGAACCGGGCTTAATTTTCTTACGGCTTGGCACAGCTGGAATCAGTGCAATCCACTCACTCAGGGCGGGCAAGCTGCTCGCCTACATTTTATTTCAGTCGAAAAATACCCGCTTTCTATTCCCGACTTACAAAAAGCTCTCTCCTTGTGGCCACAGCTGAAAGACCTTAGCAAAGAGTTACTGGAGCACTACCCGGCGCAGCCGGCCAGCGCTTGCCACCGCCTCACTCTTGATCTCGGCCGGATTACGCTAAGCTTGTATTTTGGTGATGCTACCGAAGGCCTGCGGCAATTCTCCCCCTGCTCCACCAAGGGCCAGCCCTGCAGTAAGGGTTATACGTTTGGGCAACAACCCCTCGTTGTCGATGCCTGGTTTCTAGATGGCTTCACCCCAACTAGAAATCCGGACATGTGGACTCCAGAGCTGTTTTCGACGATAGCCGGGCTCAGTAATAAAGGCACCAGTTTTTCCACTTTTACCTCCGCGGGATCCGTTAGGCGAGGATTACAGGATGTAGGCTTTACCTGTTTCAAATCACCTGGATTTGGAAAGAAAAGAGAAATGCTTGCGGGCACATTTGTTGGCCTGAATAACGAACAAACTAACGTCCCTATACCACCTAAACGCGGAGATACTGCAAACCACTATTGGCACCTGCAAAACCCCGCGCCGGCGGATCAAAGCAACAATGGCGTGCTCATTATCGGTGGGGGGCTCGCGGGCTGTCTTACAGCGAGAGCGCTGGCCGATCGCGGCGTAGCGGTAACTCTGCTGGAGCAAAATAACCAACTAGCGCTTGAGGCCTCGGGTAACCGACAGGGCATGGTCTACACGCGCCTGTCGCCACACAACAATCCACTCAGCCGTTTTAACCTCACCGCACAACTGTTTGCCAACCACTTCTATAGCCGCCTGTTCGACAAGCAATCACTCTTTCAATTAGCCGGTGCACAAACCGGCGTGCTCCACCTTGCGCTGTCGGACAAGCAGGAAAAGCACTATCGGCTACTAGCGAATATCTACGAACAATCTCCCGATTTCTGTCAGTGGCTCAACCCCCAACAGGCTTCAGAAATAAGTGGTATTCAGCAACGATTTTCAGGCTTATGGCTACCAAAATCCGGATGGTTGTCCCCGCGAAAACTATGCAAAACACTTGTTGCACACCCGAACATCAATGTGCAGCTAGGCGCACAGGTAGAGCGTCTCACTCCAAACCAGCATCGCTGGGAAGCCGTTGATAAATTCGGGAAAAGCCTCGCGATTGCGGCGTCTGCTGTAATTGCCAACGCTCACGCGGCCCGACAACTAAGCCAAACCGCCTACCTACAACTCAGCTCCATTCGCGGACAGGTGACACATATAGAAAATAGTCCCGATGCATTAAATCGGCTCAAGACGGTTCTTTGTGGTGAAGGCTATATTGCCCCGGCCAACGACGGCATCCACTGCCTTGGCGCTACCTTTAACCTAAAAGACGACAACCTCAATATCACCCAAGTCGATCATTCCACAAACCTGGATAATCTAGCGAAAATGGTTCAATTTCAAACAAACGACCTCTGCGATCTTCAGCTTGGTGGTCGCGTCGGCTTTCGTACGACAACGCCAGACTACTTCCCCGTTGTCGGCCCAGTACCCAACGCGAAGAATATGTTGATCGATTTCGAAAAACTGCGCCACAGAGCCAATGCCCAAATAGAACTACCCGGCAGCGGTCACCCCGGTCTCTACGCTATTCTGGGGCTCGGTTCCCGCGGCCTGGCTTACGGTCCTCTTGCAGCCGAACTGCTCGCCAATCTATTATTAGGGGAGCCTCTCCCTATTGATCAAGACCTCTATACCCACCTACACCCAGCAAGATTCCTGATTCGCGACCTTATACGCGATAAAACGTCTACAATCTAAGGGTAACAAACAACACTAAGAGGGAAGTACTATGCTCCTTGGAGCCGGCAGACATCGTGGAGAGCTTATTTCCGCACAGGACAGCGTCCACAACTATTACGAACACTTGGTCATCTCCCAACTATTACGCGCCAACGATCGGGCCAACCAGGACGCTGAATTTATGGCGGACGTGACCTGTGTCGCACTCAATCGCCTGCCTCCAAGATACGTGCGCCACGATGTCGATATGACCTTCTTTCTCTCGCCTGCCGAGCTTGAGGAAATGTCTGACAAAGTTGCCCTTGCCGTCAACGACGCGGTGGACTACGTACTCAGTCGTGAAGCGCTGCACACAACGGATGCGGAAGAGACTAAACAAGACGAAAGCTAATTGGGTAGAATGGCGAAATACAATAACGCCAACGGCTCCTATCTTCTATGACCACCAATTTCAACACTAAAGCAGTCTGCACCCTGCTAGCTTTGCTATTGTTTGTCCTCTCCAGCACAGGCTTCAGCGAAACACCCAAAAGCCTAAACTACAAAATTATTCATACCCTTCCCCACGATCCGCTGCTGTTTACTCAGGGGCTTGAGCTAAAAAATGGCAACCTTATTGAAAGTAGCGGTCACTTCAACCGTTCATTTATCCGTATTTACAACGCCGCAACAGGGCAAACCCTGAAACAGGCAAAATTGCCCGCGCAGATATTTGCAGAGGGCATCACCCTCCACGATAGAGACCTCTACTTGCTAAGCTGGAAAGCGGGTGTCGTTTTTGTGCTCGACCCCGACACCCTTAAAGTAAGAAAAACACAGTCCTATAAAGGTGAGGGATGGGGAATCGCTCATAACGATAGCTCGTTGTTTACAAGCGACGGCAGCCATAGGATCACGCAGCGCAACCCAAAGAACTTCTCTTCCCTCAAGGTTTTAGAGGTTACTAATCCCGCCAGCGGTGAAAGAATCGATCGTTTGAACGAACTCGAATTTGCTCAGGGTCGGCTGTGGGCCAATCGCTGGCAAACCAACTGGATCTATACGATTGATCCCCAGAGCGGAAAAATACTGGGAACTCTCAACCTCAACGAGCTAGTTCCTCCGTCTCTAGCCGGTGACCGGGACAAGGTACTTAACGGTATCGCCTTCGATGCCGAGAGGAATGCCTTTTGGATTACAGGCAAAAACTGGCCCCTGCGCTATCTTATCGAAATACGGGAAAAGTAAAAAATAATCATTCGCTCTTGTATCCTGCCCGCGAGAGCTTACAATGCGCGACTATTTGAATTTGAGTACAATTTATGAGCACCGAACTTCTTTCGCCTGCCGGCACCCTGAAAAGCATGCGCTATGCCTTCGCCTATGGAGCGGACGCAGTTTACGCAGGCCAACCACGCTACAGCCTTCGCGTACGCAATAACGAATTCAATAAAATTGAGAACCTCGCTTCTGCCATAGAGGAAGCCCACGGTCAAGGCAAGCAATTCTATTTGGCGAGTAATCTTGCCCCCCACAATGATAAGGTTCGCACCTATCTACGCGACCTAGAACCGGTTATTGCCATGAAGCCGGACGCATTAATTATGTCCGACCCTGGGCTGATTATGATGGTGCGGGAAACCTGGCCCGACCAACCCGTTCATCTCAGCGTTCAAGCGAATGCGGTAAACTACGCAACCGTTAAGTTCTGGGCCTCGCAGGGTATTGAGCGAGTAATATTGTCGCGAGAGCTATCAATTGAAGAAGTAGAAGAAATTCGCCAGCAGTGCCCGGATGTGGAGCTGGAGGTTTTTGTCCACGGCTCTTTATGTATCGCCTACTCCGGCCGCTGCTTGCTATCCGGGTATATGACTCATCGGGACTCAAATCAGGGGGCATGCACCAACTCCTGCCGCTGGGAGTACAATTCCCATGAGGCCAAGGAAACTGAAACCGGCGACTTAATTGCCGTAGATTCAGCACCGCCATCAACCTGGACACCTGACGAAGTACAACCAGTTCTTTTGCAAGAGAAAAGCCGCCCCGGAGAATATATGCCCGCTTACGAAGATGAGCATGGCACCTACATTATGAACTCGAAAGACTTACGCGCTGTTCAACATGTAGAACGACTGGTCAAAATGGGCGTAAAATCTCTCAAAATTGAAGGGCGAACCAAATCCCATTACTACGCCGCTCGCACCGCACAAATCTACCGTCGCGCCATTGACGAAGCTGAAGCCGGTAAAAAGTTCGATATGAGTTTAATGACAGAACTGGAGCACCTAGCCAATCGTGGCTACACAGAAGGCTTCTACCGACGCCACGTTCCGAGTGAATATCAGAACTACGAACAAGGCGCTTCAGGCAACAGCTCACAGCAGTTCGTCGCTGAAGCTATTGCCTACGACGCTCAAAGTGGCTGGTTAACCCTGGATGTGAAAAACCGTTTTGAAATCGGTAATGCCGTCGAACTGATCACGCCCCAGGGCAATATTTCATTCAATATCAGCACCCTGGAAAAAGAGAGTGGCGGCGCAATTGATGTTGCACCGGGCTCGGGCCATATCGTAAAGATACAGGCGCCAGAATTACCTTTGAATGAATCCGGCGGCTACGCTATGCTTATGCGCCATTTATAGAGAGCCTGCATGTCAGACGACGTTCCCCATACGATTCGCCGCGGCGAATTAGATATTCTTCAGATCGATAACGCTTCCTGCAGTGCAGAAGTCAGCTTGTTTGGCGGCCACATTTTGCACTGGCAGCCCTCCGGACAAAAGCCCGTATTATGGATGAGCGAGAGCGCAAATTACGATGGGAATACCGCTCTACGGGGCGGTATTCCCATTTGCTGGCCTTGGTTCGGCCCCGCCGGAGACAAAGGGCGTCACGGACTAGTTCGCACACGCAATTGGCAGCTCGATTCCTACCAAGAAGATTGCAGTACAACAAAACTCACGCTGGGCATTAAACTAAGCGACGACGAAAACCCCTGGCCCCACCCCAGCAAAATCGAAATGAAACTGGAGCTGGGAAAAGAATTAAAGCAAACGCTGATCATCACTAACGATACAGAAAAGCCGCTCTGCTTTGCCTATGCACTGCACAACTATTTTCAGGTAAGCCACCCGGAAAATATCGAAGCGCCCGCGCTAACTAATTCATTTTTCGAAAACGCTATTACAGGGGAGACTCAACTTGTAGACAAAGGCGACGAATCCTATACCGGACCGATTGATCGCATTTATTTGAATGACGAAAACGCCAGCCTTTACGACAAGAAATTTGATCGCACCATCAACATTAAAAAAACCGGTTCTCAACACTGGGTTCTGTGGAATCCGGGAATTGAAGATGCCCGTAATATGGCGGATGTTCACCAGGATGGTGAGAATGAATTTCTATGCTTTGAAGCCGCGAACACCACAGATATCATAATCGACCCCGGTGAAACCATCCGCGTAGGTCAGGCAATTACAGTCGAATAACAACCCCCTTACAAGCCGCTGAACAAAGCTTCTAAGACCCACTGCGCCTGGAAAAACAGGCGCAAATGCGAACCTTATAAAGACATTCTAAAAGCCACGCCTAAGCCTCTCGGACAACACAAATCGTTTTCCAACAAGCTACTGTCAATATTTTCCCTCGATAGATGATCGATCCGCAGCAATATCCCAAGTTTCTTCGCTAAATAAACTTTTCCTACAACTCCTGATCTGAGCCCAATTATTGCGTCCATTACCGTTGATTTCCATCAATACGACAATACAGTCACCTACTAGACTGTTTCCATGCAAAACAATGAACGAACATCCAATATTGCCGAACATCCGACGCTCATTCGTCGGCAAAAGAAAGTAACGGAATTAGAGGCTAATCGCCTGCTCGAAAACTTTCGTCGGCACCCGATTCGACCAATTAACATCTGCATTGATGGGAACGCGTTCGCCTGGATAAATGAACTGGAAACCTCCTGCACAGCAGGCCAACTCGTAAGCAAAGAAGTACAGTTATGGGCCGATGCAATCGGTCATCGTTCTGTAGATGCTTTGCTTTTATGTTACCCCTTTCAGAACCTACAACCTTACGAGCTAACCGAAATTATGCACGCGCTGGCGTCGCATTTCTCACTCGCTGAATCCGGTAAGCGCTGCCATCGTGTGGCCACAAAAATCGGTGAAATCAATAGTGACCATGTTGCGCTGTTAAAGGGGTTAGGTTTCAACCATTACCAAATTGTTCTTAGCCGAGATGATCTGGAAGACTTACCGCGTCTGGAAATGGTTACCAGCCTTATTCGCCAATATGCGTACTCCGGAATCGGCATCCAAATTCACGATGCTGACTGCCTGGACGACCTCCGTGAGCATGTCATTGAGGTAAAAAAACGTATTTCGCCAGACTACATCTACATTGGTTATCGCCCCAAACTATTGAATCAAGAGCTAGAAACCAATGGAAGCATCATATTCGACGGTGAGCATGAGCAGATAGACGATTGCATCAATATGGGAGTAGAGGGAACTAGCCACCTACAGAACCTGGTATTACAGAACTTCTGCAGCCCTCAGCGTTACTTAAGCGCCTTGAATGCTGGGCAACTGCCCGTAAACCCAGGTCCACTGAGCCTTTGATGAGTCCCTAAAGCAGCAGCAGTCAAGACTCTAAGTCTTCCCTACACAATTTTCGATCCCGAAGCGGAGCCATTGCCCAGGTTTTCCTATATACTGTAGCGCCTTGTTACTTATAAGCAGTGGAAAACGATATGCCTCCGCAATCTTTTGCAAATCATCAGTGCCACCATAATCCGCAAGTTAATTGCGCCGAGTGCCGCCTGGCCGCTATCTGCCTGCCGATCAGCCTGCACGTTGATGACATCACAAAATTGGACGACATTATTCAACGAGGACGCCCCGTACAGAAATCGGATCATGTTTATCATGCTGGAGAGCCTTTCCGCTCTGTCTATGCCTTGCGCTCCGGTGCAGTAAAAACCGTAAAGGTTACTCAGGATGGGCAAGAACAAGTAACAGGTTTCTACCTCCCTGGTGAAATCATAGGTATGGACGGCTTAGCCTCCAACCACCACACCAACTCCGCTACTGCCCTGGAAACCTCTGCTGTATGCGAGATTCCTTTTAGCCGCCTCGAAGAGTTGAGCGCACAGGTACCTAATCTCCAGCGCCGCTTCTTTCAGTTGATGAGCAAGGAAATCACTCAAGAGCAGCAACTAATAACGCTGCTAAGTAAAAACAGTGCCGACGAAAGAATTGCCTCTTTATTGCTAAGCATATCGACCCGCAACCATAATCGTGGCCTTTCAGCCAAAGAATTCTACCTCCCCATGTCCCGCTCGGATATTGGCAACTACCTCGGCTTAACTATCGAAACCGTTAGCCGTGTTCTTAGCCGCTTGCACAAGCAAGAGGTGATTTTGCTGGATAAAAAGCATGTCATCATTTCCGACATGGATGCACTACAAAACATCTCCTCAGTGTCCATTGAATAAGCAGCGCACATAAGCCCGTATGACTGAACCACATAATCACTTAAGCCTCGTTCTGGAAAAAATAGACGAGGCCAACGCTCTCGATCCCAACCAAGAAGCCTGCCCCTCCAGCGAACAACTAGTCGCTAAGGAGTTACTGTACGGGCAGCGTATGTCTGAGCAGCTTTCCCTGTTCGCTCCAGAAGCATCTGAACATCTGCAAATTGCCGCTCGAGCACAACATATTGAACGCTGGAAATCACCAAGAAGTAATTACCCGGAAGGTCGCGCGGGATACAAGAAATGGCGAGCAGAACTCTCCCTCTTTCATGCCAACAGGGTTGTGGAGCTTATGATGGAGGTCGGCTATGCCGAGGACGCCTGCGAACGAGTAAAATTTCTCGTACAGAAACGCCAGCTAAGACAGGACGCAGAAACGCAAACATTAGAAGACGTTATCTGCCTTGTGTTCTTACAGTATTACCTGGCGGATTTCACTGCAAAACATCAAGAAGAGAAACTTATTGATGTCATCCAGAAAACCTGGAAAAAGATGTCTGACACAGGGCATCAAGCGGCACTAAAGCTTCCTCTACCGCAAGACCTGCTCTCTCTCGTGACAAAAGCGTTGGGAACCGCGTAAAAGCCGATAAAATGCTGCTTTATCTTAAATATTTTCATATTGCCTTCGCCGTAACCAGTATCTTTGGGTTTATAACCAGAGTGTTGTGGCTGACATATAAGCCAGAGTTTCTCCAAAATCGGGCAGTCAAACTAATGCCCCACCTAAATGATACAGCACTCTTCATCACTGGCATAACCATGGCAACGGCCATTGGCTACCCGCTGAATGCCTTTTACTGGTTTACAGTAAAACTTACCTTGCTTCTAACATACATTTGCTTAGGGTTTTTAACCCTAAAAACGACAAAAGCCAATTTAGACCGATTTGCACTGCTTAGTGTATCTATTATCACTTACGCTTCTATAGCAATACTCGCAGCTTATAAGCCCAACTTTTCTTAAACCTACATCACATCTAGCCTGTAAGCCATCCTTAAGTATTATTTTAGGCATACCTAAGGAGCAACCAATGCTCTGAAACGAATTTCCGCACAAGGAACTGGTTCACGTTTACTTGACATAACTTGTGGAGAACATTTTAATTGGATTAAGCGCCATACAAATGACTAATAATTATTGGCATATTATAGGGGACATTAGTAATGAAAAAATCACTCTCAGTTTGCCTGCTTGTCTTAATAACAATCGCAAATGCCGCAGTCGGCTGTGATGAACAGTGCCTAAAAGAAAAAGCAGAAGTAAAAGCCAATATCAGCTTTCCAACTTATTTAACGTGGAAACACTGTGATGACACCATTGTAGATTTTATGTCTTCATCCATGGACAGCCTAGACAAATACAGAAACCAACATTTCGACACGCGTTACAAAGGTGGAATGCGCAACATTAAGCACTACATAGTCCAGCGCAAAGAATGGCTGCAAGAATGCGATAACTATCTGCAACTGACCGGTAAAGGCCGCATATTTGACAATAAGAAAACAACTAATCAGATCTTCGCCTCTATGGACGCAGTTACAAAAGAACTGGATGATTTAATTTCTGGTGTTACCTACTCAAGCGAAATGGGTCAGGATTCAAGCTCCATTATTAATGAGCGCTTCGAAAAGCTATTAATAAATGTTGATGAGCACAAAACACTAATGCACCTTAAGGGTCGTTATGTTACCCGTTAGAAAAACGGTCTTTAGATAAAACACAGGCGCCCCTTGGGCGCCTGTGTTTTATCTATCAAAATTCTATTAATGAACTTGGGCTAATTTCTCTCCTTGTATTACCTCCTGCGCCGCTTTTTTTATAGCCTTCATTCCGCAGCGCAACAGGCGAGCCTGATCAACCGCAGACATTCCATCAGGGAAATGGCTCGGCGACACCCCTAGGGGTTGCAGCGGGCTGCCCTCAATCGAAATCCTAAAACCAGTTATATGGAATGCTGACAAACTTTCCAAGTCGACGTTCCAAGCATCAAAATCCATTTGGTCATCCTCTATCAGTAACTCGGTACAACACTTTCTTTACCCAAAAGTAAAGATACCTACGAAACAGTCCAAACATCTGTAATCAGCAACAAACATAAAATTTCGTAAGAAAATATGAACTCTATAGCGTTTACTGAATAATCTCTACTAAAAATTGATTTATGCTAATGTTTCCTTACTCTACAGGGCCTACAAGTACCGCATATTATTGACTACTCCCACTCGATTGTGGCAGGCGGCTTACTGGACACGTCGTACGTTACACGCGAAACACCCGCTATTTCATTGATAATTCGGCCGGATACACGTTCTAAAAGCTCATAAGGTAAATGCGCCCATCGCGCTGTCATAAAATCCACAGTTTCCACTGCTCGCAATGCTATCACCCATTCATAGCGCCGTCCGTCCCCAACTACACCAACTGATTTCACCGGCAAAAACACCGCAAAGGCCTGACTAGTTTTATGGTACCAACCGAATTCATGCAATTCTTCAATAAAGATAGCATCGGCCTCACGCAGGATATCGGCATAATCCTTTTTAACTTCACCCAAAATACGAACACCCAAACCGGGCCCAGGAAATGGATGGCGGTAAACCATATCGTAGGGAAGGCCTAACTCTAACCCTATTTTCCTCACCTCATCTTTAAAGAGCTCTCGAAGCGGCTCAATCAACGCCATCTTCATATCATCTGGCAGACCACCAACGTTGTGATGACTCTTAATAACGTGCGCTTTTCCAGTTTTACCCGCAGCTGACTCGATTACATCTGGGTAAATGGTGCCCTGTGCCAACCAATTAACATCGGTTAATTTGGTCGCCTCATCATCAAAGACCTCAATAAAGGTGTTGCCTATAACTTTGCGCTTTTCCTCAGGATCGTCAACGCCCACAAGCTTACCAAGGAACAAATCTTCAGATTGTGCTCGGATAACCTTAACGCCCATATTTTTGGCGAACATATCCATTACCTGATCGCCTTCATTCTTACGCAGCAATCCGTTATCCACAAACACACAGGTCAGCTGATCGCCAATGGCCCGATGCAGCAATGCCGCCACAACAGAGGAGTCCACGCCGCCAGAGAGCCCAAGCAGCACCTTGTCCCCTCCCACCATATCCTTAACGCGCAGAATCGCATCTTCAACGATATTCGCTGCGGTCCACAAAGGTTCACAGCCCGCCAGTTCCAGCACAAAATGTTCAAATATGCGTGTACCTTGAAGTGTGTGGGTTACTTCTGGGTGGAATTGAATGCCGTAGAAGCCTTTTGCCTCATAGGCCATTCCGGCAATGGCACAAGTTTCAGTGGAAGCCATCAAGCTAAAACCCTCCGGCATTTCAGAAACTTTATCACCGTGGCTCATCCAGACATCCAACAGGGAGCCACCATCGTTATCGACATGATCCTTAATATCGTGAAACAGTTGGTTTTTACTCTCGATCTTAACCTGCGCGTAACCAAACTCTCGTAGATCCGAGGACTCTACCTGCCCCCCTAGCTGGATGGCCATGGTCTGCATGCCATAACAAATCCCAAGTACGGGAACACCCAAAGTAAAAACAATCTCTGGCGCTCTGGGAGATTCTCCCGCGGTAACCGACTCAGGGCCACCCGCCAAAATAATTGCCTTCGGAGCATATTCACGAATTTCGTCTTCACTCATATCAAAGGCACGAATTTCAGAATACACGCCAATTTCACGCACTCTTCGCGCAATCAGCTGGGTGTACTGGGAACCAAAGTCGAGAATAAGGACGCGCTGGGAATGGATATTTTGAGTCATGGCTTGCTCATCAATGTGAACGGAGAAAAAGACACAGCCCGTGAGATAAGCTCACAGGCTGTTATATATACGAAGTATAGGCTCGCTCGCCTGCGCTATGGTTAGCGCCCGGAAACCGGGTAGTTTGGCGCTTCTTTAGTAATGCTCACATCGTGAACATGGCTTTCACCCATACCTGCCGAAGTCACCCTGACAAATTCTGGCAGTGTACGCATAACCTCAATATCGATCGAACCGGTGTAGCCCATAGCGGCTCTCACGCCACCCATCAACTGATGAACAATGGCCGAAAGCGGGCCTTTGTAGGGAACACGCCCTTCAATACCTTCTGGCACCAACTTTTCCATACCCTGGCTGGAATCCTGGAAATAACGGTCAGACGAACCCTGCGTCTTAGACATCGCCCCCAGCGAACCCATTCCACGATAGGACTTGTAAGTTCGCCCCTGATATAACTCCACTTCACCCGGAGCTTCTTCTGTACCCGCAAACATAGAACCAATCATAATCACATGGGCGCCTGCTACGAGCGCTTTGGCAACATCACCCGAGAAGCGGATACCACCATCAGCAATTACGGGGACGCCCGTATCTTTGAGAGCTGAGGCGACATTGGCAATAGCAGATATTTGTGGAACTCCTACACCGGTAACGATGCGCGTCGTGCAAATAGAACCAGGACCAATGCCCACTTTTACGCCATCTGCACCGGCCTCTACCAGTGCCAGAGCAGCTTCAGGTGTGGCGATGTTCCCACCGATCACCTGCACATCGGGGTAGTCCTGTTTAATCTTGCGCACACGGTCAAGAACGTTTTTGGAATGACCGTGAGCGGTATCTACAACCAACACATCCACACCGGCTTCTACCAGTGCTGCAACCCTGTCATCGGTGTCCGGGCTGGTGCCAACGGATGCACCTACGCGCAAACTACCGTCGATATCTTTACAGGCACTGGGATAGGTTTCCGCTTTGTTAATATCTTTCACTGTGATCAAACCGCAGAGATCAAAACTGTCGTTAACAACCAGAACCTTCTCAATACGATGCTTGTGCAGTAAAGCCTGCGCCTGACTGACGCTGGTCCCCTCTTTTACGGTTACGAGCTTATCACGAGGGGTCATAATGCTAGCGACCCGCTGATCCAGGTTGGTTTCAAAGCGAACGTCGCGACCAGTAACAATACCCACCAGATCTCCGTTCTCAAGCACTGGTACACCAGAGATTCGGTGCTTACGAGTAAGCTTGATTAGATCATTGATTGTCGCAGAGGATTCAATGGTAATTGGATCCTTCACCACACCAGCTTCGAATTTCTTCACTGCACGAACTTCTCGAGCCTGCTGTTTGATACTCATACTCTTATGGATAATGCCGATGCCGCCTTCCTGAGCTAGAGCAATCGCCAAGCCGGATTCCGTTACAGTATCCATAGCCGCCGAGAGCAGAGGAATATTCAGCGAAATTCCGCGTGTCAGCTTGGTCTTAAGACTGACGTCTTTCGCTGTAACAGCCGAGTAACCGGGAACCAACAGAACGTCGTCGAAAGTAAGCGCTTCTTGAGCAATCCTTAACATAGAAATAACAACCTCTGGAAATCGAGAAAGGCACCTGCCAAGCTAAGCTGACACGAAAATAACGAAAGGCCTTTAAGGGGCGTTTGGTGCGAGATAAAATAAACCCGATATTATAGTGTCGCCAAGCCTGTTGGTAAACAAAAGTCTGGCCTGAATTTCTTTATAGACCAATACTTTACTTTGATACGCTCGCTCGACATTATGTGGCGCCCCGCACCCGACCAACGGCTACGAGCTATGAACAACCTCATCTCAGATAACGACAACATTATCCACAGCGGGCGCCAGGTGTTGTCGGTCAGCGAGTTAAACCGCAAAGCAAAGCAACTACTGGAAATACACCTGCCGCTCATGTGGGTAGAGGGTGAAATATCCAATTTCAGCAAGCCCTCTTCCGGCCACTGGTATCTCACACTAAAAGACGAGAACGCCCAAGTGCGCTGCGCCATGTTTCGTAACCGTAACAATCAGGTACGTTTCACACCAAAAAACGGCATCAACGTTCAAGTACGCGCCAGGGTTAGCCTTTACGAAGGTCGTGGCGACTATCAGCTCATTATTGAACATATGGAGGAAGCTGGATTTGGCATCTTGCAAAAGCGCTACCAGGAATTAAAACAGAAGCTTGAAAATGAAGGACTGTTTGACAATGACCAGAAAAAACCGTTGCCAGAACTCCCTAGACACATCGCTGTTATTACATCCCCCACGGGTGCAGCCGTACGCGATGTGATATCGGTGCTGGAACGCCGTTTCCCGGCCATACCCATCACCGTAATTCCAGCAGCTGTACAGGGCGATGGAGCAGCCCAACAGCTGATCGAAGCGATAGATCTGGCCGAAAAACAGGGCTGCTTTGATGCCATACTGTTATGCCGTGGTGGCGGCTCTATTGAAGACCTCTGGGCGTTTAACAACGAACAGCTTGCTCGTAGGGTTTTCGCCGCAAAAACTCCCATAATCAGCGCTGTGGGCCACGAGATCGATTTCACGATTACTGACTTCGTGGCTGACTTGCGCGCGCCAACCCCTTCTGCAGCAGCAGAGATTCTTAGCCCTGATGCACAGGAGCTTGAATTCGCGTTTAAAGACTTCGAACGGCGGATGACGAGTAGAATCGAACACCTATTGAATCAATGCCAACAAAAATTAACGCATGCACGGCAACTAATGCGGCATCCCGGTCAGAAATTACAAATCTGGGCACAGCGTTTGGATTTATTGGATATGCGGCTGAATTCAGCTTGGGTTAAAACTTTTCAAAATAAGCGGATAAAACAGGACCAAATAGAGAGTCGACTGAACAGTCAAAACCCCGCAAACACTATTCGCTATAGCCGCGATAAAATTCAGGAGCTTTGCCAACGCCTAGATTTAGCCATGCAACACCAGGTAAAGGACAAGCAGGCTGCCTTCACCAAAGCCGCGAGTTTGCTCAATATCGTTAGCCCACTCAACACATTGAATCGCGGCTATGCTATTGCACAAAACCAGCGAGGAAATATTATTCGTGAATCGGCGGAAACCGAAAAAGGGGAAAGGTTAGAACTCATGCTATCGAAAGGCTCGCTGGAAGTTACTGTCAACAAAACAAATTAACTTAAGGCTAACAGCTCGTCACTAGCAGCCAAAACGGCATCCGCAAATGTGCGTTTTCGCAGAGTGACGCTCTCATCTAAAAGCTCTGATATCAATACAGGGCTACCGTCAAGATGCGTTCTCGCATACAGGCCAGCAACAAAACTTTCAACGGGGTGCCGTGCAATAACCTCCGTATTGCTATCAACAACATCCACAAGAATTTCCCGAATCGCTTTGGTATAGGTAATTTGGCGCATTCCCCCCACACACACAAGCCCCATAGAAAACATTAACAAACTAAACACCAAACACATACCGGGAATGATACTGCCTTCACGCAAACCCGCCATCACACTTTCAGGCTTTAAGACTAAGCGACCCTGCTCACTATTTAAGTGGCACCCATCGTATGACAAGAACGGAACCATCTTGCTGCCACTACATTGCCAGAATAAAATCGAACCCTGCCCTGCCTTTCTATTCCAACAGCCACTGACACCATCAAATTTTTCAACAACATTGTCTCTGCAGTTTTTATCAAACAACAGGCGGTACATTAATGAATCATTATTTTCCAGCTCGGTGATCAACAAATCAATCGCCAACTCACTAACATTGAAAAACAGGAACTCCACATCGGGTATTGCCTGCTGACACATTTTATGATTAAGCAATGCACACTGTTCGGCGTAACTTTGCAGAGCCAAAACATCACTGTTGCTATAAAATTCCCCCAACAGAAGCTCATATGATTTTTTTTTCTTTGAATCAATATCGCCCGAGCGATATTTTTTCTGTATCGCAGACAAGGCTTTACTCACATCAGATGTAGTGAACGGCTCCATATGGGAAACCATTTTCTTTTTACAGCTTTTAGGGAACAAGTTGATTTGCTGCAGGCCGCTCTTACCGGGAAGCAATAATCCTCTGGGGTAGAAAAGGTTATCCATGGGCACCCAGTCAGTTGAAAGAACCGGCACCACTGCAGGAGCTTTTCGACCTGCGCTTGCAACCAATAAACTTTGGATAGCTAAAGGATGGAAGAGCGGTGCAGTATGGTGCGCACTCAAAACAACGGGAGAATCAGTTAATTGCCCTCTCAATTTTGTATCGTCATTAAAGCGGGATCGACAAGCTGAAGAGATTAAATTAAAGAAGCTAGGATTAACCGGGCACTGCATATTTCTACTTAAAGCATGCCACAAATAATCAACGTAATCCTTGAGACTGGCATTTTGCCACTGAGCCAAATGCGAGACTAACACAGGATTCCGCTTTCCCAACTGAGAAAGAAGATGTGACCAAGCAGACAATTCCGCTTGAAAAGCAACGTCCATTTATGCACACGCTCCCACTGGAATACTACCCGAAAACCAGGTTAAGGCTTTGCCGAATATACAGACAGTTTGCCCGCTAACCCTGCAAGGGATAGGCCCTCCCCGCTCAGAAACCGAACACCCCATCAACTCTTCCCGTTTTAATTTATGGCTCCACAGCGGACCAAGGGCACCATTGGCGGAACCACAAAAATAATCTTCATCCACGCCAATTGACGGAGCAAAAACACGATAACAATAATCTGTATCCCGTCCGGGAGCTGTCACCAGCAAAGCCCGTATCGAGCCCACTAACGGAACAGAAAAATCCGGACGTAATGACCTCACCATATGCTCACTGGGAAACTCGGCAATTACATCGTAAAAGCTTTTATACATTTGCTTAACTTTTACACCTAAAAATTTGTTAACGCAGGGCACATCAATAATGGGTTTGCACAAAAATTTCGGCATCTCTAACTCGAAACCATCGCTGTGTATTCCCACTCGGACCTTTATTCTCCCCAAACAAAAAATGATATCTTCCCCTATATGACCGAGATACTCGCGTACCACATGAGAAGCGGCAACAGTACCGTGACCACAGATTTCCACCTGGTTTTTGGGGCCGAAATGCCGTAATAAATAGCCTCGTTCGCCGTTGGGTACGACAAAAGAGGTAATGGGTTGATTTAGTTCAGCCGCTATTTGCTGAAGACTTGAATCCGGCAACAGTTCCTTCAGCACACAAACTGCTGCGGGATTACCGGTAAACGGGGCGCTCGCAAATGCTTTGACAATAAATAAATTATTACTAGTCGTCATTTCCGTACAACTCGAATAGTAGTGCGCAAAAACTTGCGGAAAGACATTAACATTCGTTCTAACCAAAGCTTAGCACAAGCTTTTTAAAGCATTAGCCCTACTTGAATTTATTCTAAACCGTTTTTGTTCTTATTTTTATAAACCCATAGTATTTAGTAATAATGGGACAGAGTTACTCCCAATTAAAAAGCCTCATCATCATCTATACAACCACCTGCTTGGCCCATATAAATAATACATGTGTATTCCCGGTATTGATTAAGCTTTTTTTCAGGACTAACGATTAATGATTAGACAGATAAACCCTGCGGTTTCCACAACAAATCGCTCGAAAAAATTCACATAGATTACAAACAGACAGATCGGCAAGCCACTCCACGTGTTTAAGTTCGCAGCCGCTACAGACTATTCAGGCGCTAGTGCCTACGCCTTTGGCACTACCCATATATTTGATATCATTAGAATGATTGTCGCGCCTTATCGATAAGGTCAGTCGTGATTATTGTGTCGCTAGACATCAAAACACACGCCGGGAGGCGCTACAAAGAGCGTTTGGAGTTAATAAAAGAATTGAGGCGTTTATCAATACGGCTCTACATAAAATTTCGAGGATTAGCCTGTAATTTCAATTAACATTTTAATAACAAGCAACACCAATAAAAGAGCCAATATTCCCGACAACATCCGGTGAGATAAGCGCTTGCCGAACTTCGCCCCAAAAGGAGCTGTCAGCACAGACGCCGAAACAATCAATAAAAATGCGGGAAAATTGATTAAAGAAAAACTACCGTAGGGAGCATCCGGCCGCGTACTGCCCAAAACTAAAATAAGTAAAACTGCGGGCAAGGCAATAAGGAAACCAAAACCAGCCGCTGTTCCCACGGCCCGGTGAGCCGAGAAACCACGAACAACTAACAACGGCCCTCCCAAAGCTCCGCCCCCGACTCCTGCCAAAGCGGAAACGCAGCCGATACAAAATGTGGATAGAAGCATCCCCCACCCGCCACGCTGCTCCTTTGTATCACGCTCAGTGCTGAACACAACAACTAAACGAACCACAATAATGATGGCAACAATACCCAGCAAGGCTGCAAAAATCCCCTGTAACCAGCTACCACGCAAATTGGAAACGCCCAATGCACCAATTAAAGCACCCAAAAATAATGCGGGAGACCAAAAGCGCAAGCAGTACCACGCGATATTGTTCAACCGCCAATGGGCTTTAATCGAGGAGATGGACGTAGGAATTATACACAGCAAAGATGTGGATACCGCCATAGACATAGCCGTTTCTCCACTACAGCCCATCGCAATAAACAGGTGATAGAGTGCAGGTACAACGATAATGCCACCGCCAACACCAAATAACCCCGCTAGAAACCCCGCCAATATTCCCGTGGAACAGGCGAGTAACGCCAACATCAATAAGGATTCATTGAAAATCAAGAAAAAACACCTATTGTTAACCGAGAATAAATGGTAGTGCAATCCATTAGGTAATACACTTCAGCCCGTAAATGCGATCAAAGGAGTATCCGTTATGACACATTATTCAACTTGGAAGTACACTCTGTTTTGCTTAGTATCAAGCCTGCTACTCAACGCGGGTTCCGTTAGCGCAGACAACCATGGCACGGAAGAAGCAGCCATGCCAGAGGCCGAAATATCCAAAGCCCATAAATACAGTTGCTCCCAGCAGGGGCTTATTCGCCGCATTGAAATCAACTACAGCTCGGACGCGATGAAAGTTCCTTGTGATGTTAATTATTACAAAGACAATGAAGCGCCCAACGAAGTCAACACGCTCTGGAGCGCGCAGAATCTGGAAGGCTATTGTGAACAGAAGGCAGAAGAATTTGTAGGCAAATTGCAGTCCTGGGGCTGGTCCTGCTCTGCAGAGTAAGCCTACAAAGCAGATTACTTTTTCTTCACATGCTTCATTAACCGACGTTTTTTGGCAAGCTGGCGATCAGTCAGCTTGTTCTTTCTTCCCGCAAATGGGTTCTCACTGGAACGGAATTCAATTTTTACCGGTGTCCCTTGAAGCTCCAGCGCCTTGCGGAAGCTTTTCTCTAAATAACGCACATAATGATTCGGTACTTCCTTGGTTTGGTTGCCGTGAATGACAATCACCGGAGGGTTGTGGCCGCCAGAATGGGCATAGCGCAATTTTATGCGACGACCATGAACCAAGGGGGGGGGATGCCCGCTAACAGTGTGCTCTAAAACTCGGGTTAAAAAATTGGTTGAGTATTTCTCCGTTGCCGCGCGGTAGGCTTTTTCTACCGACTCATATAAATGCCCCACGCCGGTACCATGCAAGGCAGAAATAAAATGTAGATCGGCAAAGTCAGCAAAACGCAGCCGCCTTTCCAGCTCCATTTTGATATGTTTCTTATGGTCTTCTTCCAGACCATCCCATTTGTTGAGCGCGACAACGAGAGCCCGACCACTTTCGAGCGCGTGCCCCATTAGGTGTAAATCCTGATCGACTACACCTTCACTAGCATCCAGCACGACTATCACAACATTAGCGTCTCCCATTGCCTGGAGCGCTTTAACAATAGAAAACTTCTCTACAGTGAGTTTTACGTTTTTGCGACGGCGAACACCTGCGGTATCGATAATGGTGTACGGTTTTCCATCGCGCTCATAATCGATATAAATACTGTCTCGGGTAGTTCCCGGCATATCGAAAACCACAACACGATCTTCACCCAACATTCGATTGACGAGCGTTGACTTACCCACGTTGGGGCGCCCGACAATGGCCATTTTAATGCCGCGCTTTTCGCTCTCGTCTTCGGCTTCCGTCTCGGGAAATTCCGCCAACACCTCCTCTATCAGAGGTCGAACACCACGACCATGAGAAGCTGCAATGGAATAAATTTCGCCCAGGCCCATTTCGTAGAACGGCGCTACAGCCACATCCGGATTTAAACCGTCCACTTTGTTGGCAACCACAAAGGTAGGCTTGGCTAAACCGCGTAGGTGATCGGCGATTTGCTGATCGGTAGCTGTCATACCATCTCGACAGTCCACCATAAATAATACAATGTCAGACTCCATGATCGCCTGTAGCGATTGATCAGCCATCACACTGTCGATACCTTCTTCGTCGCCGCTGATACCGCCCGTATCCACAACAATAAAGCGCTTACCTTCAAATTCCGCATCACCGTATTTGCGATCGCGAGTAAGGCCCGCAAAGTTAGCGACAATGGCGTCTCGGGTTTTAGTGAGTCGATTAAATAACGTGGATTTTCCCACGTTTGGCCTACCAACAAGGGCAATGGTTGGGATCATGAAGCTTCTCTGGAATGAATTAGATGCGACGAGCCTTATTCAAGCTCGCCGCAGGCACCTTTGAACAAGCCCTACTTGGACTCGCCAACGATAGTATAGGCGCTCAGTTTGCCTTTATTGGAGTAGGTATACAATGTATCACCATCGCCCAACAACGGCGCACGTATAGCGGCTCGTCGCATTTTCCCACCACCGGCCAGTTTAAAACGGTCAGCGAATTGACCATCGTCCTGATTTAGTACATGTACATAGCCATAACCATCAGCGACGGCCAGATAATCGCCGAATATTGCTGGAGCGCTGGTATTACGGCGCTTAAGCTGAAAATTTTCCCACTCAAGCTCACCGTTTAAAGCGTTATACGCAACAATGCGAGACTCATCTGTGCTCACGAAGACTTTATTATTGGCAACCACCACTGCATTGTGGGTTGATGCCTCTTTCGACCACACCAGTCGACCGGCTCCGCGGCTTGCGGCCACGACATTGCCTTGATAATTCCCCGCGTACAGGTAACTACCGTTAAGCACCGGTGTTCCATCAATATCGACGATACGATCCAGCTCGGTACGCCCCTGGGGACGGCTCACTCGAAGCTGCCACTGGGACGAACCATCTTTGGCTCCCAGGCTCAGTACCTGCCCATTATCGAATGCAACAATCACCTGAGTGGGGGTCAGGACAGGAGACGCCGTACCACGCAAGGTCAGAACTGGCAGCATGTGATCATAGGACCAGCGTAGCGCACCGGTTTCGGCCTCAAAGGCAAATACGCGTCCATCAATGGTCACAGCAACAACAATATCACTGTTCCCAGCCGGGGCAGATGCCACTTCACTACTAACCTTGGCTTTCCAGTTAAGCTCTCCGGTATCCTTATTCAATACGTGAACCATGCCGTCGTAAGTGCCGAAATAAATACCGCTGGCACTCGCCGCAACACCACCGGAAATTTCAGCTTTAGTTTTTACTTTCCAGCGTTTTTTACCGGTTGTTGCATCGAAGGCCTGTACATCGCCCTTATAGCCAACCGTATAGATACCACCTTCGCCATCCAACGCAGGAACAAAACGTGAAAACCGCTTTTCCTGACCGGAACCCGCAGCCCGGCTCCATTGCTTTTTAACTTTGACTGTTTCCTCAAATTTAATGAGATCTGCAGCCTTCAATTCGAGTTTTTTTGAATCTTTGCTTTGACAGGCTACAAGGCTCAGAACAGCAACGGCCAGCAATAAATACCGCAACAACATTAAGCGTCTCCCTCAGCGGCAGCTTCAGTAGGTTCTGTTTCTGCTACGGGTGCTGATTGAGCAACCGCATCACGCTTTAGCTGGATAAGGCTGGTACGACCAAACTCAGAGGGTGGCAGTGAACTCAAGGCTTCAACATAAGCTGTATGAGCCTGGCCCATTTTACCCTGCGAGTGATAAATATCACCGCGAATTTCGGCAAACAGGGCCGTGTAGGTCTCGCTATTGGACTGAGCGACCAGAGCCAGCGCCTGGTCGACATCACCTTTGGCTGCCAATACACGGGCTAGACGCGCACTTGCCAGCTGTACAATAGAAGCATTTGCTCCACCAGTCACAACCTCTTGTAAGCGGCTCGCTGCGACATCGAGCTGCTTGTCTTCCACATGCAGTTTGGCCAGCATCAGGTTGCCCATATCGGCATAGAGCGAGCCATTAAAATCGCTAACCAGAGCTTCAGCCAAACCACTTACAATTACCTTTTGCTCGGCGCTCATGGCGGCACCAGGCTGAACCTCAGCGGCTTTAGACAGTGCTTCAAATTGATCTGATGCGGCCTGGGCCCTCCCCAACTTGTGGTCTTCCCAGCTTGACCAACCCATCCAGCCCACTAGGGCAACAACGCAGGGCAGTACAATAGACAGCCAATTCTCTTTCCACCAGCGCTTGAGCGCCTCTACCTGTTCTTCTTCTGTTAAGTGATCTGCCACTTTATTCGCTCCTAAACGATAACGTCTGTTATTTGTTGTTGTTTTATGGTTTGCTGCGCGTCACCCGTACGCAAATACTTCACGGTAATCTCGCCTTTACTGGCTTCATCCTCACCCAGGATCAAGGCGATCTCAGCCCCACTCCGATCAGCCTTTTTCATCTGACTTTTAAAACTTCCGCCGCCACAATTCATCTGCAGACGAAGATAAGGTGCTTCTTCGCGCAAGTACTCCGCCAACTGGAAAGCCTGAGGTATTACGTCGCCAACAGCCACCAAGTAGACATCGACAGTACGGGAAATATCCTCAGGAAATAAATTCAATTCCTGCAGCAATAGCACCAGCCGCTCCATGCCCATAGCAAAACCAACCGCCGGCGTTGGCTGCCCTCCCAATTGTGAGACCAGGCTATCGTAGCGACCACCGGCACACACCGTGCCCTGAGCGCCAAGTTTATCGGTTACCCACTCGAAAACCGTGCGACTGTAGTAATCCAACCCGCGAACCAATCGCGTATTTACCGTAAATGGTACCTCTGCCGCCGTCAGGTAGGCCTGTACCTGAGCAAAGTGCTCGCGGGATTCGTCGTCGAGATAATCTGACAGGTCCGGTGCATCGGCCAACAGTGCTTGCGTTTGTTCGTTTTTACTATCGAGTATGCGCAGCGGATTAGTTTCCATGCGACGCTTGCTATCGTCGTCTAGCTGATCGAAACGCGCCTGCAAATACTCCACCAAGGCTGCACGGTATTTCGCGCGGCATTCACTGGTACCCAAACTGTTTATTTGCAGAGTCACGGCATCATCCAGGCCGAGTACTCGCCAAAGACGGGCCGTTAATATTAGCAGCTCGGCATCCACATCGGCTGAAGCAATACCGTAGGCCTCAACACCGATCTGGTGGAACTGACGCAAGCGGCCCTTCTGAGGCCTTTCATAGCGAAACATTGGCCCAGAATACCAAAGCTTTTGAACCAGGGTACCGCGATTGTAGAGCAGTTGGCCTTGTTCACAGGCGCGCACACAACTTGCTGTGCCCTCCGGACGCAGGGTAACGCTTTCACCGTTCCTGTCATCGAAAGTATACATTTCCTTTTCAACGATATCGGTCACTTCACCGATTGAGCGTTTGAACAGCTCTGTCGTTTCCAAAAGCGGGAAGCGGATTTCCTGATAGCCATAAGTTTGTACGACTTCGGTAACAACCGATTCCAAATACTGCCAATAGGGTGACTCGTTGGGCAGAAGATCATTCATGCCCTTAATTGCTTGCAGCTTTTTCAATGCTTATCCTGATTTTATATGGTTAACTGACGGCTCTTATGCTTTGGCGATCAGGTTTTTTTCCTGCTCGGCGACTTGCGCCTCTTTCTCGTCTGCCCGCTGACGAATCAGCCTTTCCAAATTATCTACAAGGTTTTCTTGCTCTAACTTCTGGCGGGGCTCTCCACCTACGTAAATCAAGTTTTTGGGTGTACCGCCTGCCAGACCAATATCCGCCTCTTTAGCTTCACCTGGGCCATTGACGACGCAACCGATCACCGCCACATCCAAGGGCGTTTTTATATCTTCAAGCCGGGTTTCCAGCTCGTTCATGGTTTTAATAACATCAAAATTTTGGCGAGAGCAGCTTGGGCAGGCGATAAAATTAATACCTTTGTTACGCAGCTTGAGACTCTTAAGCATATCCCAGCCGACTTTCACCTCTTCCACCGGATCAGCCGCGAGAGACACGCGAATGGTATCTCCAATACCGTCCATCAGCAGCATGCCCAAGCCAACGGACGATTTAACAGTACCCGCACGCAGGCCACCGGCCTCCGTAATACCCAAATGTAGCGGCTGTTCAATTTGGGTCGCCAGTTTACGGTATGCCGCCACGGCCATAAACACATCCGAAGCTTTTACACTGACTTTGAAATTCTGGAAATCGTATTTGTCGAGAAAATCCACATGACGCAGGGCAGATTCCACCAGGGCATCAGGTGTTGGCTCACCGTATTTCTTTTGCAGATCCTTTTCCAGAGACCCCGCATTCACACCAATACGGATGGGAATATTCAGATCACGGGCTTTTTCAACCACGGCTTGAACACGCTTCTCACGACCGATATTGCCGGGGTTGATACGCAAACAGTCAACACCCAAATCGGCCACTCGCAACGCTATGCGATAGTCGAAATGAATATCCGCCACGAGCGGAACAGAAACTTTTTGTCGAATGGCCCCAAATGCCTCAGCCGCATCCATACTGGGCACGGAAACACGCACAATATCGGCACCGGCATCCTGAATACGCTTGATCTGCGCAACGGTAGCCTCGACATCGGTCGTTTCTGTATTGGTCATACTTTGCACGCTGATGGGTGCATCACCACCAACGGCAACATTGCCAACCATTATTTGACGCGTCTTGCGCCGTTTAATCGGCGATTCAAAATACATGGATTTTTAACCTACTGATAAATCGCCATTAAGGCCTGGGAGGTGATAACGATGGCTACGGAGCAACCGTAAAGCGCAGAGTTTTTTTGCCGGGCACGGGGTTCACGGCAAATGGTTGGCCGTTAATCATTACCTCCGCTGCCCGCGCATTGCCCAGCATCACTTTAAACGGGGCCTCTCCAAAAAGCTGCAGATTATCCCCTTTCAGTTTGGTTTGCGCAAACACTACCTTACCGTTGGCATCTGTAACCTTTACCCAGCAATCATCAATAAAGGACAAAACCAGTAACGATTCGTTCTGAAATACTCCGGGGCGGGTATCGGAAGGCGCCGGGGTCTCCGCCACCGGCTCAGCACTCGGTACGGACGTGGGCACCAGCACAGGGGGTTGAGGGGGGCTATCGACAGCATCGTTTTCGCTAACGTCTACTTCAGCGTCAAAAACAACTGTCTCTGTCTCTGTCTCAGCAACAACCGCAGCGACTGGCGATGAATTCAGCTCACCTACAGGTTTATTTGGTTTAATAAGCCACACGGCAAAAACCCACACGAACAGCAGTGCAGCAACGGCAACATAGCCCGGCATGGAGTTTATTTTAGTCAAGAAACTCTTTTTTTGATTCGATGACAGCGTGCTCATTGCAATTGAGCCCGAACCTGCAAGAGACGGCTCACCCAGTACGTGCTCGGCCGATGAAGCCATTGTGGAAGGTACTGACTGTTTATAGGCAGCGATAAGGGAGTCAGACTCGACATCAAGAATTTTGGCGACCTTGCGGATATACCCCATCACAAAAAGCTCGCCACCCAAGCCACCGTAATTGTCATTTTCCAGATCTGCCAACTTCCAGTCGGGGATCATCGTGGCACTGGCGATAGCCTCGATATCCACGGCCTTACCTTCCCGTATCAGCTTCAGAGCGGCACCTGGCTTGCTCTGATCCAGTAATTGCTGATATTCGTCTTCGATGTTGAGTTGTGCTTGGCTGCCGGTCATCAGATTGTTCTTATTCTTCTCGAGCCCGCATGTGGGCACTATTGAGTTTCAATAAATCGCTTGTAGTCCAAAAATTCTTTCGAGTAAGGGTACAGGTTTTTAAGCGCCAATGCATAGCTTGCTTCTTTATCTTTGTTCCCAAAAATGCGTTCAATGCGAATACCCAGCCACAGGCTCCTGGGTACATGGCGGGTAATGCTGCTGAATCGATCCAAATACTGCTTCGCGTTACTGTAATCCCTTTCCATAAAGGCCATATCCGCCAACTCCAAGTTTGACTGAGCGATACGCGGGTTTAGGTTCAAACTGTGCTCAAAAGCGGCTTTCGCTCGGACTTGATCATCTAGCTTGAGCGCGCACAAGCCGACATTCATCAGCGCATCCGGCCTGCCGTTATAGGCGTAATCCGAGCTTGATAACTGGAAGAGCTTCATCGATTCGTTAAAGCGCTCCTGCTCAAAAAGTAAGCGCGCGTAACTAAATTCAATGCTGGCCCGGGAAAAATCGATCCGACTCCTATTACTCAGAGCTCGTTTAAAACTGACTTCCGATTCCTTAATCTCGCCATTTAGCTGGTGCAGTAGCGCCATACCCAGGTGAGCTTCCGCAGATTTACTGTCGAGGTCTAGCGCTTTGGTAAAAGAACGCACCGCGCCCTCACGCTTATTCTGCTGCAGATAGGTCATTCCCAATTTAATATTAGCTTCCAGAGCCTGCTGCTTATCGATCTTCGGCTTGGAGCTCTCCATAGTGGTGATACAGCCGGCCAGCAACAGCGCTAGAAAAGCGCTCAGTACAACCGCCCTGCTTCGTCGAAAAATAAGCCTGGACACGGTTACTCCCCCTTTATTTTGTTTAATTATTATTGATTCACAATTTTCACGGGTATCACCCCATCTTCGGCACTCATCAACGCCACCTGGTCGAGTTTATAGCGCTGACTGCGTTTGGTCCTATCATTTACCTGCCCCGCCAGCTGACCACAGGCCGCATCAATATCATCACCACGAGTCGTGCGAATGGTCGTAGTGTAGCCCGCATCAATTAAAATCTGCTGAAAACGGTACATCGCGTTGTTGCTTACGCGCTTGTAGTTAGACAGAGAAAACGGGTTAAACGGAATCAGATTGATTTTTACCGGTACATCCTTCAGTAACTCTGCCAGCTCATGGGCATGCTCTGGCCTGTCATTTAATTGATCAATCAGCGTGTATTCAATGGTGATCTTGCGATGTGAATCGGGCAAACCCTCGATATAACGCCTGGCTGAATCCAGTAGTTGCGCAATAGGATACTTCTTATTTATGGGCACCAATTGATTCCGCAACTCGTCGTTGGGCGCATGCAGTGAGATAGCTAGGCAGGCATCGGTATACTTACCCAAACGATCCAGCGCCGGAACAACCCCGGAAGTACTCAAGGTTACCCGCCGTTTGGATATACCGTAGCCATTATCATTCATCATAAGATGCATGGATTCAACCACGTTTTCGAAGTTGAGAAGCGGCTCACCCATCCCCATCAGCACCACATTAGTCACTTTGCGGTCTCCGCGACCGCCATCTTCTTGCAGCTGACCAAAAGATTTAGCCGCAATCCAAACCTGACCAATAATTTCATCCGATGTCAGATCACGGTTAAAACCCTGTTTGCCGGTCGAGCAGAAACTGCAGTCTAGAGAACACCCTACCTGCGAAGACACGCACAGCGTTCCCCGCTCCCCCTCTGGAATAAACACGGCTTCTATAGCGTTGCCTCCACCCACACGAATCAGAAATTTGCGCGTGCCATCGGAAGAGTCTAATTGTTCGATCACTTCCGGCGCACGAATCTCCGCGACCTCACCCAGACGATTACGCAGCGCTTTGCTGATATTACTCATTTGCTGGAAGTCGCTCACACCCATCTGGTGAATCCACTTCAATAGCTGCGCAGCGCGAAACTTCTTCTCACCCAGGGATTCGAAAAACGCTTCCATACGCCCTTGCGACATACCCATCAGATTGACTTTCTCGGGCATATTGACCGCTACTACTTCAACGTTGGCACTGTTATCCTGACAACTCACTAAACTTAATACCTCTGGTTTTAATTCAATTGCCCGCCCTAGCGCGGACAGATCTCATCTTCTGAGAAGAAATAGTTAATTTCCCGTACAGCCGACTCGGGGCTATCGGAGCCGTGAACGATATTCCTACCGAGAGAATCACCGTAAACGTTGCGAATGGTGCCCTTTGCCGCTTTAGAGGGATCCGTCGCCCCCATGGTTTCACGGTTCAACGTAATCGCATTCTCCCCTTCCAAAACCTGTACTACGATGGGGCCTGACGTCATAAACCACATCAGATCATCAAAAAACGGCTTACCTTTGTGCTCAGCATAGAAGCCTCCGGCCTGCTCCTCGTCCATATGGATCATACGCGCGGCCACAATACGTAAGCCTGCACTTTCCAAGCGACGATATATTTCGCCAATAATGTTTTTCTTAACCGCATCCGGCTTCACAATGGATAATGTTCTTTCAGTAGCCATTCGATATTTTCCTATTGTTTTCATATCCCACGGCTCGCACGCCTACTTGGAATAATTCCCGATATTCACCCGCCAAATTATACTTGGATAATCGCCAGATTAGTATGCATAGTGCACAATAGTCATCCCCCTGACCGAACAGATTCAAAGGAGGTTTTATGAATAACCGGCTTACCCTTTGCCTTGTGCTGCTGTCAATTCTACAGATACCCAAGGCTGCCGCAGAAACAACCGCGCAGTGCCCCGGCTTTTTAAACCACGAATTTAAAAAGTTGCACAGCAGCAAAACCATTAACCTATGCGAACTCTACAAAAACAAACCGCTGGTTATTATCAATACAGCCAGCCACTGTGGGTACACCCATCAGTTTAAAGGTTTGGAAGCGCTATATCAGAAGTATAAAAAGGAAGGCGTTGAGCTGATTGGGTTCGCTTCAAATGATTTCAAGCAGGCCGCAAAAAGCGAGGAAGAAGCAGCAACCATTTGCTACAAAAACTATGGGGTTTCTTTTACCATGCTGGCACCCACTCACGTGCGAGGCAAAGAGGCCAACCCCGTTTTTACACATCTGAACGAGCAAACACGGAAACCCGGCTGGAATTTCAACAAATACTTCATTTCTGCCGATGGCAAACACATCAAACATTTTGGCAGCAATACCAAGCCCCTAAGCTCTAAGCTCGAGACAGCCGTTAAACAGGCACTCTGACTTACTTCTTGGCCTCGGTTCGAATACGCTCAACCATCGACCGCAGGCCATTACCTCGTGTAGGGCTGAGATGCTTAAGCAAACCTAACTGATCAAAATATTCATTGATATCGAAGGCCAGAATATCCTTAGGCGATTTACTGTTATAAGCCGCCAGAACTATCCCCAGCAAACCTTTAACAATAAAGGCATCACTATCGGCAGCAAACCACAGTTTGTCATCGATGCGCTGGTAATCTATCCACACTTGACTCTGGCACCCTTTCACCTGATACGCATCGTCTTTCTTTGCCTCATCCATCTCAGGCAATTCTTTTCCTAGATCAATAATGTACTTATAGCGATCTTCCCAGCCATCAAAAAAACCGAGTGTATCGACAACATCTTCCGCGGTAATAGATGTACCAAACGGGTTTTGGGTAAGATCCGACATAACTAAAAAAACATTCCGGTTTCAAGTTGCGCTTCTTCCGACATCATATCTCTATGCCAGGGAGGGTCAAAAACCAACTCAACCTCAGCCTCTTTTACATTGGGCACCATGCCTACACGATATTTAACATCCCCGACCAACACCGGCCCCATTCCACAAGCGGGAGCGGTTAAGGTCATATTGATAGCCACTTTTTTGTATTGCTGATCAATCTCTACCTTGTAAATCAATCCAAGGCTGCGCAGGTTTACAGGAATTTCCGGGTCATATACTGTTTCCAAAGCCTGCCAGACCTGATCTTCATTGATAAACTCATCTACAGGTTGCTCAAATACAAGTTCGTATTTTTCCAAGCCCAAAGCATCGGCATCTGTGCCATCAACTCGCAGCATATTACCTTGGTACACAACTGTATAATTACCACCGAGTGATTGGGTGATCGTAATAAACTGGTGTGCGGGAATGGTAACGGGATCTCCCACAGGCACTAAGCGAGCCGGGCAATCACGTACTGTTGTTACCATGCGTTGTTCTGACATATATAAAACCATCTATCAAAAATATAAAACTGTATTAACAATAAAAATAGGGTGAAGCACTCTGCACCAGAGCTGGGAATTCAAGCCCCCAAAGGTAAGGGTCGGAATGAACACCGACTAGCAGACTGTTGCAAAACTATCTGCATTGCCAGCGCGACGTTAAAATTTTGCAACGAGCTAGCAATCCTATGCCAAAATCAGCGCTTTGCGCCAACGGGAGAACACTCAGTTAAAAACTAAAGCTTTCACCACAACCACAGGCATTTTTAACATTGGGATTATTTAACACCAAATTCCGATTCAAACCCTCTTTCACATAATCCACGACCGTACCCTGAATGGCAGTCAGGTGGGTTGGATCGACATATAACTGTACGCCATTACCTAAAGTAATAGCCAAGTCATTTTCTTCTGAGCATTGAACTTCGTCAATAACATACTTAAAACCCGTACAGCCGCTCTCTTTTAAACTAATACGAATCGCCTGAGCCTGCTGTTTTTCAACTTGCTGACGAAAGTGTTCAGCCGCTGCGGGCGTAACACTCACAATTTCGCTAACGCTAAATGTTTCAACACTCATATCTGTTTCGCCTCTTACAAAAACTGTTTAACTTTTTCGAGAGCCGCAAACAAACGGTCGACATCATCTCGGGTGTTATAAATAGAGAAAGACGCGCGTACGGTGCCAGGAATATGCAGAGCATCCATCAACGGTTGCGCGCAATGATGGCCTGTGCGAACGGCGACGCCCTGCTGATCCAGCAACATTCCAACATCTGAAGGGTGTGCCCCCTCCAGCAAAAAGCTGAAAACACCAGCGATATTTTTGGCCTCACCCACGCGTTTCAATCCCTCGCAGGTTGCAGCGCGCTGATGGCAATATTCCAATAAATCATGTTCATGGGCAGAAACTTCATCACGATCAAAACACTGTAAATATTGAATCGCAGCGGCTAGACCAATGGCACCTGCAATGTCCGGTGTACCAGCTTCAAACTTATAAGGTAACTGATTGTAGGTGGTACCAGCGAAGCTACAGGTTTCAATCATTTCACCACCGCCATGATAAGGCGGCATTTCATTTAACAGCTCTTCTCGCCCCCAAAGCACGCCAATACCGGTTGGGCCAAACAGCTTGTGACCGGAAAAACCGTAAAAGTCACAATTCAACGACTGTACATCGACAGGGAAATGAGCGACGGCCTGCGCACCATCAACAAAAACCTTTGCACCGATTTTTTTTGCCTCTGCAATGATATCTTTAACAGGATTTATAGTGCCGAGAGCATTGGATACATGTCCGATTGAAACAATTTTCACCCTAGAATCCAGTAGCGCCGCAAAAGCCTGAAGATCAATTTCACCTTTTTCGGAAACAGGAATCGGGATTAAAGAGGCGCCTTTATCTTGCGCCAGCATTTGCCAGGGAACGATGTTGGAATGGTGCTCGAGGGTTGACACCAATATCTTGTCGCCAGCAGCAATATTGGCTCGCCCCCAACTGTGGGCAACCAGATTCACTGCCTCGGTGGTACCACGAGTCCAGATAATTTGTTCTTTTTTGGGGCTATTAACAAAGGTGGCTACAGTTTCCCGCGCGGCTTCAAATACGGCGGTGGCTTTATCACTTAAGCTATGAGCACCACGATGTACATTGGAGTTGTATCCACGATAGTAATCACTGATTGCATCAATCACCGCATTGGGCTTTTGTGTTGTCGCAGCATTGTCCAGATACACTAACGGCTGCCCGTTAACGTTCTGATCCAAAATGGGAAAATCCTGCCGAACTTTTTTTGCATCAAAAGTCTTCACAGTACTTTGCCCCACCTGCTCCGCAACATTCATACAAGGTGCCTCATTAACGCATCATCACGCGCAAACATTCTGACCAACATGGGACGTAAATGGCCCGCTATAGCATCATGTTTAATGTCATTAACCAACTCATTAATAAAACCAAAGCTCAGCATCACCCGGGCCTCTGCCTCCGACACACCCCGAGTGCGCAAATAGTGCATGGCGGTACTATCTAGTTGTGCAATTGTTGCACCGTGAGCACATTGCACATCGTCGGCATAAATTTCCAATTCCGGCTTAGTATCCACTTCAGCCTTATTGCTGGTAAGTAAATTTTTGTTGCTCAGCTGCGCCAGAGTTTTCTGTGCTTGCGGATGGATATGAATGCGCCCGTTAAAAACAGCACGAGAGCTATCGCCCACAATTCCCCGGAAAACTTCGTTTGTGGTACACAGAGGAACCGCGTGCTCGATACAGGTATGGTAATCAATATGCTGACTATTGTGGGTCAGATAAACGCCATTAAGTTCGCAGTGCGCGCCTTCGCCCTGATGATTCACAACGAAATCCAAGCGCTTAATTTTGCCCCCCAACCCCAGATGAAAACTGTTTAAATTAGCGTTGCGTCCCAACGCGACATTCACACTGCCAACATGAATGGCCGCTTCATGTTCCAGATGCAGGCGATAGTGATGTAAACGAGCATTTTCGCCCACACAGAGTTCGGTCACGCCATTCGTAAAACTATTCTGATCGTCCTCACCGGAAGCGAAATGTTCAACGATGGTAGCTTCACTGCCTTGCTCCATTTCCACCAACACACGCTGATGAACAGTATAGGCCTGATCTTGCAGGGTATTGATGTGTACAATTTGTACCGGTTTTTGCAATTGAATATTTTTTTCAACACGCAGAAAAACACCATCCTGCAGCTGTGCCGCATTTAACGCAGAGAACAGGTGCTTTTCGGGAATCGCAACGGAATCCAACTTAATGCGGATTTGAATCCGCTGTTCTTTGCTGGCCTCGGAGAATCGCACCAGCGTAATCCCCTCCGGCAACACAGACAGATTACTGGATAAGACCTCACTGTATTGCCCATTAACAAACACCAACTGCCATGCATTCAGATCTGCAATCTGAACCTGTTCCTGCCACGCACTCTCATTAACAACGGGCAAACCTTTCCGGTGAAAATCCCCCTGTTCCAGGGCCCGCAGATTGGTGTACTTCCAGCTTTCAGCTTTGCGCCCTGGAAAACGATGGGCCTGCCACTGATCTTTCCCTCGGGCATTCAGATCAGACAACCATGCGGACGCACCTGTTGCCAGAGGTTCGACGGCCTGTTGCATAAACTCCGACATTAAGCGGCTCCACCTAATGATGGGTCCAGCCAGCCGTAACCTTTCTCTTCCAGCTCCAAAGCCAAGCTTTTATCACCCGATTTAATAATGCGGCCATTTGCGAGCACATGAACAAAATCCGGCTCGATATAACTCAGTAAGCGCTGATAGTGCGTAACTACGATAAATGAACGCTCTGGGCTACGCAGTGCGTTTACGCCATCAGCAACCACTTGCAGAGCATCGATATCCAGCCCCGAATCCGTTTCATCGAGAATGCAAAGCTTCGGCTCCAGCAGCATCATCTGCATAATTTCATTGCGCTTTTTCTCTCCGCCCGAGAAACCTTCGTTCACACCGCGCTTCAAAAAGCTTTGATCGAGGTTTACGGCTTTACAGTACTCGCGCGCCTTTTTCATAAAACTTACAGCATCCAGAGCATCCTCGCCCCGGTGCTCCCGCACAGCATCAACCGCGGCTTTCATAAACTCCATGTTACTTACGCCAGGAATTTCCACCGGGTATTGAAAGGCCAGAAACAAACCTTCTCGGGCACGCTCTTCGGTATCCATTTCAAGCAAGTCTTTACCTAAAAAAGTGACTCGGCCACTGGAAACATCATAACCGTCTCGACCAGACAACACATGACCGGTGGTACTTTTACCGGAACCATTTGGTCCCATAATTGCGTGGACTTCACCGGGTTTAATTTCAAGGCTTAAGCCTTTAATAATTTCTTTGTCTTCAACACCTGCATGAAGATCTTTTATAGAAAGCATATTAAGTACGCTCGTTATTCGTGACTGATGAGCTATAGCGCAGATTTAAGCGCTGACTCTGTTAACGTGTGATTCTTCCACTGTTGCGCGTGGTGCGCTCGCTTTCGCTTATTGCCGTAGCTCCAGCAATACTGGTTTATAGATACTTACCTTAAGCAAGGCACACGAAAAGCGTGCACTCCCCTTTTAACCTACTGATCCTTCCAGGCTTACTTCCAACAACTTGCCGGCTTCAACGGCAAACTCCATCGGCAGCTCTTTAAACACTTCCTTACAGAAACCGTTCACGATCATGGACACGGCTTTTTCCGTATCAATGCCCCGCTGCAAACACAAATACAACTGGTCGTCGCTCACCTTCGAGGTTGTGGCTTCATGCTCGACAACGGCCGAAGGGTGTTTACTTTCTATATACGGGAAAGTATGCGCAGCGCACTGATCACCAATCAACAGTGAATCACACTGGGTATAATTACGCGCCCCCTCAGCACCGGGATTCATGCGCACCAAACCGCGATAAGCATTGGAGCTTTTGCCAGCAGAAATACCTTTAGAAATAATCGTCGATCGAGTATTTTTACCCAAATGGATCATCTTCGTTCCGGTATCGGCCTGCTGGTAATTATTCGTAAGGGCAACAGAATAGAATTCACCTACACTGTTATCACCTTTCAAAATACAGCTTGGGTATTTCCAAGTAACCGCAGAGCCAGTCTCGACTTGCGTCCAGGAAATTCGTGCATTGGTATGGGCAATACCACGCTTGGTTACAAAATTGTATATTCCGCCCCTACCTTCCGCATCACCGGGATACCAATTTTGAACGGTGGAATATTTAATATTGGAGTTGTCCAACGCTACTAATTCAACCACCGCTGCATGCAGTTGGTTTTCATCGCGCATAGGCGCAGTACAACCTTCCAGATAACTGACCTGACTACCTTCATCGGCAACAATAAGCGTGCGCTCGAACTGGCCAGTATTCGATTCGTTAATACGGAAGTATGTTGATAGCTCCATAGGGCAGCGCACTCCCTTAGGTATATACACAAATGAACCATCACTAAAGACAGCGCTATTTAGAGCTGAATAGAAATTGTCTTTTTGCGGAACCACACTACCAAGATATTTTTTCACCAACTCTGGATATTCTTTAATGGCTTCCGATATAGGGCAAAAAATCACGCCGGCATCTTTAAGCTTGCCACGAAAAGTGGTCGCAACCGAAACCGAATCAAAAACAGCATCGACAGCAACACCCGCCAGGGCCTCCTGCTCGTGCAAAGGAATACCCAGTTTTTTGTAGGTTTCCAACAGTTCCGGATCAACTTCATCCAGACTCTTTGGTCGATCAGCCATGCTTTTCGGTGCAGAATAATAGGACACCGCGTTGAAATCGATTTTGGGGTAATTAACGTGCGCCCAGTCGGGTTCTTCCATTTCCTTCCAAGCGCTGTAGGCTTTTAACCGCCAATCGAGCATCCATTGAGGCTCTTCTTTTTTAGCTGAAATAAAACGAATAACACTTTCATCCAGACCGGGCGGCAGGGTCTCGGATTCAATATCCGTTACAAAGCCTGCGGCATAATCCTGCTTGATTAAATGATCAATATGTTCTTGAGACATAGAATTCACAACTACTGGGCCAGCAACCTGGCCAAAAATCTAGAAACTAAACACTCGCCCGAGCGTTTAGCTCGGCAAGCCACTGAGGTGAGTTTTCTCGTAATTTGTTCACTGTGCTTACAACCGTTTGCGCTGCAAAATCCACCTCATCCTCGGTTGTATAACGTCCGAGACTGAAACGAATAGAGCTGTGTGCCAGCTCATCATTCAACCCCAACGCTTTGAGCACATAAGATGGCTCCACGCTGAGAGAAGTGCAAGCCGAGCCCGTTGAAACGGCCAGCTCCCGCAAGGACAGCAAAAGCGTTTCACCATCCACATAAGCAAAACTTATATTGGCATTACCCGCCACCCGATTTTCCAGTGAGCCATTAAGCTGCCAATCACTAAGCTCGCAAAAACCACGTAAAAAGCGGTTTCGTAAAGAGAGTATACGAGCATTATCTTCACCCAGTTGCTTCTGAGCTATTTTTGCCGCTAACCCCATACCAACAACTTGGTGGGTTGGTAGAGTGCCGGAGCGCATCCCTCTCTCGTGCCCACCTCCATGTATTTGAGCTTCAATAGGTACCTGCGACTGACGTTTTATGTAAAGTGCACCCACACCCTTGGGGCCATAAAACTTATGAGCCGACAACGACAACAGATCCACATCCAGCGCAGAACAGTTTATCGCTAACTTACCCGCGCTCTGCGCCGCGTCTACATGGTAAAAAATATCTTTTGATTTACACAGACGACCAATCGCAGCAATGTCGTTAATCACGCCGATTTCGTTGTTGACATGCATAACAGAAACCAGCGTTGTATCATGCTGAATGGCAGCTTCGACATCCGCCGGATCTACCCTACCCTCAATATTGGGCTTGATATACGTAACTGAAAAACCCTGTGTTTGCAGATATTTAAATGCATCCAACACGGCCTTGTGTTCGATTTGAGAGGTAACTAGGTGCTTGCCTTTTTGCAGGTTAGCCAGCGCGACACCTTTAATTGCCAGATTATTGGCCTCGGTTGCACCACTGGTCCAGACAATCTCTCGGGGGTCAGCTCCCAGCAATTCAGCCACTTGAGCACGCGCGTTTTCGACAGCCTCTTCAGCTTTCCAGCCATAGACATGGGAACGGGACGCCGGATTGCCAAAATTGCCCTCGCGGGTAAGGCAATGAAACATGGCCTCTGCCACACCCGGGTCTACCGGTGTGGTTGCAGCGTAATCAAGATATACGGGCTTTTGCATCAACTTACTTCAACCAATTTTTCAGCAAACGGCTTGCGAATGGATTGACGCAAACGCTGCTTAGCTTCCGATGTGAGAAGCCGTTAATAGGGTATCAATGTTCGACTCAATCGGAGCAGGAGCATCACGTCCCTCCTGTCGCTGAGCGACCTCTTGCACATCCTGCCGATCTACCAGGCTCTGGAGGCTGATCCCACTTAAAAAGTCGTGGATCTGCTCGCTTAAGTCACACCACAAAAAGTGGGTTAGGCAGACCTCACCGTTATGGCAATCACCTTCACGACCACAACTGGTAACATCAATAGATTCATTGACAGCATCAATAATCTGGGCGACAAAAATGCCTGCCGACTCGCGGCTCAACCGGTAACCACCACCCGGTCCACGCACACTGGATACCAATGTATTTTGACGCAACTTCGCGAAAAGCTGCTCAAGGTATGATAAAGAAATACCCTGACGCTTGGAAATATCAGCCAAACTGACGGGGCCACGCTGAGCGTGCAGCGCCAAATCCAGCATTGCAGTAACCGCGTAGCGGCCTTTAGTGGTTAATCGCATAGTACAGACCTCATCGTTGAGATGGCACCATTATTCAATACCCCACTAATTTAGTCAACTATTTAACCCAGCAAACAACTAGGTTATTACCCATTGTCACTCTTCGGTGGTTCCAGCTTTTTATCGGTGTGATAAATATAATTCTGGATGGATGTGAGCATCCCCCTCAGAATGTTCAACTCCATCTGATCCAAACGGGTACGGTTAAACAAACGACGTAACCGCGTCATCGTCTGCCTGGGGTTGCCCGGGTCAAGAAAATCCAGCTTGACCAGAGTCTCCTGTAAGTGTTCGTAATAATGCTCCAACGCCTGATTTTTAACCGGCGGCTGATCCCATTCCTCAAAGTGAGGCGCCTTACCCTCTTTCGCGCTTAAGTAAGACATACGTATTTCGTAACAGATAACCTGCAGAGCCGCCCCAATATTCAAAGCGCTGTAATCGGGGTTAGCTGGAATATGTACATGGTAGTTGCACTTGTGCAGCTCCTCATTGGTCAAACCGCGATCCTCTCGGCCAAACACAACCGCCACCGGATGTTTTTCGGCTTCAAACCAGCAGCGGTCACCACACTCTCGAGGGGTTACCAATGGCCAGGGGATTCGACGTTCTCTAGCACTCGTACCCACAACCAAGCCGCAGTCGGCAATGGCTTCATCCAAGGTTGCCACAACTTTAACATTCTCCAGTACATCGATAGCACCAGCGGCACGCCAAACGGCTTTTTCTGCCGGATACTCTTTTGGATCGACCAAATAGAGCTCAGACAAGCCCATATTTTTCATTGCTCGCGCCGCAGCGCCAATATTACCGGGGTGAGTGGTATTCACCATCACCATACGAATTTGCTGAAAACGTTGTTCATTCATGGAAATAATCTTCGGGAAAACGGGCTGTACGCCGGAAAAGGCGCGCAGTGTACCAGAGCAGCCACCTTCAGAATAGATTCTGCTGCCGCCCTACTGCTATAATCGCGCGCGCCGCGTTCAGCGGACAGAACGTTCTTTTAAATTTCCACCCGTCCAGAGATGCCACTATGGAACCCATGCTCACTATCGCGTTAAAAGCAGCCCGCAAGGCTGGCGACATGATCGAACAGTCATTCGAGCGCCTCGATTTGATCAACATTGAAGAAAAAGGCCGCAACGATTACGTTAGCGAGGTAGATCGCAAATCGGAGCAGGAGATAATTTATCACCTGAGCAAATCCTACCCTGATCACAAATTTATCGGTGAGGAATCCGGTGTTTCGGGCGCCGAAGAGAGCGATTACGAATGGATTATCGACCCTCTGGATGGCACCACCAACTTTATCCACGGTATTCCCCAGTTTTCCGTATCCATCGCCTGTAAATACAGAGGCCAGCTGGAGCACGCTGTTGTTCTCGACCCGATTAAACGCGAAGAATTTACCGCCAGCCGCGGCAGGGGCGCCATGCTCAATGGTCGCCGAATTCGCGTAACCGACCGCCGAGGCATGGACGGAGCGCTAATTGGAACCGGCCTCCCCTTTAACGGATTTGCACTAGAGCATATAGACGAATATCTGGGCTGCCTGCGTGAAATCGCTGGCCAGACTGCGGGCATCCGTCGCCCCGGTTCAGCAGCTCTTGACTTGGCTTATGTAGCCGCTGGCCGTTTTGACGGTTTCTGGGAAATGAATTTAAAACCCTGGGATATGGCTGCCGGTATTTTACTGGTAAGAGAAGCCGGCGGCTTACTCAGTGGATTTAAAGGCGACAGTAATTATTTAGAAACAGGTCACTTGGTGTGTGGTACACCGAAGGTGTTTAAACCCCTGCTACAGATTGTGGGCAAACATTTGAGCAATGTTTATTAAGCAACCAGAAACCTCCACAAAAAAGCCCGGCTAATGTTACCGGGCTTTTTTGTTTTTAGATCAGATAAATTCTTTATCGAATACCACTACAGTAACAACTCATTAAACACATCAATAAGCTGCTTCAGATCCAGCGGCTTGGTTAGATAAAAGTCAAAAGCGCTGGCCCGTCCTTTTTCAATATCATGCACCATCGCGTTAGCAGTCAACGCGATAACCGGAATATCCTTAGTAGACTCATCCTGTTTTAATACTTCCAACGCCTCAAAGCCGTCCATGCCCGGCAAGTTAATATCCATAATAATTAAATCGGGCTTTGTGGTGCGGGCCATAAAAATACCGCGCAGAGGTTCGCCCGTAAGATCCAACTCCAGGTTTGGATAACGCACGAGTAATTGTTTCATTAATCGCTGATTTGGAGGGTTATCTTCAACATAGAGAATACGTTTATTTTCAGTAACCAGCATATCCGGAATTTCGCTACTTAATTCCGAAGGGGTCCGGTCATATTGATCGGCCAACTGCTCGATAGGCTGGCCGTGGTATATTGGAAATTCTACCCAAAAAGTACTACCCACACCCTCCTTACTGACAAAACCAATGGCTCCTTTCATTTGCTCAACCAGCTGCTTGGTAATCACTAAACCTACACCACTACCCACTATATTGGTGGCTTCAGCCCCCAATCGATTAAAGGGTTGGAACAACTGCTTTTGCAGTTTATCCGGAATACCTCTTCCCGTATCCCGAACCGAGACCCGTAGCACATCGCCATCACCCAACTGACAACCAATAATAACCTTTCCGAAATCGCGGTTATATTTCACCGAATTACTCACCAAATTAAGCAGTATCTGCTTGAGCCGAACAGCATCTGCGATAATGGTTTTTTCTTCCAACCCATTCGCTTCGAGCTGAACACTGATGTTTTTGATATCCGCTTGAGCCTGGATCAACATTACCACTTCCTTTAACAGTCGCACTGGAGCTACAGGCTCCAATGAAAAACCCATTCGGCCGGACTCAATTTTTGCAAGGTCCAACACATCCCCTACCAACTGCAGTAGATGCTCGCCTGCCTGCTGTATTTCAGCAACATTCGTTTGCTGCTCCAATGAAAGAGTTTTGTCCAGGTCGAACAATTGTGCGAAACCGAGAATCGCATTTAGCGGTGTACGCAATTCGTGACTCATACTCGAAAGGAAATCAGATTTTGCACGATTGGCTAATTCGGCATCTTCCTTGGCTTTTAGCACACGCTCTTCTGCCCGCTTAACCTGAGTGATATCCATGTTTGTTCCTGACATCCGCGTGGCTTTACCTTCATCGCTATAAGCCATTTGCCCTCGGGCGCGAATCCATCGCCACTCATTATCTTTTCCGAGTATGCGGTATTCAATGTCGAAGGGTGTTTTCTCACGAACATGTTCTTTTAAGGCGTTATCAAAAATAGAGAGATTTTCTTCGTGAATACGCTTTCGCCAAGCTTGCATTCGATCAATACCCTGATTCACAAGATCGTCGTGTTCCGAATACCCCAGATGCTCCCAGCAACGGCTGGAAAAATGAAACCCCCCGTGCTCCGCCGACCACTCCCATATACCATCATTGGAGGATTGCAGAATCCGGGCGTGGCGAGCCTCACTAATGAGCAGCGCCTGCTCAGTTTGCTTCAGCTTGGTTATGTCATAGACCACCCCGGACACATACCGCACACGCCCCTTCTGATCCCGCACAACCTCGACACGCACTTCGGCCCAAATATGTCCACCGCGCTTTTTACGAATGCGAAAAATGGCTTCACCAAGCCCCAAGCCACGCAGCAGTGCGTGTACAGCACTGTTCAGCTTGCTCTTATCGTCTGGGTGCACGTATTCCATAAACGTCTCAGCACTAGAAATATGCACCATATCGGCTTCGGCATACCCCAGATGGGACCAGAAACTACCAACCCAATCCAGACAAAAACGGTTAACATCCCAATCCAAAAAAGCATATCCATGGCTACTCCCACGAAAAATACGCTCATAGCTAGCAACATTTTTCTCCAAGGAGCTAATTTTCTGTCGAAACTCATAAGCCGCTGAGTCCGATATGTCAGCCTTCGATATTCCCGCTCTTTTAAACCAATTCATCTAATAAGACTTCCGCAGTTTTTATACATGATTGAGGCGTTTACCATTCAGTTTAGAATAAATATCTCTATAGGCGTGAGCAATTCCGGCTAAGCGCTACAATTAAGAAACCCGTAACGAATGTAAGTGGCAAATGAGCGAAAACATTGAAGCATTAGCCGTGAAAGCGAGAAAAAGCATCGCCGAGTTGTTTTTACTTCTCGGTGATTCTGGCACGCTCGAGCGCAGCCACCCACTACCACTAAAGCCGCTCCTTCCGCATAAAGCGCCTTCTCTGTGCGAACCCAGATTCACCCAGAACAAAAATTAAACCTCACCCAGTTATAGAATCCTTCACTGTCAGACATAAAAAAAGCGGGAGCGACAATGGCCGAACCCGCTTTTCGTATAACGAAAACCTGTTACGGGATAAGCGTTTCCTGGTCGTCACCCTCTTTATCGATCACAATCAAATCATCTTTCGATATACCCATTACCAGCAGTACGTTCGCCGCAACGTATATAGAGGAGTATGTTCCCACAACCACACCTAAAATCAACGCCAAGGCGAAGTTGTGAATGAGTTCACCACCCACGATGAAAAGCGCTAACAACACCAATAGTGTGGTTAAAGAGGTTATCAGAGTTCTACCCAGAGTTTGCGACAAGGAAATATTGATGATATCGATAGATGCTGTCTTACGCACCTTACGGAAGTTCTCTCGGATACGGTCGGAAACAACAATTGTATCGTTTAGAGAGTAACCAATTACCGCAAGAACCGCTGCCAATACGGTCAGGTCGAAATCCAATTCGATAACGGAGAAGAGCCCCAGCACAATCAGCACATCGTGAGCCAGAGCCGTAACAGCGCCGACCGAAAATTTAAACTGGAAACGCAACGCAACGTAGGCCATTACAACTGACAGCGCGAATAACAAACCCAATCCACCGTCGTTCAAAAACTCTTCGCCCACCTGAGAACCAACATACTCAATACGCTCGCGTTGCACGATGCCATCACCTTTGTACGCAGAAGCCAAGCTTGCCGCAATGGCATCTCCTACCTTGGCCCCATCGGACTTAATACGAATAACGACATCGCGGTCGGTACCGAAGTTGGCCACAATTGCGCCGGGGTAACCCTGTTCTCGCAGCTCTGCGCGAATATCTGTCAAGTTTGCTGTTTCGGGGTAATGCATTTCGATCAGCGTACCACCGGTAAAATCCAGACCAAAACTCAAGCCCTTTACCGACAACACCGCGATAGAAGCTATTACCAATAAAATCGATAGGACTCCGGCAAGTTTGCGTTGGCCCATAAAATTAATCACTTTTTTATCGCTCATTTTCGTTCTCTTTATTCAGGCCAATTAAATCCAGAGTTTCTGTACACGACGACCGCCGTATATCAGGTTTACAATTGCTCGGGTGCCCATAATGGCGGTAAACATGGACGTCACAATACCTATAGCCAGAGTTACAGCGAAGCCTTTCACGGAGCCCGAACCAATCGCATAAAGAATAATAGCGACGATAAAGGTGGTGATATTGGCATCCAGAATGGTTTCAAAGGCACGGTCAAAACCGGCCTTAATGGCTGTTTGTGGCGGTACGCCATTTTCCAGTTCCTCCCGAATACGAGAGAAAATTAACACATTGGCATCCACCGCCATACCCACTGTTAGTACAATACCAGCAATGCCCGGCATGGTCAGAGTGGCGCCGAAAATGGACATAACAGCAATTAGCAATACCAGGTTAAAGGCCAGAGCAATATTGGCCGCGAAGCCAAAAGCCCGGTAGTACACCAACATAAAGAGCAACACCAACGCCAAGCCAATTTGTACAGATTTAACACCCTGAGATATATTTTCAGCGCCTAAAGATGGACCAATGGTTCGTTCTTCGACAAACCCCATGGGGGCGGCAAGCGCACCGGCTCTCAACAACAGCGCCAGCTCAGATGCTGCCTGGGGGTTTTCCAGCCCAGTAATGCGGAAGCTTTTACCCAGCGCGCTTTGGATCGTTGCCAGACTGATAATGCTGGACTCGGGAGTTTGCGTATAGGTAATTTTCTCTTCACCGTTTTCGTCAATACTACGCTTGGTTTCAGTTTTGTATTCGATAAAGAGCACTGCCATCCGACGCTTGATATTTTCGCGAGTACCGCGGTGCATCAAGGTTCCACCCTGGCTATCGAGGGTGATACTCACCTGCGGCAGGCTCGTATCTGGATCGTAGCCAACTTGAGCATTGGATACGTTCTGTCCAGTCACAATCGGGCGCTTCTCAATCGTCGCATCGCCGTACAAACGCTGCTGTCGATCATCCCTCATAGGATAACTTTCACGTTGGGAAGCCAACGTAGCGGCATCGGCTTCCAAACGGAACTCCAGGTTCGCCGTTTTGCCAATTACCGCCTTGGCGCGAGCAGTATCCTGAATCCCCGGTAGCTCCACTACAATCCGATTGCGCCCCTGACGCTGGACCATTGGCTCAGCCACACCAATTTCGTTCACACGATTGCGTAGCGTGGTTAAGTTTTGTGTAACAGCATAATCCTCTTTCTCGCGGATATAGGTGTCACTCAAACTGGCACGAATCAGGTATTTGCCACCCTCATCTACTTTTTCGTACTGGAGCTCGCTCAGATCGGCTCGCAGCATGGAGGTTAATGCTACGCGCTGCTCATCTGAAGCCGCTTCAATGGTAACAAGGTTATCCCGTACGCGAACATCCACACCGCGCATGCGCTCTTTGCGGATATGCTTGTTAATGTAGGACTCGATGCTCTCCATCTCTTCGGCCAGCACCTTCGGCGTATCCACCTCCAGCAAGAAGTGAACACCGCCTGCCAAGTCCAGGCCCAGCTTCATCGGTCCGGCACCTATGTTCAGTAGCCACTCGGGAGTGGTTGGCGCGAGGTTAACGGCAACGACAAAATCATTACCTAACGACGCCTGAACTTTTCGCTGAGCGGTTAACTGATCGTCCTGCTGGCGCAGTCGGATCAGGCCGTTGCTCTTATCGAACTCCACACCAAAGTAATCAATACCCTGCTCTGTTAAAACGGCCTCCGCTTTTTGTAGATCACCCTCGGTGATTTCCAATGCCGCGGAAGAGCCAGAAATTTGAATGGCTGGATCGGGTGCGTAAATATTAGGCAATGCGTAGAAAAAACCTACGACAACAACGACCAGAATGAGTAAATTCTTCCAGATGGGATAACGATTCATGATGTGGTCCAGGAAACAGAACGTTTTTGTTGTAATTTAAAGGCGGCGAATTATACCCGGAATCGCGCCAGCTTACCCGTAAATGGGCACACTAAGATCAAGTTTCAAGGGAAAGGGATTTCACCAGGGCATATTTTGTATGAGTTGGGGCACGAATTAAGGAACCCAATCCGCACCTCATTGATCGTTTTTCGTTGAGTTTCGGTGCGTACAACGCCAGCCTACAACCTAAAACGCACCTTATCCTGTCGATCATAAAATTCAGCCACGTAGTCTTCCAAACAGCCATTAGCAATCGCATCCCGCAACTCCCGCATAACGGTTTGATAATGACGCAAATTGTGAATGGTATTGAGCTGAGCTCCCAGAATTTCCCCACACTTATCCAAATGATGCAGGTAAGCACGGCTGAAGTTCTGACACGTATGGCAATCGCAACGGGTATCCAACGGGCCCGTATCATAACGATGCTTGGCATTGCGAATTTTAACTACACCTGTACGGGTAAACAGGTGACCATTGCGGGCATTGCGAGTAGGCATAACGCAGTCGAACATATCGATACCACTGCATACCGCTTCGACAATATCTTCCGGCTTACCTACGCCCATCAGATAGCGTGGCCGATCTGCAGGCATTTTGTCTGAAAGGTGGTTGAGGATACGAATCATATCGGCCTTGGGTTCACCCACCGAAAGCCCACCAATGGCGTAACCGTCAAAATCAATATCTTTCAAACCATTCAGAGATTCTGTTCGCAGGCCTTCGTACATGCCGCCCTGAATAATTCCAAATAACGCCGAGGGGTTACCCTCATGGGCATCTTTACTGCGCTTGGCCCAGCGTAGGGACAGCTCCATGGAATCGCGAGCTTCTTTTTCTGTGGCTGGGTATGGTGTGCACTCATCGAAAATCATCACAATATCTGAACCCAGGTCACGCTGAGCCTGAATGGCTTTCTCCGGATCCAAAAATACTTCGCTGCCATCAATCGGTGAACGGAACTTAACACCCGCTTCCGTAATTTTGCGAATATCACCGAGGCTGAACACCTGAAAACCACCGGAATCAGTGAGAATCGGCCCATCCCACTGCATAAAATCATGCAGATCTCCGTGAGCCTTAACGACTTCAGTACCGGGGCGAAGCATCAAGTGAAAGGTGTTACCCAGAATAATCTGCGCACCAATTTCTTTTATCTCCCGCGGCATCATGCCTTTTACCGTTCCGTAGGTTCCCACCGGCATAAAAGCCGGCGTTTCGACCACGCCTCTGGGGAACTTCAGTCGCCCGCGACGAGCCACACCGTCGGTGGTATCCAGTTCAAATTTCATAAAAGAGTCAGTCATGGGAAGCTCGGCCTTGGGAGTTGATCAACCGCCGACAGTTTCGTCGACAGCCGAAGGATTGTGAGTAATAAACATAGCATCGCCATAGCTGAAAAAGCGGTACTGTTCCGCTACCGCCTGCTGGTAGGCCTTCATCGTATTGCGATACCCAACAAAAGCCGAAACTAGCATCAACAGCGTCGATTCCGGCAAATGGAAATTGGTAACCAACGCATCGATCACCCGAAACCGATAACCAGGGTAAATAAAAATATTGGTATCGCCCTGAAAGGGCTGGATTTCGCCGGAGGCCGCAGCCGTTTCAAGGCAGCGTACGCTGGTGGTTCCAACGGCAATCACCCGCTTACCCGCCGCTTTGGTTTGTTTTACCTGCTCGCAGACCTCGCTTGAAAGCGCCATCACCTCCGAATGCATTTCGTGCTGAAAAATATCGTCTACCCGCACGGGTTGAAACGTACCCGCGCCCACATGCAGCGTCACAAAGGCTATCTGTACGCCCTTATCTTTCAACTGCTCAAATAATTCATCATCAAAATGCAACCCAGCGGTGGGCGCGGCGACGGCACCTTTATGCTTACCGTATACCGTCTGGTAGCGCTCTTTATCCGTTTCTTCATCCGGGCGATCGATATAGGGGGGCAAAGGCATATGACCGAGGCGCTCCAGCACCTCTAGAACTGGCTGCTCTGAGGGAAAAAGCAACTCAAACAAAGCACCTTGACGACCGGCCACCGTCAACTCCGTTTCGTCTTCCAGTACAATCGTGCTACCCGCCCTAGGTGATTTACTTGCGCGAACATGGGCGAGTATACGATCGTCACCTGTCACCCGCTCAACCAAAATCTCCAGCTTGCCGCCACTGGCTTTTCGACCGAAAAGCCGTGCGGGAATCACTCGAGTATCGTTAAACACCATCAAGTCACCCGCTTCCACCTGCTGCAGAAGATCAGTGAAGGCCTTATGGCTTATGGCCCCACTAGCGCCTGCAAGCACCATCAAGCGACTACCACGCCTTTCCTGCGCAGGCTGGCGTGCAATTAATGTATCGGGAAGCTCGTAATGAAAATCTTGGCGTTGCATGGGGTACCGGTCAATATTCGTTAATTACAGCGGGCGGCAAGATTAATGGAAATTCTCGGGTTTTTCCATGCCTGCTCTTGATAGAAAGAGTTGACCCCGCAAAAAGCGCTGTTATAATCTCGCGCCTCTGCTGTGAGAGTAGACGGAATTTATGCCAGAGTGGTGAAATTGGTATACACAGGGGATTCAAAATCCCCCGCCCTTAAAAGCGTGCCGGTTCGAGTCCGGCCTCTGGTACCACATACGAAAAAGCCCCGCCCTTTCGGGTGGGGCTTTTTCGTATGTGGTGTTTAGGCTCCGCTAGAACGGCATCCCGGTTCAACTAATCACACCGCAATTAGAACAAGCCCCGCCTCGACGAAGCTAGAAAGGGAAAAAGCCCATTGGCTTTTATACTTTAATCCAGCCTCTGGCACCATATTTGAAGCCTATATCCCTTAACTTCTATTGACTCGATTTAATCCATTTAACGCCGCGACGCGATAGGCTTCTGCCATGGTTGGGTAGTTAAAGGTGCTATTGGCAAAATAATCGACATTATTGGCCTTGCCGGGTTGATCCATTATTGCCTGACCAATATGTACTATTTCCGATGCTTCGGCACCAAAACAATGAATACCTAGTATTTCGTGCGTATCAATGTGGAAAAGAATTTTTAGCATTCCCACGTCTTCACCACTTATTTGGCCCCTAGCGGTATCTTTAAAAAATGCACGGCCAACTTCATATGGAACTTTTGCGGCAGTTAGCTCAATTTCGGTTTTACCCACTGAACTAATTTCTGGAAGGGTATAAATGCCGGTCGGCGCATCTTCGACAAAACGGACTTCACGGCCAAGCACCGCATCAACAACTGAACGACCTTGATCATACGAGGCACTGGCTAGGCTGGGCCAGCCAATAACATCACCCGCCGCGTAAATATGTTCAATTTTGGTGCGATATTGCTTATCGACATCAATCTGACCACGGTGGTTAGCTTCCAGACCAATAGCGTCCAGCCCCAAACTATCGGTATTACCGCTTCGACCATTACACCAGAGCAAGGCATCGGCTCGAATACGCTTGCCAGATTTGAGGTTGAGTGTCACTCCAAGCTGAGAGCAGTCGATAGACTCGTGGATTTCATTGTGGCGAACCATGACGCCGTTATTGCGCAGGTGGTAGCTGAGTGCATCGCTGATTTCATCATCGAGGAAGGATAATAAGCGCTCGCGCCCATTAATCAAATCGACCTTTAATCCCAAACCGGAAAAGATTGATGCGTATTCGCAGCCAATAACACCAGCACCATAGATAATTAATGTGCGTGGTGTATATTGCATGTCCAAAATCGAATCACTGTCGTAGATACGCGGATGTGAAAAATCGATATTGTCTGGATGATAGGGGCGAGAGCCGGTCGCTATCAAAATATTTTTTGCCACTATCGTATCGCGCGCGCCCTGCTCGTCACTCACCTCAACTTCATGCTCGGCAACAAATTTTGCTGTACCCGCATGGACTTGAATTCGGTTACGACTAAAAAATTCGGTGTGTAAACGTACTTGCTTTGGGATCACTTCCGAAGCTGCCGCGAGAATGCGCGGGTACGTGAGGGGCTGATTGTCAGCTATATGCCGAAATAAGGGGTGAGATTTGTAACGAATGGCTTGTTTAACAGCATTGCGCAACGCTTTTGAGGGAATCGTACCTCTGTGGGTACAATTCCCTCCGAGCAAAGATTGCGCTTCGACAACACCAACCTTTAGATTATTTTTTGCTGCGGCCATCGCCGCAGATTCACCGGCAGGGCCGGCTCCTATCACTAACAGGTCATATTCGTAATCGGCCATGTCGGCTGTTATTCCCCTTTAATAATTATTGTTTTTTCGTTTGCGTCGCGTCGTAGGCGAGGTCTTCCTTTATCGTTTCGCTTTCTTCTTTTTCTCGGCGCTCCTGCTCTTCATCACATTTCTGTGGATCACCACCGCAAATTTCGCATTCGCCATCAATCCCGACAGCCGATAAACCACCGCAGGAACCTTTGATAGGCTTATTACTGAAAATAACACCCACTGCCATCCCGGTGACAACCAACACTAACACTAAAAACGACAATACATAAACAATCATAATTTAACTCGATACTGATCAAACTCAGGCGATGCTTTTGTTACAAAGCTGTCTTTGTGTCGAATAATAAAATAAGCGGCGAACTTATGATCAACCGCCAGTTGATACCCAGCTTCCGGCCCCAAGACATTGATAGCCGTAGCAAGGGCATCGGCTTCCGCTGCTGTTTTAGCAATTACCGTCACGGATGCCAGACTGTGGGTAATCGGATAGCCCGTTTTGGGGTCTATGGTATGGGAGAACCGGCGACCATCCACCTCAAAATAATTACGGTAATCCCCAGAGGTCGCTATCCCCCCTTTGGGAACCGATATCGCCTGCGCAACACCTGTTTGAGCCAATGAGGGCTGCTCTACACCAATCCGCCAACCAACGCCTTTTGGGCTCTCACCTGCTAGAGCGATCTCTCCACCAACTTCCACCATGTAATCAACAATGCCATAACCTTCAAGCAGCTCTGCGATAACATCGGCACCATATCCTTTGGCAATCGCCGACAAATCAATTGCGACGTCAACGGTTTTGCTTACCTGTAGCCTTTCGGCGTCCAGCTGAATATTTTTGTAGCCAACTCGAGCTTTGGCCTGTGCCAGTAGGTTTTCATCCGGTTGTTTGTCTTCCCTTGCTTCAGGACCAAAACCCCAGAGGTTAACCAAAGGGCCCACAGTGATATCAAAAGCGGCTCCGGAAAGCGCGCTGATCTCCCGGCTTAACTGTAAGATATTGAACAGCGGCTGAGAGACAACCGTTGGCTGATTAACCGACACTTGATTCAGTAATGATAATTCCGAATCGGCAATGTAGGTCGACATAACTTGGTTGATGTCTTCCAACACTTTATCGACTTCAATTTGCAGTGTATTTTCGCCCACCGCTACGCCGGGCTTTACCACCGCTGTAATGTGATAAGTGGTGCCCATAGTACGCCCTTCCAGGCGATAAACCCGGTCCTGCTCAGGAGCACACGCCACCACCAGAAAAAAACAAAGCGAGACCAGGTAAACCGGGCTCGCTTTGCTAGTGGCTTTAATTAAGACACGCATAGTTGAGAACATTAACCACCGAAATCGTCGAGCATAATATTTTCATCTTCAACACCAAGATCTTTCAACATCTTGATAACCGCAGAGTTCATCATGGGAGGCCCACACATATAGAACTCGCAATCCTCTGGCGCGGGATGCTCTTTTAGATAATTTTCTAACAAGACATTGTGAATAAACCCTGTCATACCCGTCCAGTTATCTTCTGGCTGAGGATCAGATAGAGCAATGTGCCAAGTAAAGTTTTCGTTCTCGGCTGCCAGCTCATCGTACTCGTCTTGGTAAAACATTTCGCGCATTGAGCGCGCACCATACCAAAAAGACATTTTACGACTGGTATTAACCCTACGCAGCTGATCAAAGATGTGGGAACGCATTGGCGCCATGCCTGCACCACCACCAATAAATACCATCTCAGCATCGGTATCTTTAGCGAAAAACTCACCAAAAGGGCCATACACAGAAATCTTGTCGCCGGGTTTTAGGTCGAAAACGTAGGAGGACATAATACCAGGCGGTATACCCTGTGAGCCGGGAGGTGGCGTAGCAATACGAATATTGAACTTCACAACACCCTTCTCTTCCGGGTAATTTGCCATCGAATAGGCTCGAACGGTTGTATCCGTTACTTTCGACTCAAACTTAAACAGCCCAAACTTCTCCCAGTCACCGCGGTATTCTTCTTCAATATCGAAATCAGAATACTTTACATGGTGCGGAGGACACTCCAGTTGAACGTAACCGCCCGCACGGAAATCTACACTTTCCCCTTCCGGCAATTTTAAGGTTAACTCTTTAATAAAAGTTGCAACGTTAGGGTTGGATTCAACAGTGCATTCCCACTGCTTCACGCCAAACACTTCTTCGTCCACTTCTACCTTCATGTTTTCTTTAACCGCCACCTGGCAGCTCAGGCGCCAGCCCTCACGCTCCTGATGTTTGGTAAAGTGCGACTTTTCTGTTGGTAGCATAGAGCCACCGCCTTCAGTCACCTTACACGTACACTGGGCACAGGTACCACCACCACCACAGGCAGAGGCAAGAAACAGATTGTTGGCTGCCAGCGTCTGTAGCAATTTGCCGCCAGCAGGAACCGTAATGGTTTTCTCACCATTAATTTCGATTGTTACGTCACCAGAATTCACCAGCTTAGAACGAGCGCCGAGGATAATTGCCACGAGCGCCAGCACGATTACGGTGAACATGATCACGCCAAGGATGATTTCTATACTCATGTTCTTAAGTTTCCTCGCTGGTTACAGTGAAATGCCGCCGAAAGACATAAAGCCCAGAGACATCAGGCCAACCACAATAAAGGTAATGCCCAGGCCTTCCAGCCCTTTGGGTACATCGCTGTACTTCATCTTTTCGCGAATACCTGCCAAAGCGGTAATCGCTAATGCCCAACCCACACCGGAGCCAGCGCCGAAGACAACACTCTCACTAAAGCTATAGTCGCGCTCGACCATAAACAGCGAACCCCCCAGAATGGCGCAGTTAACCGTAATGAGTGGCAAGAATACGCCCAGAGCGTTGTAGAGAGCCGGTACATACTTGTCCAGAAACATTTCCAGAATTTGTACGAGAGCAGCAATAACACCGATATAGGTGATCAGGCCGAGGAAGCTCAAATCCACGTCTGGCAAACCGGCCCAGGCCAGTGCACCGTCGGCAAGAAAGTAGGTGTACAACAGATTGTTAACGGGAACAGTAATGACCTGCACCACGATAACGGCAACACCCAACCCGAATGACGATTCCACTTTTTTGGAAACCGCTAGAAAAGTACACATCCCCAGGAAGAATGCGAGCGCCATATTTTCAATGAAAATAGAACGAACAAATAACGAAATCAGCTCTTCCATTACAGGGCCTCCCCAGGTTTAGTATTGGGAGCAATTTTAAAATCGGCTGCTTCGTTCTGCGCTGGTTTGTAAGCGCGAATAGCCCAGATATACAAACCAATCAAGAAAAAGGCACTCGGAGGTAGCAACAACATACCGTTTGGATCGTACCAGCCACCATTGTTTACCGTTTGCATAATCTCGATACCAAACAAAGCACCACCACCAAAGAGCTCACGCACAACTGCCAAAGCGATCAGCATAGCGCTGTAGCCCAAGCCATTACCAAAACCATCCAAAGCGCTCTGCAGCGGTGGGTTTTTCATAGCGAAGGCTTCCGCACGCCCCATAACGATACAGTTGGTAATAATCAAACCCACAAATACGGACAGCTGTTTACTTATATCGTAGGCCACAGCCTTCAACACCTGGTCCACCAGAATCACCAGGGAGGCAATAACGGTCATCTGCGCAATAATGCGGATATTGTTGGGTATGTGACGACGAATAATCGATACAAACAGGTTGGAAAACGTTACAACGACGGTCAGAGCAACGCACATAACCATGGTTACTTTCATGCTACTTGTTACCGCCAGTGCGGAACAAATCCCGAGGATCTGCAACCCGATGGGGTTGTTATCCAGAATGGGCTTCAATAAAAGGTCTTTTATTTTCATGGCTTAGGCCTCTCCCGCTTTCAGCTTATTGAGGAATGGCCCATAGCCGTTCTCACCCAACCAGAACTTCATCATATTGTCGACACCCACGCTAGTAAGGGTTGCGCCAGACAAACCATCGACCTTGTACTGCGCACCAGGACTACCGGGAGCAACACTACCTTTAATGACCGACACTTTTACACTGCCATCGACTGCGTAAATATTCTTGCCCGACCATAAGGCCTTCCATCGAGGGTTATCAATTTCAGCTCCCAGCCCAGGAGTTTCTTTGTGATCGTAGAAACCCAGACCAACAACCGTGTTCATATCTGAACCCACGGCCAGAAAACCATACATAGTGCCCCAAAGCCCGTAACCCGAAATAGGCAGAATCACGGTTTCAAGACCAGAATCGCCTTTTACCAGGTAAACTTTGGCAAATTTCTCCCGCCGGGATAAACCGGCAATATCATCCTCGGAGCTAAGCGAGTCAGACAACGCAGGATCTTTAACTGATTTTCGTTGGTCAAAAGCAGAAACGTCGATGGCTTCGCTAAACGAACCGGTCGTCAAATCGACAATTTTGGTTTCGATTAGAGCAAATTGCTCATCAACACTTTTACTCTCTTCCAGTAATCCCGCAGCCGCCAGAATATTGCGATTGAAATCCAACAATTTGTTAGCCGCCTGAGCGGGCTTCAGCACCACGGATGCAGTGGACACTACTACCGAACACACGATACACAGCAGCAATGCAACCGTAATGGTCTTCTTAATCGTATCGTTATTAGCCACGAGCTAACCTCCGCTTAATATTGGACTGAACAAAAACGTGGTCAATGAGCGGTGCAAACAAGTTCGCAAACAAAATCGCTAGCATCATACCTTCAGGGAAGGCTGGGTTAACCACTCGGATGGTAATGACCATAAAGCCGATCAAGCCCCCGAACCACCATTTACCCGCATTCGTCATAGAAGCCGAAACCGGGTCAGTCGCCATAAAGAACATACCGAAGGCATAGCCTCCCAGAACCATGTGCCACCAGAAAGGCATGGCAAACATAGGGTTGGAATCGGCATTCCCGACAGCGTTGTAGATCAGTGTTGTGATAATGGTGCCGATAATGACTCCCACCACAATGCGCAACGAAGCGATGCCGGTTGCGACAAGAGCACCGCCACCAACAATGATCGCCAGCGTTGAAGTTTCACCAATAGAACCCTGCATTTTGCCGAAGAAGGCGTCGAACCAGCTCATCTGAGACTGAAGGACATCCATACCCTGCTGCGCGACCATGGATAAAGCCGTGGCACCGGTGTAACCGTCAACGGCCGTCCAGACACCGTCACCAGACATGGATGCCGGATAAGCGAAAAACAGGAATGCACGACCGGTAAGTGCCGGATTGAGGAAGTTTTTACCCGTACCTCCAAAGACTTCTTTGCCCAGCACTACACCAAAGCTGATACCAATTGCGGCTTGCCACAACGGCAGATCGGGAGGACAGGTCAGCGCAAACAGGATAGAGGTCACAAAGAAACCTTCGTTGATCTCGTGGCCACGCTTCATGGCAAACAACACTTCCCAGAAACCACCCACAGCAAAGACCATGATGTAGATCGGCAAGAAGAAGACAGCGCCGTATATAAAGTTATCCCAGATACTGGCGGGGTCATGACCTGCCAGCAGAGCAATCAAAAAGCCACGCCAACCTTCAATGGATGTCGCTCCCATTTCGGCAAGAATGGTGTTGGACTGCCAACCAAGGTTGTACATGCCGTAGAACATGGCCGGAAAAACGCACAGCCAAACGGTAATCATCACCCGCTTGAGATCGATACCGTCACGTACATGAGCGGTTGTTTTGGTCACGTCGTTTGGTTGGAATAGCAGGGTATCTGTCGCTTCATAGAGCGCGTACCACTTTTCCAGTTTCCCGCCTTTGTGAAAATGCGGCTCGACACTATCTAAAAGATTACGTAACAACTTCATCGATTAACCCTCCTTCTCGATAAGCGTAAGGTTATCGCGAAGAATGGGGCCGTATTCATATTTGCCAGAGCAAACAAAAGTACACAAGGCCAGATCCTCTTCATCCAATTCCAAACAGCCCAGCTTTTGGGCCTGTTCAGCATCACCCACAATCAACGCACGCAGCAACTGCGTTGCCAGAATATCCAGTGGCATAACCTTTTCATAAGAACCGGTTGGTACCATGGCCCGCTCGCTACCATTCGCCGAGGTAGTGAAATCAAACTTTTTGCCTTTAAATAAGCTTGAAATGTAAATAGGCAGCGTAGAGAACCGGTCAAAACCCGGAACCACAAAGTGCATAAATGGGCGCTCGGTACCTTCCAGCAGCACACTCACCTGGTTGTGGTAACGCCCCAGGAACGCCGCTGGGCCGTACGCATTACGTCCACCAAAGACTGAACCGCTAATCGTACGATTTTCTCCGGCTTTCATTTGACCGGCCGTCAACTCTTCCAAGCTGGCACCCACGCGGGTTCGAACCAAGCGGGGATCTTCAACCTGAGGCCCAGCCAGTGAAATAACACGATCGGTATTCAGTTCGCCGGTGGTAAATAAATCGCCCATCGCCATCACGTCCTGATACCCCACTGTCCAGGCAACCTTATTGGCACTGACAGGAGCAAGAAAATGAATATGAGTACCAACATTACCCGCAGGATGAACACCGCCGAAAGCTTCGTAAGCAACATTACTTAGATCGGCCTGGGGAATTGATACCCCCTCGGCGTGAGTAACAAACAGCTTGCCTTCGGTCAAACGAGACAAAACGGCAAGGCCATTTTTAAAGCTTTCCGGGCGTTCGTTAACGATCAACGCAGGATCAGCGGCCAGAGGAGCGGTATCCATAGCACTGACGAAGATAACGGCAGGCACAGCATTAATCGCAGGAACCTTGCTGAATGGGCGAGTACGAATAGCAGTCCATAATCCGGAGTCAACCAGATTATCGACAACTTTCTCTCGCGCCAAAGAAGCCAGCTCAGCTTCTGCGTAACTTGCGAAAGTCTCACTTTCATTGCCTTCAATATCGATAACCACCGATTGCATCACACGCTGGTAACCGCGATTTACCGCAGCTACTGTTCCAGAAGCCGGAGCCGTATAGCGAACACCTTCAGTTTTTTTATCGGTAAACAGGAGTTGCCCTTTTTTAACCTTATCGCCTGCCTGAACTGCCATAGTGGGCTTCATACCGTGATAATCGAAGCCTACAACAGCAACAGAACGAATCGAAGGGCCATCTTCTATGGATTGCCGGGGGGCCCCGGTGATAGGTAAATCCAATCCGCGACGGATCTTGATCATACGTCTTTGCCTAAAGTTTATGATTAGATGAGTTGGTTTTGAAAAATATTGCCGTTGCCCGCCACCCTCAACTTCGATGACCGAAAACGTAAATTCGATTATTAATGTGCCAAATTGTTTCCAGCACCACCCGATAACCTGTTTAGCCAGGTGCGGGACAGTCCACGTTAACATCCCAATAAAGAATAGATCAATTTGACGATCTTTTAGCCCGAACCAGTTTTATTGATTAAATTTTCACCGACCCCAAAGCGGGCACTAAAAAATCGCGCCAATTATAAGGAGGAGAGCCCTCTAACGCTAGCGAATGAAGTAAAAAAACCTAATTAACGTGTTGTTTTAAGGACGCTATTTTGAGATCAAGCAAACGTATTGCAGCCAACTCGGAATACTGATTAACGTAGCGGTACCATTAGAGAACCGCTATATTTGCGCCTGCCCGCCAGAATTCATTAAAATTCGACCGCCATTCAAACAGAGATTGTAGTATTCATGACGATTGCCAGCCCTCTAACCCCGAACCTGCCCAGCAACTCCGGAAACAAACGCAACTGGGGCAACTTGCAAGGCCCGACGGGAAGCGCGTTTACCATGGCAAACGCCCTGCTCGATACCGGCAAGAACATGCTGATTATCGCGCCAGACATGGCCACGGCAGAAGTCTACCGGCGCGACATCAACGTCTTCCTCAAAGACCGAGGCGCGCACTACAGAGTAATGCTGTTTAACGACTGGGAAACTCTGCCCTACGACAGCTTTTCTCCTCATCAGGATATTATTTCCGAGCGCATGCGCTGCCTCTACCATATGCACGCCAGCGAACACTGCGTGGTTATCGTTGCCGCCACCACCCTGATGCAGCGCTTACCACCCACCGATTTCATCCTATCCAAAAGCCTGATATTAAACGTTGACGACCAGCTCGACCGGGAGACCTTTCGCGAACAGCTCGTCAATTCGGGCTACACAAATGTCGATATGGTTTATCAGCATGGTGAGTTCGCCGTGCGCGGTGCGCTAATTGATGTATACCCCATGGGTAGTCGCGCCAGCTATCGAATAGAATTGTTTGACGACTGCGTCGACTCACTTCGTGAGTTCGATCCGGAAACCCAAAGAACCATCGCAAAAGTAGAACAAATTGAACTACTACCGGGAAAGGAATTCCCCATCGACAAAATCGGTATTGGTTTTTTCAAAAGTCGATGGCATGAAACCTTTAATGTCGACCACCAGGCCTGCCCAGTGTACCAAGATATTTCAGCAGGTTTATCGCCAGCGGGAGTTGAATACTACCTACCTCTGTTTTTTGAACACACTGCATCCCTGTTCGATTACCTACCCGACGACACAGAGCAAACCTTAATTTTTGTCCATGAAGAAGTACCCAATGCTATAGAGCATTACTGGAGGGATATCGAATCGCGCTACGAAAGCCGCAACGGTGATATGGAGCGCCCTATTCTACCTACTCACCAAGCGTTTCAGCCCATTGATAGTATTTATGCCGCATTAAAGCGGTTCCCCCGGATATTTTTACACACGCGTAATCTGGAAGAAGGCTCGGCAAACAACAATTTAAACTTTTCCCCATTGCCAGCACTGGCAGTCGATAGCAAAGCAAAAAACCCACTGTACCTACTGGAAAATTTCTTACTTGAAACCGAAAAACGGGTTTTGTTTTGCGCAGAAACCGCTGGCAGAAAAGAAACCCTAAAAGAACAGTTAGCGAAAATTTCCGTCCTTGCCGATGAGCTTCTATCCATTGCTGAGTTTTTAAGTGGAACCAGCCAGATCGCCATCACCATTGCCGACATCGACTCCAGTATCAATATTGATGACCCAAACATTATTTTGATTGCTGAACAACAACTCTTCGGTAATCGGGTTTCACAAAAGCGTCGACGCTCAAAGGCTACCGACGATGCAGATAACATCGTTAAGAATCTCACCGAACTAAAACTCGATGCCCCGGTAGTGCATATTGAACATGGTGTGGGGCGTTACAAAGGCCTGCAAACGATTGAGCACGATGGTCAAGCCGACGAATTTTTAGTTTTAAACTACGCCAACGATACCAAGCTCTATGTTCCCGTAGCCAACCTCCATTTAATCAGCCGTTACAGCGGAGCAGAAGAAAGCCTGGCCCCTCTACATAAACTCGGTAGCGAAGTTTGGCAAAGAGCAAAACGAAAAGCCGCAGAGCAAATTCGTGATGTCGCTGCAGAATTACTCGATATTTATGCCAAACGCAAAGCCCGCCAAGGCTTTGCTTACCAAAACCCGAAAGAAACATACGAGCAATTCAGTGCCGGTTTTCCCTTTGAAGAAACGCCAGACCAGGAAGCAGCCATTTACGCCGTTCGCGACGATATGCTTTCATCGCAGCCCATGGATCGTCTGGTTTGCGGTGATGTAGGCTTTGGTAAAACGGAAGTCGCCATGCGCGCCGCTTTTATCGCTGTTCAAAACAGCAAACAGGTTTCAGTGCTTGTACCTACCACCTTGCTGGCGCAACAGCACTTCGAAAACTTTAAAGATCGATTTGCCGACTGGCCGGTCAATATTGAGGTTATATCCCGCTTTCGCAGCAACAAAGAATTAGACGATATCCAGAAAAAACTGGAGGCGGGCCAAGTCGATATCGTTATTGGTACGCACAAACTGATACAGGGAGATATTAAATATTCCAACCTTGGACTTTTAATCATCGACGAAGAGCATCGCTTTGGCGTTCGCCAAAAAGAATCATTAAAAGCACTGCGAAGCGAAGTGGATATTCTTACCCTTACCGCAACGCCTATTCCACGCACCCTGAACATGGCCATGTCTGGCATTCGCGATCTTTCCATTATTGCCACGCCTCCGGCAAAACGCCTTTCAGTCAAAACATTTGTGCGCGAAGCTGACGACAACCTGATCAAAGAAGCGGTATTACGTGAGATATTACGCGGCGGCCAGGTGTATTTCCTACATAATGAAGTTAAATCCATTGATCGCCGGGCCGCAGAATTACAGCAGATGATCCCAGAAGCCCGTATCGGCATCGGCCACGGCCAAATGCGGGAGCGCGAACTGGAAAGTGTAATGTCCAACTTCTACCACAAGCGCTTCAATATACTCGTTAGCACGACGATTATCGAAACCGGAATCGATGTACCCAGCGCCAACACAATCATTATCGAGCGCGCCGACAAATTGGGGCTTGCACAACTGCATCAACTACGCGGGCGCGTCGGTCGATCACACCACCAAGCCTATGCGTATATGTTAACACCACACAAAAAGGCTATGACGGGCGACGCTCACAAACGCCTGGAGGCCATTGCGGAAGCACAGGATCTCGGTGCCGGCTTTATGCTGGCCTCTCACGACCTAGAGATACGGGGCGCCGGCGAACTGCTGGGTGACGAGCAAAGCGGACAAATGCATGCCATCGGCTTCTCTCTTTATATGGACATGCTCGATCGTGCGGTGAAAGCGATTCAGGAAGGCAAGAGCATCGACCTGGAACTGCCAGAAGAAGGCAATATTGAAATAAACCTGCGTATTCCCGCGCTTATTCCCAACGATTACCTGCCAGACGTACACACCCGCCTAACCCTATACAAGCGATTGGCATCGGTGAATTCTGAAAATGCGTTAAACGAACTACAGGTGGAAATGATCGACCGTTTTGGCCTATTGCCAGATGCCGTTAAAAATCTGATTAGACAAACACGTATCCGTTTAGATGCTGAACAAATGGGAGTTACCAAAGTCGAAGCCAGCAGATTGAGTGGCCGCATTGAATTTGCCAGCAAAACGTCGGTTGACCCTCTCACAATTGTTAAATTGGTACAAAAACAACCACAACACTACCGACTTGAAGGCGCAAACCATTTAAAATTCAGTTTCGATATGGAAACCACCGAGCAACGCATCACACAGGTAAGCCAAGTGTTGCAACAACTTAAACAGGCCAGCTAATGATCCAGCCCTTCCCAGCAATGCAGCTCCACCGTAAGCCTTTTCGGATTAAAATTGCACTATTCGCCACAGCTCTTTTCACACTCCCCTTCGGCTCCAATATTATTGCCCAAGACAATAGTAAAGGTTATGAGAACTGGTACCAGGTCGAACTGATCATATTCAAACGCGCAGGTCAAAGAGCCGAGACCGAGAGCTGGCCAAAAAATCTCACATTAGCCTATCCAACTGAGCTCCAATATCTTATTGACCCCGCGCTCCAAGAAGAACCCGAAAATACCGAGATACCAGGCGAAGCGGAAAACGGATTGAAACCAACACCAGAAGAAGAGCCTAAACCCCTTGTCGCCGCGTATACGTTACTGGACTCCAGAAAATTCGGTATTGGCAGTGCGAGCTATGCACTCAAAAAAGAGCGCGGGGTTTCCGTATTGTTTCACGAGAGCTGGCTACAACCAATGACAGCTCTGGATGATGCACCCGCGATTGTTATTAAAGGCGGCGAAAAATTTGGGGACCACCACGAACTAGAGGGAACTATCACCTTCAGCGTTAGCCGCTACCTGCATGCACACACTAACCTGTGGTTGACAAATTTTATCGCAAATTATGGACAGGAAAGCGAACACTGGCCCGACCTACCAACGCCACCAAGTTCCGCTCTCCACACACTGGATACAACAGCAGACACTTCTGCGTTAACGGAAAGCACTACCGCCAATAATTTTGGTTTCTCTCTGGAAAATCAATCGTCATTTTCTATGAATGAAACAGCCGACGCACCTTCAATGCTGAATGACTTTTCGGCATTAACGAGTAAACCGTTCCTGATACAGCGGATCATTACTTTGACACAGAATCGCCGCATGCGTAGCACAGAACTACACTATATCGACCACCCTCAACTCGGTCTGCTGGTAAAAATCACGCCGTTCACCAATCCCGAATTCGATTTGCAAACACTCGAGAAAGAAGGCAATTAAAGAATTAGGGTACCGCTGAATAGAACCGCTAACACTCAGACCTCCAGACGAATACGCAATTGCAGAACAACGATTTACGCATGCTGGACGCATGAAAAGTTGCAAACGACGAGAGCATACTAACCAAGGAGCCCCTGAAGGGTTCCACTGAGCACTAACGACTTTATTCAGCGATATCCTAGGGAGCACGTAAAACCAAACTGAGCGTTAATAGACGCCCAGCTAATTTGGCTTAATTCCAAACAATTTCGAGAATTAATTCTCTGCCTTGGAGGAAGTGCTTAACTTGAACAGCCGTGATACGGCTAGTCTAGATACAGGCAACATCTTCGGCTTGTAAGCCTTTATCACCTTTCTGAAGTTCAAATTCAACCTTTTGACCTTCGTTGAGGGAGCGATATCCGTCGCCCCTAATATTACGATAATGCACAAAGATATCTTCCGACTCTTCTCCGCGAGTAATAAATCCATAACCGCGTGCGTTATTGAACCACTTGACAGTGCCGAGTTCTCTATCAGCCATGTCTACACCTCTTATATCTATTTTTATTATGTTAATTGTTACAATACTCAATATCTTCCCTGTATTCCTAAACTAAAGCGTGTCAGTCGGCTGAGCAGTACATCCAGAAAACTCTCTTTTCATACTATGGTATGAATAACAGAACTCGCCTTTTAAATTTACTACTCATCCTGAAACAACTCAGAAGATGGGAAGACATTAAGATAAATTCTTTTCCATGTCCAGAGTTAACACAAGGTATCCACCAATGC